>JAWLHT010000193.1:0-10337 GCA_041690195.1 Candidatus Latescibacterota bacterium
TGCGCCTGGGGACTCAGTGTCCGAATGTCTGTTTTTTCCATATGATTAATATAATCAATACCTTAAAAAATTCATACATTTATCCACCGGAGCAATAACGCAAAGTCTCCCATAGAGTGATCCCCTCGCGAGAGAGGTAAATCAAGGTTCGCTCTGCTGACCCACCAGATACACGGTGCAACAACTCTTAAGCGAGCAAGACGCCTCTCCCTACTCCTCCACCTTCACGCACCGGAACCCGCAGTTGTGGGCGGCATGGGTGTCCCGGTAGGCCGCGGCCATGCACTTTTCCTGTTTGGTCCAGCCGCCGCCCCGGTTGACCGGGGGCGAGGGGACTTCGGATGCCCGCTCCGGGCCGTAGGGTGGAGCGAAGAAGGGCGGATTGAACCAGTGGGCGTAGGGCTTCCCGCCGGGATAGGGGGCGAGTGAGGACGACGTCCATTCCTTGACATTTCCGCAGAGGTCGTGTATCCCTTCCGGTGTGGCTCCCTTCGGCAGACTGCCCACCGGAAGTGTGCCGCCGTAGTGGAAATCGTAATTGGCCCGCTCCGGCGTGATGAGGTCGTTCCCCCAGGGGTATGTACGGCCTTCCGTCCCCCGGGCGGCGCGCTCCCACATGGCTTCGGTGGGGAGCGTCTTCCCCATGCTTTCGGCGTAGGCAAGCGCGGCCTTCTGCGAGACGAACACCACGGGGTAGTCCTCCCGGCCGGGTATGACCCGGTATTTCCCGGGGCCGTCCTGAATGATACCGCAGAGTTCCGGGATCATCATCTTATCCGCGTAGAACTCGTCACGGCCTCCTTCGTTCAGGAACGCGGCGAATTCGGCCACGGTCACCTCATAGCGGTCCATCCGGAAAGCCGGGACACTCACGGTATGCGCCGGACTGTGCCTGGGGTCGGTGGGATCGGGGCCGAGCGTAATGGTCGAGGCGGGGAAGCGCACCATGTCGGTTCGGCGCTTCTTCGGCGCGGGAGGCGGGTCGAGGATGGGGCAGGCGTTCTCCAGTTCGGCATCGGGAACGCTCCCCGCCGGCAGGTCGGAGAAGACCGCTTTCGCCCACATTTCGGGGATATGCAGATCGCCGATGTGGGTGGTGTTCCAGACCCAGTCCTCGCATGGACTGTGCGGGAGGAGATAGGGGAACATCTGGCTGTATATATGCAGATACTGCACCCGGCTGAAATTCATCCGCCACATATCCCCCCGCTTCACCGGAAGGGACATGCCGGGGTTGGATGCCCGCATGTCCTGGAAGGGGATCATTATTTCCGCGGTCCAGCCCTTGTCCGTGTCGTGGTGGTAATTGAGCGTGCCCTGCACCTGCACCGCACTCCGCAGTCCGGGGGCGTCATAGCGGCCGTCGGCCAGCGCTCCCCGGTGGTTGTCGTTTTCATGCCACATGTCAAACATGGTGTTGAGGCAGGTCATCTCGTACTCGAAGTAGTTCACCGCATCCGCCGTGGGATCGACAAAGACCTCGAAGTCGTTGTCGTAATAAACGATGCTGTCGCGCTGAGTAATGTGTCCCCAGACATTCTCCTCCTGGAGCTGGACGGCCACATAGAGATTCCTGTCATCATACACGATCTTCGCCCGTGTCATTTTCCAGGGCAGGGGACAGTAGGGTGACTGCGCATCCTCGAATGCGTCGGTCCAGGGGGCGTCCTGCCAGGCTTTCTCGGTGATGTCGCCGTCGATGGTTATGGGAGCGGAAGCCCGGTAGACGACATACTGCCGGGGTTTGTAGCGTTTCAGGGTATGGTTGAGGCTCGGGGGCTTGTTCACGTAAACCGCGGTCCGAACATCGTCGGGAAACACCCGGTCACGACCCCACAGGCAGACCTGTCCGAGGCCGCCGGGACTTTCCGGAAGGCTCGCCTCCAGTGAAGTATGGGAGGTACGCCAGCGGAAGATATGATCATTCACCCGCTCCACAACGTCTTCCGGAGGATACTCACGTTGCGCCGCTTCCATGGCCCGGAGTGTTGCGTCGCGGCCCTCAATGTCGAGCCGGACACCGTAGAAAACCGAATTACGGGTTGTGTAAGTGATGTGTTTCGCGGTAACACCGAAAATGGAGAAATCTTCATCGGAGCGGGTGAAGAGGGTGTGCGTGGTATGCCCCTGGAGCTTCCAGGGCGCCTGGCCGACCCGGGTGCACCACCGGAATTCCCGGAAGCCTTCCGGAGAGGGCGCGAGGTCGTTCTCGAACCGGAGCCAGGCCGGGGACCCGTGCTGGGCGGCGGAAACGGCAAATGCCGTGAGGAACAGTACAAGCGGCAGGATGAAGCAGGTGAATGATCGATTCATGCGGTTTCCTCCCGGAATGGATGATTCCTGCCTTCCTATGGTGTTTCTGCAGGTTTGTGGCGGCTGCTAACTGCCCGGCTCTGTGGAGAATCCGGGCGCTGATTTATGCCACCTCCTCGCCGGTGGCTTCGATGACGGCGCCCGATTCCCGCTTCCGGTTCCAGTAGAGATAGCCGGGGATGCCGAGCGCCACGAGGACCACGCCCATGAGGGAGTTGATGAGCGGCGCGCGGCCGTCCAGATACGCCGTTACATCCGAATAGAGGGTGAAGACGACGTAAATCCCCGAAAAGAAAACGAAAGCGTAGGTCACCCAGGGATATCCCCACACCCGGTAGGGACGATAAGCATCGGGCATGCGCTTCCGGAGCACGACTACTCCGAAAGCCGCCGCGGCGTAGAATATCCAGCTCACGAAGATGAGCATGTCGGTGAGTTGGTCGAAGGTTCCGCTGAGGACGAGGACCGAGGCCCACGCGCCCTGGAGAATCAGGGACGGCCCGGGGGTCATGAATCGGGGATTGATTTCCCCAATTTTTTTGAAGAAGAGCCCCTCCCGGGACATGGAGTAGTTCACCCGGGCGGTCATCATAATAGTGCCGTTCACCGCGCCGAAAGTGGAGATCATGATGGCGGCTGCGATGAGGCTCCCGCTCCAGTCGCCCCAGAAGCTCCGGGCCACGTCGGTGGCCACCAGGTAGGACTGTCCCTGGTCCTGCGCGCCGACATAGCGGGAAGCCATCTCCCCGACCGGGATGATGTAAATATACGCCAGGTTGACCAGGATGTAAACGGTCATAACGGTCACCGCGGTGACGAACATGCCCCGGGGAAGGGTACGCTGGACATCGCGTATCTCCCCGGAGATATAGGTGACATTGATCCAGCCGTCATAGGCCCAGAACGCCCCGGACATGGCCATGATGAAGCCCAGGAAGACCGATGTCCCGGCCATGCCGGACGGCAGGGAGGAGTGAACGAGATTGGCCCCGCTACCCTGGCCGAGGATGAAAGCGAGCGCGATGATGCCCGCGATGGTCAGGAGCTTCATGCTCGTGAAAAGCACCTGCACCGCGCTCCCGAACTTCACCCCGAGATAGTTCACCAGTGTCAGGAAGGCGATAAGCCCGATGGTGCAGAATTTGAGCCCGATGAATTTGAAGGGCGTGATGTCCCCCAGCAGGGGAATGTGCAGGGCGAAAGCCTCCGCCGTTTCCGCGAGCCGGGGGAACCGGAAGAAATACCCCAGCGAATCGGAGAAAACATAGGCGATTCCCGCCATGGAGCCGGTCTGGATGATGGCGAACACCGCCCAGCCGTAGAGATAGCCCACGAACCGGTTGTAAGAGCGGTTGAAATAGGCGTACTGTCCGCCCGAATCGGAGAACATTCCGGAGATCTCGGCGATGCTCAGGGAGCCGAAAAGGGTCATGAGTCCGGCCACGATCCACACCAGTACCAGGAGTTCCGGGGAGGCGAGCTGGGTGGCCATGACTCCCGGCTTTTTGAATATGCCGGAGCCGATCATGGACCCGATTCCGCAGCTGATTACAGTGACAAGGCCGATCTGGCGGGACAGTTCTATGGTTTTCGACGGTGCTTTTTCGGGCATACTGGTTCCTTGAGAGGTGATGCCGGGGTTTCCGGCCGATCTCACCGGCCGGCGCCTTCGGTGGACGCACGATACGGGATGAAACGCGCCCGCCCGGCGGGAGATTCGTTTTTCTTCCGGCGGGCGGGAGAACTGGAATTCCGGAGCGGGACGAGATATTCGTTTGTACCACCGGCAAAATTGTATTAATTTACGCGCGGACGTCTCGGATAAGTAATGGCCGCCCCGCCGCCAGTTCAAGCTTTTTTTCGTGTTTCGGGGAAATATGCCACGGTTTTCACGCCATTTGACTTCCTGTACTGTTTTTCTTGCGCTTTTTGTCCTCTCCTGCTCTTCCGGTATGGTTGGACGGGGGGGAGTGGATACCCTTTTCGGCGACTGGGTCACCGACAAGGGCATCACGGTGCGGGTGCACCGGCTGTCCGACGGCGTGGCCGGGGCCGAGATCATCTCCGCACCGGGCTTCTTCTCCAACGACACCGGAGCCGGAAGCGTGGTTCTCCGGAACATCCGACCCTATTCCGATGGGTTCGCCGGCGATTTCGTCATGCCCGGCGGCCTTCCGCCCGTCAATGTGAGCATACGCTTTCTCAATTCCGGGACAATCGTGTTTGATACCCGCGACAAGCGGACAGGCGGCAACAAGATGGTCTGGCGGCGCGTTCCGGTTGGGGATTCCGCGCCGAAACAGTGAATCTTTATCTGTGGCAGAGGCGTCAGCTTAATGGGAATAATTCCTGAGATTTATGATGTGCAGGATGATTTCGGATCGGTTGCGGCTCTGGTGTGTTTTTTGCACTCAGGTTTTTCCGGGACCGTGATGTTCCCGGTCTGATGGTGAAAGTCGATTACGGAGGTACATACACGGCAGTACGTTCACGAGAAGGGAGAACACCATGCAGCGTCGTGAGTTCATGAAACATGCCGCCATCGGAGGCGCCGCCCTGGCCGGGCTGGAGATTCCCCGCTGGTCGATGCCGATCGATGCACACGCCCTGGATACCGGCGGCGGCCTCGGCATTGAGGAAGCCCTGGGCCAGATCGAGGCCGGCAAGGCCAAAAACACCATGCCTGAAATCCGTCCGGAAATTCTCAACAATCCCCGGGCGGTCTTTCTCATCGAAACCCATGTGAATGCTTCCCCGGACGCCCGCGGGTTCTTTACCGACGCTCGTCCCGAACTGGAAGAGATCGGGAAGTCGTTGGCAGCCCAGCTTTTCGTGAAGGGCAGCCGGAAGGGCGGCTCCACGCTGATCAAACCTAATTTCACCACCGTGCCAGATAGCGTGCTCAGCCCGGTGTGCGGCATCATCACTTCGCCGGACTTCATCGCGGGGTTCACCGAGGGACTGCGGGAACTCGGCAATACCAACGTCATCGCAGCCGACCGTGGTTCGGGCGTGTCCAACCACCGCAAGACCGGCATTTACTCTGTGCTCGACGACCACCGGATCAGCCTCATCGAGCCGATGTACAAAACCTTCTCCGATTACAACAAGAAGGAGCTGAACTGGCACAAGGCGCCGGATCCCGTGGTCTGGAAGAATATTCCGACTTATCGTCCCATCGGCGACCCGGACAACTTCTTCATCAACATGCCCAAGCTCAAAACCCACAACCTGGGTCTGACCACCCTCTCCATCAAGAATCTCCAGGGTGCGGTGCCTTACGGTTACGGACATTTCTGCGACTCGTGGGATTCCCTCCCGCTGCTCACCAAGACATACGGGACCAACTTCAAGCGCGATTTCGTGAAGGACTACCAGTCCCGGATCGAGGCGGCGTTCCTCAAGCACAAGGCCGCCGGGTTCAAGTACTGGGACAAGGTCGGTTCTTATGAGAAATACCAGGCCAAGGGTGGATGGGACGCCTTCAAGAAGGTCAAGGATACGGTCAGGGAACGGAACGAGTTCATGAAGGGTATCCCCGCGCTGATGTGGGATGAGCAATGGTGCCAGCGCGCCACCGATTCCGCTTTCGCCATCAAGCCCAACATCAACATCATCGAGGGCGTGATCGGCCGCGACGGCAGCGGATTCGACACCGGCAAGGACCAGCTCTGCAACGTGGTCATCGTCGGGCTCTCCATGCTCGAGGTGGATGCCATCGGCTCCCACATCATG
Source organism: Candidatus Latescibacterota bacterium (assembly GCA_041690195.1). Taxonomy (GTDB): domain Bacteria; phylum Latescibacterota; class Latescibacteria; order Latescibacterales; family Latescibacteraceae; genus JAWLHT01. The sequence continues at coordinate 6,049 of JAWLHT010000193.1, forward strand.
GGCCACGATCCCAAGGAACTCTACTATACCCGCATCGGCAAGGAGCGCGGTCTCGGCGAGAACGACATCTCCAAGATCGACCTCTACTGGATTCGGGACGGCAGGATCGAGAAGGCCGATATCAATGATGTCAAGCGCTACCGACTCGGCGTAAATTTCCACACCTGGGCCGAAACCGGCGAGCGGATGTTCTGGTAATCCTGTTGCCGCGTATCTGTATGCAAAACAAAACCCCCGATGTGAACATCGGGGGTTTTGTTTTGCGCCGGAAGTTGTTGGTCCGGGTCAATTCGATTTTGCGGCAATTTCGACGAGCGCCGCCCGGGCGCGCGGATCTTTGCTCTGGCCCAGGTAGCGGATGGCCGCTTTGCGGGTGTTCACATCCGAATCCGATTTCGCGACAGCAATAATGAACGGAAGCCCCTTCTTGTCGGGGGCCGCCCAGAGCCCCATAAGCGCGCGGGTCCGGACGGTGAGCGAGGGGTCGGTTTTGGCCGCGGTTTCCACAATCCGGAAATCCACGTCCGTCATCCCCATCTGGCCGATCAGGAAAACCGCCTGGGCGCGGACGTTCTCGTCCTTGTCTTTGCGGTATACCCGCTTCACCGCTTCCAGAATCTTCCGGTGATCTTCTCCCCGATTCGATGATGGCGGTGTTTTTAGCGCGCCTTGGGAAGAAGCGACCGTGATGCTCCGGGAACCGTCGAACACCTCAATGCCGGGGCCGAACCGGGCGGTTGTGCGGATACCGAGGAGGTTCAGCGCATGGTGTCTGATTCGGGATATACTGTCGGTTTCCGCGATCCGGATGATTAAGTCGATCACCTTGGGCGTTGACACCACGCCGAGAGAAGTGATGATCCGTTCCCGCAATTCAGGGTTGGAACTGGTTTCGTATAAACGGATTATTTCCGGCAGGGAGTCGTCGCCCATGTTCTGGAGAGCGACAAGCGCCGAAAGCGACACGTCGAGGTGATCACGCTCGGCGAGCATGCGGACTTTTTCAGCGTATTCCGGTCTTCCCGACGCTGCGTACCTGTTCGCCAGGGTAATCAGATTGGTGCGCGCTGACGCCGACCAGGCGCTCCCGCGGAAAGTCCCGAGAAATTCCTCGTACATACGCATGATTTCTTCGGGATTGCGCCCGCTTTTTTCAAGCGAGTAAATGTTCCAGAACCGGGCGTCATCGGCCCATGCGCTCCGGGAATATTTCCGCTCCACATCGGCGAGGGCTGTTGCCGCTTCCTTCCATTTTTCCTCGAGTACGAGTGCGTATGCCTTCTGGTAGGCTGCCCATGCTTCCCGGTCGCCTTCCTGACGGTGTTTATTTTCTGCCTGTGCCAGGATAATGCTGTCCCCGTATCTTCCGGCCCGGTCGAGAGTGAGCGCATACGGCTGGATTGTTAGATCCGGGGCTGTCGTGGTAACAATCATGTGTCCGGAATCGGCGAGGGTAACCACATGCGTAATCACTCCGTCGTTCGTCGCCGGAATGGGGACATTGCTGTCCGGGATCTCAGACGGGGAAGCAGATGCCGCACCCGCCGTTGCGATACACAAGGCAATCCGGGTGAAGTTCCGGTAATTCCATGTCATATCCGCTGCCTCCTATAAGCCGTTGCAAGTATCCGCCAAATACGGGTCGGCGGTTTGGGTCTCCGCAACAAGGTTTTCGAGATTTATCCGGAAGAGAAGTGATTTGTGTTCCACCCCGGCTTGTACCAGTTCGAGCTGTTCCCTCGTGTTTTCTTCATCGAAAGCGGCAATCTGGAGCAGAATGATTTCCAGTTCGCTGACGAGAGCGTACATGCGGTATTCCTGACGGTCGGCGAGCCTCTCTTTCAGTCCGGGAGCCTCGTCAAGAAGTTCGCGGGCGATTCGTTTCATCCGGTCGAGATTGGAATTCGCGGCGCCGCCATATCGCGCCGGGTCGGTCTGGGTTACTCCGAGGATGAGCAGTTTGGAGCGGTCGATGTATGCCCGGCTGTTCGTGCCGGTCAGGGCAAATTGCATTACCGGCGTTGATTCCGCGACATGTTCGACGGTGTCAGCCGGGGGCAGAACCAGCCGCCCGGTCGCGATCCCGAGCAGGAAAATCGCCGCTGCGGACGAGAGTATCCCGAGCCGGATACTCCACAGGTGGTGAAATCGGCCGCGGCGTTTATCAACCCGCTCACGGTCAATGGCGTCCAGATTCCGCTCCAGGCGTTCGTCCCACCGTTTCCATGCCGCGGGATCGGGCTCCGGTCTGGTATAATCCCCGATAACGGTACGGAATTGTTCCGCCCGTTTGTGCTCGGCAGTGCATTCCGGGCACGATGCGAGATGCTCTTCGAGGTTATTTTCCAGTTTTTCATCGCCCCGGCCGAGGCACAGCATGATGCTCCGCCGATATCTGCATGCGCACATGTCTGATTATCTCCCTATAGGGCTTCCATGAGGAATGCCAGTTCCTGCCGCATCTTACGGACTGCGTTGAAGAGGTGGCTCTTGACCGCACCCTCCGAAATGGAGAGCACTGCTCCGATTTCCGCGAGCTTTTGTTCCTCGAAGAACCTGAGCGTGAAAACACTGCGCTCGCGCGGGGAGAGCGCATCGAGCGCCCGGTTGACATATCCCCTGATGAACGAGCCTTCAGTCCGGGTTTCCGGATGATCGGCGGCGCTGGCGCGGAAGGCGGATGATTCTTGCGGCATGTTTTCGTCAAGCGGGTCGGATGAATTCCGTACCCGAACGCCCGCTGACCGGTTCATGTCGATCCAGATCCGGACGGTGATGGTGTGGAGCCAGGTGGCAATGGCGCTGTCTCCCCGAAACTGGCCAAGCGAACGGTACGCCCGCAAAAAAACCTCCTGGGAGAGGTCCTCCGCGTCATCCACCGAGCCGGTCAGATCGTAGGCCAGTGCGAAAACCCGTCCTTTGTGCTCGTCAACCAGAATCCTGAAAGCCCGGCGGTCTCCCCGTGCGGCCATTCGGATCAGATCGTGCGAATCGCTCATCCGATTCCCCTTTCTGGGAAGTAAGACGGGAATCGTGTGGAAAATGTTGGGGTTATCTACTGACTTTTTTGGGGGCTCATCGCAGATTTGTATGGGATAGTAATCCCTGACGGGGTATTCGGAAAAGAAGGGGTCAGGAGCCAGGAGTCAGGAGAAAGGAAACGCGTAAGCGGCTGCCGCGATGCCGGAGCATACGGTTCAGACGAGCGTTTGCCGCGCCCCTGTAATTCTTTCCTCTGTGCCTTTGTCCCTGTTCACTCTGCACTCTTGTTTCCCCACACACAACTGCGGCGAACCTGTTTTCTCTTGTTTCGGGTATGGTCAACAACTGGTTGGGCGCCAGTGAGTTCACTGTTTTCCGGAAAGGCCGGTCCATGGGGCGCTTACTTGATCAGCGGCGTTCCCTTCGGCACAGGCTGGGCGACCGGAATGTGGAGGACATGGCGGATGAACCGTTCGCTGAGAAACTTTGCCATTTCCTCAATATCCACGGTCGAACTCACCGGAATGAATCCCCCCGCGAACCGGTCGTGGCCTCCGACGGTGAAAGGGGAGAAGGGGACGAGCCGGCGGATGACTTTGGCGCAGCTCGCGTTGGGGCTGGATGAGCGGAGAGAGAGAAACAGCCGGTCCTGGGAATGTCCCATGGCCAGGGACCAGGTAATGGTTTCCAGGGAGAGAATGAAATCCGCCATTTCGGCCACGATTTCGCCGCTGTCCACCTCGCCGAGCCAGGTCCAGGCCACAGTGCGATAGGTGCCGGTATTTTCGAGGCAGCGGTGGACGGTTCGGAAGTATTTTCGGGATTTCTGCGAGTTGCGGATATGAGAGATGATGCGTTGGTCGGTGTGGGGAAAAATGGAGGCGTAGACCTCCAGATCAATTTTTGATGCGCCGCGGCTGAAATCCTGCGTGTCGCTGATAATGGCGTAGGACATGGCCGAGGCAAGTTTGGCATTGAATGCGATACCCATTTCGATGAGAACTTCTCCCAGTAGCGTGGCAGTAGCGCCCACCTCCGGTTCGATGATAATGAACTGGTTCTCGGTCTGCTTTTTCTCCATATGCGAGTGTCCATGGTGGTCTATGGCCATGAACAGTTCTCCCGGAGCCTGTGCGTGCATGGTGACATTACCGCCGCCCGGAAGGCAGTCTATATATGCCCATGCGTATTTGGCGGGATCGCCGATGCGCACCGAGTCGATCGAGCGGAGCGAGATCATGCATTCCCGGAGCAGGGTGCGGTTTTCCCGGCGCTGGGGAAGACCGTTGGCTACCAGTGTCGCCTTT
>JAWLHT010000194.1:0-10310 GCA_041690195.1 Candidatus Latescibacterota bacterium
ATAGGAAGCACTGAGATGGCCGATAACGAGTCATCCCCTCTCTCACCGAGAGAGGGGAACGAGGGGTGAGTTAGATTTTCAAAGACACCCGTTCACCAAAAATCGCTTATGTTTACGACAATGCGTCAGAACCCCCTGTCGCCTCCGGCGACATCCCCATTGTCAAAGGGGGCAACAGAGAAAAACGGCCTCGGCCCGTAACCGGCTGCCATCCATATCCCATACCCGGTTATCTTCAACGCATAATCCTGTCCAATGATACGGAAAGCCCGTCTCCCGTCCAGGGTAGATACAAAACGCCGCCGCTACATCCGCTCGGGCGCCTCGATGCCGAGGAGTCCGAGGAGAGTGATGAGGACCCGGCGCACCGCCACGCAGAGACGGGCCCGGCTCGCGCGGACTTCGGAGTCCTCCGCCGAGAGCACCGGGCATTCGTTGTAGAAGATGCTGAAGCGGCGTGCGATGTCCAGAGCGGTGTTGGCGACGATGCCGGGATTGCGGGCGTCCAGGGCCGCGGCAATGTCGTCCTGCACGGCGTCGAGGCGCAGCAGGAGGTTCCACTCGGCATCATGGGTGACGTGCGCCGGTAACCCCGGGCCCTCCGGAAGCTCGCCGTACTTGCGGAGAATGGAAGCGATGCGGGTGCAGGAATACTGGATATACGGCCCGCTGTCCCCGGTGAAAGAGAGAGCGGTCTCCCAGTCGAAGATCACGTTGCGGTTGGGCCGCACGGAGAGGATGGCGAACCGCACCGACCCGATGCCGATCATCCGGGCGATGTCGGCCCGGTTTGCATCCGACAGGTCCGGCCACTGCTCGTCCACCTTCTCCCGGGCGAGGCGGACCGCCTCCGTCAGAAAGTCTTCGAGGAGCACCACGGTCCCCTGACGGGTGGACATCTTTCCTTCCTTCAGGAGAATGTAGGAGTAGTGCACTGCCTCCGGAGAGGTGCGGCCCATGGCCCGGACGATGGTGTCGAGCTGCTCGAAATACATTTTGTGGTCCTCGCCGAGCACGATGATGTTCAGGTCCCCGGCGCGGTCGATCTTTTCGAGGGTGTAGGCGATGTCCCGGTACATGTACATGGAGCTGCCGTTGGCCCGCAAGAGAACGACATAGCGGCCTTCCTCGCGGGGATAGCCGATTTTCTGGAGATCGGCCACCTTACGCCCCTGGTCGTCGGTGAAGAGCGAGCCCTTTTCTTCGAGCACCCGGAAGACCTCGCCCATGCGCGGGTCGGTGAGGAAGGAGGATTCCCGGTCGAAGGTATCGTAGGAGAGCCCCATACGGGAAAGGATTTCGAGCTGCCCGTCAAGGCAGATGTCGACGAGCCGGGTGAACATGGCCCGGACCTCCGGGTCGCCTTCCTCCATGCGCTGGAGGAGTTCGAGTCCTTTGGCCTCGAAGGCTGGGTCCTCCTTGGCGCGGCGGTTGGCCCGGACATAGAGATCGAGCACCTGGTGGAATTCGAGGCGATCCATCCCCGCGGTTTCCAGGGCCAGGAGGGCGATCTGCTTGCCCATGTCGTTCACGTAGTAGTGCACGTTGACGTCGAACCCCTCGAACCGGAGCAGGCGTGCCAGAACATCGCCGATGAGCCCGTTGCGGGCGCGGCCGATATGGGGACTGGCGTTGGGGTTGATGCTGGTGTGCTCCAGCAGGGCGCTCCGTCCCTCGCCCCTGCGGCCGGAGCCGAAGCGTTCCCCTTCGTCGGCCACCCGGTCCAGGAGACCGGCGGCGAAGGCGTCCCGGTCGAGCGTGAAGTTGACATAGGGCCCCACCGCTTTCACTTCGCGCACCGAAGGGGGAAACGGGAGCGCGGCGATGCGCTTCGCGACTTCCGGCGGAGCCAGCCGGATCGTTTTCGCGAGCTTGAAGCAGGCGAGTCCGATGTCCCCCGGCTGATTCTCCGGGGTGGGCTGGAAATCGAATTCCTCCGCCGGTATCTCCGGGAATGCCCCGGCGACCACCGCGCGGAGTTCGTCGTAAATTCTCATGATCTCTCCGTTCCAAGCGACGGGAATGAATTTTCTCTGGAAAGATAGCAATATACGCAATCCCGGCCGCGTTATGCAAACGGTACCGTCCAGACCGCCCCGGCCCGAGCATCGCGCCTCGAAAAAAGACTCACGCAAAGGCGCAAAGACGCGAAGGGAAAGACAAGGGGAAAGAAAACTCCCACCACTGAAACACGGAGGAAAAATTTCTTTTCATCAGATCTTTTTCTTTCCAATCACGCGTATTACCGGTTCAGACCGGGCGAGGATGGCCCGCCCCTGCGTTTTTTTTCCCTTTGTGCTTCTGTGCTTCGGCCGGTGTGATTTTTCGCCTTGAAATTCCCGCGCCCGGACATATTTTACTCCCATACAACCGGAGCATTCATTCAGCAGGGAGAGACATGCATGTCGGAGATGAAATTCAGCGACAACTACAATGACCTCTGCCGCGAGAGCGGGGTCGAAGCGGGATTCCAGTTCGAGTTTTTCTGCGAGCGGTGCAACGATACTTGGCGCACCGAATTCGTTACCTATTCCAGCGGGCGGGCCTCCGGCTGGCTCAATCGGGCATCCGGGCTCTTCGGCGGGCTGATGGGCACGGTGGGCGACGCCATGGACGGTCTCGCGCAATCCGGTTTCGGCAAGGCCCGGGATAAGGCCTTCCGGGAATCCATCGAGCAGGCCAAGCACCATTTCCACCGCTGCGCCAAATGCATGCAGTACGTCTGCGACACCTGCTGGAACACCGAAAAGGGGCTCTGCTACAACTGCGCCCCGGACGCCGAGGTGGAAATCGAGGCCGCCCGCGCCCAGGGCGAAGTCTACGCCGCCGGGGAAAAAGCCGCCCTGGAGGGCATCCGCGCCGGAAAACAGATGGATGTCAAACGCAAGCGGCAGCTCGTCTGCCCCGAATGCGGCGCGGAAACCCACGGCGCCAAGTTCTGCCCGGACTGCGGCCACCAGCTTTCCGTCAAGGGGAAATGCTCCAAGTGCTCCGCGACACTCTCCCCGGGCGCGAAGTTCTGCCCCGAATGTGGGGAGAAGATCAAATAGCGGGAACGCAGGGAAAGATAAACAGGCCGGGGGGAGCGATCCTTCCGGCCTGTTGCTTTTCTGATGGAAAGCAGCAAGCGGGTAATGAGACCCGGACAGGCCCCCCCAACCCGCCATCCGCAATAAAGCAGCCTGCTGCGCCAGAAACTGCTTGCGCTTGCGCCCTCGCTCCTCGTTCAGGTGTAACAATCCTTGGCAGGGCAGCGCTTGTGATATGTAAGAACATGGAGATTCCAGGCCCGGAATACATACTCTCCCGTCCGGAAGTAGAGCCATTATCCTCACTGCGTAGGCAATAATATTTCATAAAATCAGTTAAACACCCAATTGAATCTGTGTCGTTCTGGTGTTATTTATTAGTTGTGCATTATGAGCCGTTGAATTAGCGATAGTATCTTGCACAAATACAAGGGCCGAAAGACTATCGGGCGTCGCTCAAAACGTGTTCAGAGGAGAACAAAAATGGCCATGAACGATGAATTGAACAGAGATGAACTGCTGGGCGGTTCGGAATCCCATGAACTGAACCAGAGTTCGCGCAGAAATGTCTTGAAAAAGACCGTCGCATTTGCCCTTCCGACACTGGTAACCTTTAATATCAGTGCCTTGGCGCGGATCGCCAGTGGCGACGTAATTCAAGAGCCTTGAAAGCTGGACATTTATCGGGAGATATCTCTTACCGATTGAGCACAGACTCCAACTGACTTAATCGCGACCGACCCGGTCAGGTGGTATTACTGCGTTTGCCATCAACCAATTCAGACACTGTTTCCTTGCCCCGAACCACTGTCGGCCACCCTGCAGAAGCACTGCACCGTTGCCCCCAGGCCGAACATGGCGGCCAGCTTCTAATCACTCGATGCCGTGGAAATGCCCCTGAATTCGCGCCCAACCTTGATTCCGGAGTTCAAGCCGGCAGAAAATTCCTCTGATAAGCCCCAAGGCAACCTGTGCAGCGAATAATACGATTTTCCGGGCATGTGAGCAAGAATGGTTCTACGAGACACGGTTACGCGAGTCGATAGAGGCAATCGCATAGAAAAAATTCGTCTGTTTACCAATACCGGCTCATTGTCTTCCGGATTGGCAAATCCTGACATGATGGCGTAATCAAAAAAACTTTGCATGAATATTCAGCAAGGAGGCAGTATGTATTCAAAAGACACGCTTTTCTCTCCAAAAGGCAAAACCGTTCGATTCGGCGCCCTGCTGAGCTTTGGAGCGATGCTGGCCGCAATCGCCCTCTTCTCCTCGTGCGGGAAATCGCCGACCGACTCCGGCGTTGATACAAGCATCGGGAGAACCGGAAAAAAGGTCCTTTCGACGCTCAGTATCGGAGAGCCGAGATTGTTCGACGCCCAGGGAATGCTGAACGGAACCAGCAGCCCGATGGAACTGTGGATGGGAGTCGGCAATCCGTCTGGAGGGGTTCTGGTGGGATATGTGACATTTGTGAATGGTGTAGCAGGGCAAGCGGGAAAACTAATCATTGACTTCAGTGATGGAGGCGATCCAGGATCTGAGCCTGACTTGTATCCGTTCATCGCATCGGAAATTCATATCGACTTTGCCGATAACTGGGGCGATATCCCGGGCGCGCTAAAAAATGGGGGGCTCATCCCCGGCAAGTTCGATTACACTATCCTGCCAAAGTACCTCAATCAGACGAGATTTGAAATTGACCTGCCAACTCCCGACAGCAGCATCGAGACATTTCTGAAATACGGCGCCATCCATGCCGCGGGTGTCGTATATGGCGGTCTGGATGGATTTGACTACTGGCTGCCCGATGGACCGGTTACCATCACCGTCACGAGACTGTCTTCACCAATCGAATTGGGTGATACTCCTGTTGTTCCATCTTATATGGAATTTGACATCAACGACGATAATGGAGATTTCATCGACGGTTCCTACGAAGGCTGGTGTGTCGATACGGATCATGCCATCAGCAAAGGCGTTGAATATGAGGCAATTGTTTATTCTTCATATGATCAGGATGTAGCAACTTTGATGCTTGTGGACAAGCCGTTCAATCTCGGCGCGGTGAACTACCTTATCAACTGGGTATCTGTCGGCAAGAAGCTGGACTATACCTGGAATGGAACGGACTACAGTCGGCTCATCAGATTCGGGGATATCCAGCTTGCGGTCTGGTATCTTATCGATAACACCGCGATTGGAACAGTTCCACCCAATTCAGGTCTCGGCAGGGTCAGCCTGTCGGCCGCGCAATACCTGGCGCAGGAAGCATTGAAACACACCGATTTCGTTCCCATGTGCGGCCAAAAAATCGCATTCATTGTGCAACCGACCCTTGACGGGATTCCCGCGCAAATTGTCCTTGGGACATTATCCGCTCCCTGTGAAACTGCAAGCGGGACTGTCTGGGCTGACGGCAAGGACGGCTTTACGACAAGCACCAGCTCATGGGCCACAATTTTCGGATTGAGTGAACCGACCCCCTGACCTCCCCGGCTCAGAGCTAACGGCCTGTCGGTAAGAACTGATGCAGGCCAGGCAGTACCTTTGATGCAACAGACTGCCTCATCACGGATTGAAAACGGGAAGGGCGCTCCATCGAGCGCCCTTCCCGTTTTCGTTTCGTTCTGAAGCCAACCGAACCGCTACTCCAGCGTGAGAATCCGGCACTTTCCCTTGAAGGGCTTGACACTGAGGGTTTTGCCGTCGATGGTCAGGTTCACCGGACCGGGAGCGTCGCCGAAATCGGTGCGCCGGACGAGTACCCGGTTCCCGAGACGAAGCCCGGAGACCACCGGCCCCGGGCGGCGGGGGACTTCAAAGGTGACCGGCGTACCCTTCTCCAGGAATTCGCCGTACTCCTGCGCCGCGGCCCAGACCGGCTGGAGCAGGGAGACTTCCTTGGCGTCCTCCTCCTTCACGCACCACAGGAAGAAGGTGTCGGTGCCCCGGAGGAGCATGTGCCAGAGGAGTTCCTGATATTTCTCCTCGCTGAACTGCCGCACCGAGGGGTCGGGGTCCTTCGGCGGCGAGGTGGTGTGCCAGTGGACGAAGGAAATGACGGGGACATCCGCGGGCGTGCTCTTCCCGGCGTTGCTGGCGACAAGGAGCATGTTGTAGAACCAGCGGTAATCCGGGTCGTCGAAGTCGTACCACTGATAGGTCGGGTACCAGGTGTAAACCACCGGCATGGCAAAGGTGAACCCCGCTCCGGGGAAGTCGTCGTACCATTTGCGGTATTTGGCCCGCTGATCGGGCTGATAGGGTTGGCCGTCCACGTAGTACTCGAAATAATCGTACCAGTACCGCCAGCCGTCATGGGGATAGACCGCATAGTTCCCCACCAGGGCGTCCGGGAAACGGGACAGCACCGGTTCGGTGAGCATGTTCCGCTGGAGGTCGTTGCGGATCTCCCGGAGGGCTTTCTGGAAGGAGGCGAAGTTATCTATGTCCGGGATGCGCTCAAGGCAGCGGACACACTTCTTCGAGGCTTCCCAGGCGCGATTGAACTCGATGGGACCGTCGATCTCCCAATCCGCGAAGAGGAAATCAATGGGAATGCCGGCGTTTTGGTACTCCCGCACGAACATTTCCACCCGCTCGCGCATGGTTTCCTTGCGGAAATCGAGGGCGAAAGGACAGCCCATCTTCTGACCGCCGAAGGAACTGTCGAAAAACGCTTCCCCCCGAGCGTCGACATGGGCGGTTTTCTCGTCGCCGTTAAAGTAGGAATAGGTACAGGAGGTGGCGTGACAGTTCACCATAAGGCCGAGCTTCTTCTGGGCTCGGGCGACCGCCAGTCCCCGGGCCAGGGTCTGGTCCTTCGCCTCAGGAGACCAGGAACAGGCCAGTCCGATGCCGCGTTTATCCAGTTCTCGGACGAGATATTCCGCGGTGGCGTCGTCGGCCACCCCGGGGTCCATGGCCGGCCAGAGATAGAGCGGCAGACGGTTTCCCCGGGAATGGACCAGCGGTTTGGCCGTATCGAGCACGGTTTGGACTCTCGGGGACCATTTGGGCGCGGTCTGCTGCGCCTGTGCCGGGACCAGAGTGGCGAGACCGAGCAAAACACATGCGGTTGCTGCAAATAATCTCATACCGGTTCTCCTGATGTATTCTGTTCTTCGCGGTATTCTATGGGCAAATGAGAGTGAACGGTGCATGGTGCATGGTGAACGGGGCAAAGGCACAGAGGGAAATGCCGTAGGGGCGAGGCATGCCTCTCCCGCCCTGAACCGTACCCTCGGCATTATCGGCCGTTTTCCTTATTCCGGCTCCTGACCCCCTTCTTGCATCACTCGTTTGCCCACATAAACCGCAGAGAGCCATTCTTCAGCTATGCTTATCGCATACCTCCCGGTCGTGCAACGGTTTTTCCAGAATCAGCAGCCCCGAACCGGGACATGGCGGCTGTCACGCTCCATTCAATCCCGGGAATCCTGCAGGGCGTCGATGATCTTGTCGGCGGGAAGCCACATGTCGCGATTGAACAGCACCACGTATGTCTCCGAACTGACCAGGTTGGGGATACTCGCCGCAGTCAGCTTCCGCGCCACGACCTCGGCCAATTTCTGACGGGATCCGGTGGCGATGACCGCAATCTGGTCGTGGGTCCCGGTGACATTGGCCACAAAAAGCACTTCCGGCACTTTACTGATCCCGGCGATGCATTCCTCCGGGTTTCCCCGCTGCTTGACCCCCACCACCGCGATAAGCATCTCCGGGAAAATATCGGGATTGACCACCGCGCGAATACGGATGGCGCCGCTCTCGATGAGCTGCTTCACCCGGTTGCGGATGGTGGGCTCAGACACCCCCAGCCGCTGGGCGATGGAATGATTGGAAAGACGGCCATCCTCGCCGAGCATCTTGGCGATCTGCAAGTCAAGAGTATCCATTTTTTGCATTCTCCCTCCTTTTCCTAATCGAATTTACACAATACCCATTATTTTGCAAGTTCATTTATTTTTTATCCTTGACATTCACTCCCAAGCCGTCCATTTTTCCAAATATTATGAAGACAGTGTTCCGGCTGCCATCGTCTGAGCCGGGGACCGTCTCGGCGCAACTGGTTTGTCCGTGGCCGGAAAGTTCAGTTCTCGTGTAAACGATGGCCGCCTGCCAGAGACCGGAAGCAACCGCGGCAGATTATCCTGCCAGCGGCGACGGCAATGTCTCCGTTCCGGGCAGGCGTATACATCCCAAAGAGCAACGCGGCAGCGCACAGAAAATCCCCGTCTGTCCCGGACCGTTTTCTCCCGGGCGCCGGGTCCGGATTCGTATTCATACCCGGTTTGATGCACGGAAAAAATCGTTCGACCGAATCGTTGCCGTGTCGCGCTCCCTGTCGGCATTACATGTCCAAATATAGGGTTTCCGGTCAACCCGGTTCACATTTTTTTACGCGTTCAACGGAAAGGAAGGTGATTGACGGCTTTTTCGTGAAGGTGAGAAGTTTTTTATCTGGAAACAAGTTTCCTCTCCACCCAATGAGGACCACATGAAAAGAATCCTGACCATTGCCCTGGCGGGCATGATTTGCGCCGGAGTTACGGCAAATGCGCTGAATTTCACCCCGACTCCGATGAAAGTTACGGCGCCGACGCACATTACGTATCAGTTCGACGGAAATCTCGAGATCCCGTTCACCTTGAGCGGCAAGCCCGCTATAGCATTCCTGACCGTTTACTCCAGCGGCAAAGCGTCCAGCATCAAGAACATCAAAAACGGCAACATGAACTGGCACTATGTGAACAACACCGACACCTGCATCTACGTCTCCTCTCCCCAGAGCTTCACCACGGGCAACAACTCTTTTTACTGGGATGGAAACGCCACCCATCAGTACAACAACACCAAGACAGCGGGCGGAAAAGTTCCCGCTGATATCTACACCTACTACATCTTCGCCTATGACGGGATCAGCACCAAGGAGATGGTAGCCAAAGATTTCCCCTTCGGGTGGATGGAACGCGGGATTCTGAAAACCCAAAATACCGACGGCACCCCGCTGAGCAACCCGGTCATTTACAGCCCCGGCGGATATGACTGGACCGAGACGCTGAAGCCCCATACCAACTACAAGTGGGTGATCGGCGGAGATCCCCAGGACGCCGGTCTCATTTCGACCTGCAAGACGACCGACTACAGCTACGGGTTCGGAATTGACATCGATCCCCTGGATCACTCGAATTTCTACAGCTTCACCCACAACATCAACACCATGGAAGGCATTGTCCGCAAATTCAAGTGGGTGCCCAACGGCGATGCCGAACTGCAGATTGAGTGGGGCGAGGACGGCGAGTGCCGCTTCCCCGTGCCCGCGCTTTCCTTCCTCGGCGTTTTTGCCGGTGTCGCGGCCGAACCCGGCGGTGACTATCTCTTCACCACCGACTGCGACCTTTCCGGTGTGACCAACCAGACCAATCTCGTGGTTATCGACCGCGCTGAGGGCACCGTCGTCCGCAAGCTCGACCTCTCCAACAACTGGGTCGACCTCCAGGCGGACATCAAGGATCATAAGGGCCCCGCCGCCGAAGGTCCTTCCGCATTCCATCTCCAGAACGGCAAGATGGCGCTCGGCACCTGGTGGTCATACCAGCTCGGCATGATGAATCCCTACGCCGAAAACGACGAGGACGCGCAGATCTGGTACAACGGAAATGGCGACGGATATGCCGACATGCTCCACGGCCCCAACGACAAGTGGGAATACAAGTACACCACCCAGATGGATGCCAACTACTTCCAGGCCAGCCCGGCGTACGACCTCGGCGCCGTGTCCTTCCTGCTCATGGGCCCCGACGGAACCGGCATGGGACACTTTGCCTACTCCGGCGAAACGGCGGGAATGAAGTACGGCACCTACTTCGTGGATTACGATTCCGCGTTTGACGGCATATACATGGACAACGCCGGCGCCGCCGAGAATACCACCGGCTGGTGGTGGGTCGGCCATGACTCGGTCAAAGGTACGATCAGCAATCAGGTTGACGTGGCGGAAGCCGCTCCCGCACCGTTCACGGTCGCTCAGAACGTGCCGAACCCCTTCAACCCGACCACCACGATCTCCTTCACCCTGGCCCAGGCTGGCAAGACCACGGTCGAGGTGTACAATGTGGCCGGACAGAAGGTCGATACCCTGGTGAACGCCAGCCTCAAGGCCGGTTCCCACTCCGTGACCTGGAACGCCACCAAGTTCTCCGCCGGTGTCTACTTCTACACCGTCAAGAGCGGCTCTTTCTCCAGGACCATGAAGATGACCCTCCTCAAGTAACC
>JAWLHT010000195.1:0-10304 GCA_041690195.1 Candidatus Latescibacterota bacterium
GAAAGCACCGAGACGGCTGATAACGGGTCATCCCCTCTATAGGATAGAGAGGGGACCGAGGGGTGAGTTAGGTTTTCAAAAAACACCCGTTCACCATTACTGCGGGTTCTGTTTACGACCATGGGGTCAGTGGATGGGTTTCGCGGCTCAGGGGATAACCGGATAAAACAATCTCCGTCGGGAATATTAACCCTTCTCCGCGTGACCGGAGCGGGGGAGAAAAGGGAATTCCCGCCGGGGTTACACGATGCACAAACACTCCAGAAAAGGAGTTCCGGAAGTGAAGCGCAAGATCATCCTGACCCTCAAGCGGAAGGTTATCGGACTCGCCGTTGTGGCGGCCGTGCTCCCGGTCCTGGTCATGTTCGTGCTTGTCACCCGGTTCCAGGGCGAGACCACCCGGCGGGCGGAAGCGGAACTCGGTGTGCTGGCCGAGGGAAACATCACCCAGATCGCACGTGACGTATACCTTCTCTGCGAAACCGCTGGCCACCTTATCGAGAGCAAGGTGACCCGGGACCTGGAAGTGGCGAAGAGTGTTCTGGATCGTCAGGGCGGCGCCGCGCTGGCCGCCGGAACCGTGGAATGGGAGGCGGTAAACCAGGAAACGAAGCAGGTGACCCGGGTGACACTCCCCAGGCTTGCCATCGGGGGGAAATGGCCCGGACAGGTCCGCGATTTTGAACGGGAAGTTCCCGTGGTTGATGAAGCGGCCCGGCTCACCGGGAGCGCCTGCACCATCTTTCAACGCATGAACGAGCAGGGTGACATGCTTCGGGTGGCGACCACCGTGGAGGACGCGGGTCATGTCCGGGCGGTGGGAACCTATATTCCCGCGATGGATTCGGGAGGCGCACCCAGTTCCGTGGTGGAAACGGTGCTTCGGGGGAACATCTACCGCGGACTGGCGTATGTTGTCTCCGATTGGTACATTGCTGTCTATGCTCCCATCACCGACCGTTCCGGTGCGATTATCGGCATGTTGTTCATGGGCGAGCGGCTTGCCTCGATGGAAATGGTGCGGCGGGGCATTACCGGAATCAAGGTCGGCAAGACCGGGTATGTGGCGGTCCTCGGCGGTTCCGGCAGTCACAAGGGTGACTACATCATTTCCTACAAGGGAGAGCGTGACGGTGAAAATATCCTGGAGCACCGGGATGACCAGGGCCAGTATATCATCAAGGAAATGGTCGAAGAAGCGGTGCAGCGGAAGCAGGGGGAAATCTTCACCCGCGAGTACTGGTGGAAAAACCCCGGGGAAAGCGCTCCGAGGAAGAAGCTGGCCGTGGTGGGATATTACGCGCCCTGGGACTGGGTGATTTTCACCACGGTATATACCGAGGACTACTCGGAAACCCGACGGCAGCTCGAAGCCTCGACCCGCTCTCTCATGCTCAAGCTTCTGGCGGGAGGGCTGGTGATCCTGGCCCTGGTGATCTGGCTGGCGTTCTATGTGGGGAAACGGATGACCGCACCGCTCAACCGGGTGATCGGGCTCGCCGAGCGGATTGCTTCCGGCGATATCCTGGAAGCCAAGACCGGACTGGCGTCGTATCTCACGCGGGAGCGGGGAGACGGCGGCCTGGTTCCGGGTGTGGAGGACGCCGATGAAACCGGACGGCTCGTGGATACATTCCGGCGCATGACCGAAAGTCTGGACTCTCTCATCGGCAAGGTGCAGCAGTCCGGAATCCAGGTAACCACGCTGGCTACGGAGATCGCCGCTTCCGCGCAGCATCTCCAGGCGACTGTTTCCGAGCAGGCCGCCTCCACCCGTCAGGTCACCGCCACGAGCCGTGAAATCTCTGCCACATCCAACGACTTGGTGCGAACCATGGACGAGGTAAGTGATTCGGTTTCCGAAACCGCCGCGATGACCGAGCGGGGTCGCGACGTGCTGCGGAGCAACGGCGAAGTGATGGACGCCCTGCTGCGGGCCACCGGCTCCATTTCATCCAAGCTTTCCGTGATCAATGACAAGGCCAACAAGATTTCCACGGTCGGTACCACCATCAACAAGATTTCCGATCAGACCAACCTTCTTTCCCTCAATGCCGCCATCGAGGCGGAAAAGGCGGGAGAGTACGGCAAGGGGTTTGCGGTGGTGGCCCGCGAAATAAGCCGTCTGGCCGACCAGACTGCCATTGCCACCCAGGATATCGCGGACATGGTGCGGGGCATGCAGTCTTCCGTTTCCGCCGGAGTCATGGAGATGGACAAGTTCGCCGAAGAAGTGCGGCACGGAGTGGGAGAAGTCGCCACGCTCGGCGAACAGCTCGAAAGGATTATCAACCAGGTGCGGTCGCTCGCGCCCCGGTTCGATGTGGTCAAGGAGGGTATGCACGCCCAGGACCAGGGCGCCCGCCAGATCAGCGAGGCCATCGGACAGCTTTCGGTCGCCGCAGACCAGACCAAGGATTCTCTCCTGGATTTCAAACAAGCCACCGAACGGGCCAATTCCGCGGTCCGGGACCTCCAGAAAGAGGTGTCCCGGTTCCGGATCAGTTCATGAACGAAGTTCCGGCGTATCTCCCGTGATTTCCCCCGTCGAGACCATGCATGACGGAGCGGGGTCAGGGAAAACGGCAGTTTCCACCGTACGGAAAACCCATGCGAACCTTCTTTTCCAATCTCAAAATTGCCCACAAGCTGTTGGCGAGCAGCCTGGTCTTTCTGCTGCCGGTGGTGGTGCTGGCATTGTTCGTCTTTGCCTCTTTCAACCGGGATATTCATACCGTCCGGATGGAAAAGGATGGGCTCCGTTTGATCCGGCCGCTCTCGGTAATCATGGAGTCCCTGCCGACGCACCGTCATTACGCCCATTCCTACCTCCAGGGTGACCCCGCGCTCCTTGAACGGATCAAGCCGGTGACCGGACGAATCCGGGGCGCGTTCTCCGACTTTTTTTCAGTCTCCGACGGGCTGGAACAGCCGCTTCGTATTGATGACGCCTCCCTTGACGCGGCTCGTTTGGAAGAGGCCCAGCCGGCGCGAATTTACCGGTATTGGGAGAAGATGCATGCCGAGTGGAACACGCTTTCGCCACGGGAGAGCGATGCACGCCACCATGCGCTTCACCAGGCCGCCCAGGCTCTGTTTTTCCGTATCGGGGATACATCCTCGCTATTGCTCGATCCGGATTCGGACTCCTGTCATCTGGCGACTGTTTCGCTCCGGGAGCTTCCCGGGTGCCAGGAGGCGGCAGCGGAGGTCATGCTCCTGGGAATGGATGCACTCACGGCCCGGACGCTTACACCGGAAACCCGCACCGGAATCGCCTCTGCCGCCGGACGCATCGAGAAGGTCTTCCTTGACCGTATCCGTCGCGATTTGGAAACCGCGCTCCGGGAAGATTCCCGTGTGAACGGCGAAAGCCAGTCCCTTCAGCAGGCGCTTCCGCCCGCCTTCGCCAGATACGAGCAGGCGTTGGTCCTTTTGCTCGACAAAGCGCGGTTGCTGACGTCCGTCGACACCCCCGCCCTGAGCCCGGAAGAGTTCGAGACCGCCGGAACATCGGCAATCGAGGCGGGAGACGCGCTATGGACAGTGGCCGTGGACGAGTTGGACCGGCTGCTGGATCTCCGGGCTGCCTCGCTGAACCGAAAACGGGCTTTTGCCGGATCTCTCGGTCTGTTGGCGCTGGCGCTGGCGTTCGGGATGGTATTTCTCGTGGCCCGGAGCATCGCCCGTCCTCTCGCCGTGGTGTCCGGGATCGCCGACGCGGTTTCCGGCGGAGACATGGCCGGAGCCGGAGAGCGTATCCGGGCGGCATCCCGGGCGGGATTTGTTGCGGTGCTCCCGGACGGCGATACGAGAGACACAAGCCGTCACAGCGAAGTGGACCGTCTCTTCCGGGCCATGGCCCTGATGACCGGCACGATAGAATCCCTGCTGGATCAGGTGGCCCTGACCGGGGATCAGGTCGCCGTTTCCGCCGGACAGATATCGGAATCGGTGCGCCGTCTGGAGGAAACCGTGTCTCAGCAGGCCGCCTCCACTTCCGAAGTAACCGCCACGAGCCGGGAGATATCCGGCACGGTCAACGAACTCGCCCGAACCATGAGCCGGGTGGCGGCTCTCGCCGCGGAAACCGGCGAACTGGCCGGAACAGGGGTGGAGGGCCTGGAGGATATCCGTTCCTCCATGCAGGAGCTTACGGATTCGACCGCTGATATTACTGCCCGGCTCAATACCTTCCGGGAGCGGACGGACATGATAACAGAGGTCATTACCGCCATTACCAGGGTCGCCAGTCAGACCAACATGCTCTCCCTGAACGCCACCATCGAAGCGGAAAAGGCGGGTGAGTACGGCTCCGGATTCGCGGTGGTGGCCCGCGAGATCAGCCGTCTGGCCGATCAGACCGCCATTGCCGCGCTGGATATCGAGGAGATGATTCTGGAAATGCAGACCGCGGTTCGCGACGGTGTGGACGCGGTGGAGCGGCATGCCCGGCGGACCCGGGAAAGCTCTGAGCGTACCGCCCGGATCAGTGATGATCTGGGACGGGTTATCGAGCATGCCCGCAGACTGGGTTCTCCGCTCGAACAGGTAAATCAGGGCATGCAGATGCAGTCGGAAAGCGCACAGCAGATCAGTGTGGCCATGGAACAGCTCACCCGTGGCGCCAGGCTTACTCGCGATTCCCTCTCCGATTTCCGCGTGGCTGCTGGACGCCTGAACGACAGTGTTACCGGGTTGCGGGAAGTGACCCGGTTTTCCCGGGGCGACGGGGGTCGGGCATGATTCTTATCCTGTTCCAGATCGGTGCGGATACCTTTGGGCTGGAGGCGTCGCGGGTGACCGAGGTCGTTCCGCTGCTTGCCAGCCGGACCGTGCCGCATGTCCCGGGATACATCACCGGAATCATCAACTACCGGGGCGACGTTGTCCCGCTCGTCGATCTTTCCATGCTTCACCGGGGGACGCCCTCGCAGCCGTTTCTGAGCACCCGAATCATTCTTTCCGGATATGATGACGAGATCGGCGAACGGAGGACTGTGGGGCTGATCGCCGAACGGGTGACCGACACGTTCAACTGTCGCCGGGAAGATTTCCAGCCCCCCGGCGTGCGCACCGACGGCATCCGGTATCTGGGGGAAGTCCTGCTGGACCACGGCAGGACCATACAACTGGTTTCGCCGGAACGCATCCTGACTCGCGAGGTGTTGGAGATTCTCCATGCCGGGGCCGGAGAGCAGGGATGAGTGTTTTTTCTCCGTTTCGCCGGATACTGGAGGAGTCGGCGGGGCTGGACGCCGGCACGATTGGATCTGAACCGGTTGCCCGGGCGGTTGCGGCGGGAATGACCGTGGCAGCGTGCGCGACCCCGGACGACTATCTGGAACGGGTTTCCTCCTCGGAGCGGGAACGGGAACGCTTCATCGAGGCCTTCCTGGTGCATGAAACATGGTTTTTTCGCGATGGGGAGCCGTATACGCTTTTACGGCGATATCTCCGGGAGAAGTGGCTGCCCTCGCATCCGGGAGCGGTTTTCCGGGTGCTGTCCGCGCCCTGCTCGACCGGAGAGGAGCCATACTCCATCGCCATTTCTCTTCTGGAAGAAGGAATATCCCCGGGCAGCTTCCATATAGACGCAGTGGACCTCAGCCGGGCGGGACTGGAGACGGCCCGGCGTGCGGTTTACGGTCCCGCTTCGTTCCGGGAGGAGGAGCGGCCCCCGGAAGAATGGTTCGAACCTTCCGGGAAAGGGCTTCGGCCGAAGGCGGTGGTGCGGGAAGCAGTATGGTTCCACCGGGCCGACCTCCGGGAACCCTGCTGTCTGGGAGAAGGCGGGAGATATGATGTAATCTTCTGCCGCAATATGATCGTGTACCTTTCCCCCGATGCGCGGAAACGGGTGTGGACCGGTCTGAATCGTCTGCTCGCCCCGGATGGGCTGCTTTTCGCGGGATCAGCCGAGGTTTCGTTCTTTCATGCCTGCGGGCTTGAACCGGTGAAGCATTCCCGGTCTTTTGCCCTGCGACGACCGGCGGGAGAGAGCGTGCGGCCGACTCGGGCGCCGAAGCCCCCCCCTGTTCCAGCCCGTCCGTCTGCCGGAAAACACGCCGTAAAACGGCTTCGGCCGGTCGGACCGGTTCTGTCATCCGCCGCCCCGCCGGTTTCCGCTCCGTCTCCTTCTGTTCAGGAAGAACTGGCGTTGACGGCCATTCGTTCCCTGGCCGACCGGGGCGAACTGGAGGAAGCGCTCTCCCGTTGCGAACGGCTGAAGGAAACGGTAACAGCCGGAGCCGGAGTATATGTTCTCGCCGGTCTGGTCTTATACGAACTGAACCGGCTTGACGCTTCCGAGGAGAATTTGCTGAAGGCGGTTTATCTCGACCCCCGGAATTTCGAGGCTCTCGTGCATCTTGGACTCCTCTACCACCGCCGGGGAAATGCTTCCCGGGCGACACTCTACAGGAAATGGTCTGAACGGGTGAAAGACAGCGGATGACAAGCCCGGAAAGTCGTATTCACCATGCTGTCACCTCAAACCGGCGCTGAAAGGTTGGGTGATGGAAGGGACCAGGGGTGTGAATTACTCTTTCCGGCCGAGACCGTGCAGCACCCGTGCTCCACTGGCGCACCCAGTTGTGGAAATTCGGGATGGAGGGGGAAAAGCGTTGCATCGGAGAACCGTCACATGAGCGGAAGTCGCTGTTTCAAGGAGATCGGGATACTTGGGAGCGGTGTGTGTCCGGAATTGCAGGAATTCGGACACTGTCGTCTTTGCCCGCAATACTTTCTGGCCGGGCGCAGCCTGTTTGAGCGCCCCGTCCCTGCGGAGTGGCTGGAAGAGTGGACAGGGATTTTCGCCGAGGAAAAGGGGGTCGAGCCTTCCGGAATCTTGACCGCCACGGTATTTCGGATCGGTACGGAGTGGCTGGCTCTGGATGCGGCCCGGTTCATCCGTATCATGAATCCCCGGACCATTCACACCGTGCCCTTCCGTTCGGGACCGGTGTTCCTGGGGCTGGTTAACATTGACGGCGATCTCTTGCCCTGTCTCTCCCTGTCTCGAATCATCGGGCTGGAAGAAAATCTTTCCGAGGAAGGCGCGGCCCCTCGGCTGGCTCTCGTGGAGCATGGAGGTGCGCGGTTCGCCTTCATCGCGGATGAAGTTCTGGAAGTCAGGCGCATAGCTCCATCCGAGATCGGCGGCCCGCCTTCGACGGTCGCTAAATCTCCCCATGCCCTCACCTGGGGAGTGTTTTCAATCGGAGGCAAATCCGTGGGGATACTGGACGAGGATAAGTTTTTCGCCGTACTGGGGGAGAGCCTGCGTTCATGACCACTGCCAATGACAACGGAGACCTCTTCCTCCTCGATCTTTTTCGCACGGAGCTGGAGAACAACGCTCGGGTCCTCGATACCGGTCTTGCGACCATCGAACGCAACGCCGATCTCCACGCGGCCGAGCCGCTCATGCGGGCGGCCCATTCCATCAAGGGCGCGGCCCGGATCGTGGGGCTGGATGGCGCGGTGGGTCTGGCCCATGCCATGGAGGACCTCCTGGAGGCCGCCCGCCGGGGGAAAGCCTCGCTCGGTTCCGTGGAAGTGGACCTTCTGCTGCGCGCCAATGATATTTTCCTCCGTCTGGCATCGCTGGATCCCGGGGAGATCCCGGCGGCTCTTTCCGGGGAGGAATCCGCGATACGCTCGGCCGTTGAATCGCTCCAGACGGCGCCCGGAACCGATACCGGCGCCACGGGAACAAGTCCGTCCGCCGCTGCTTCCGCCGTTCCGGAGTACGCTCCGTCTCATTCCACTGATACCCCGGAGCAAATCACCGTTCCGAAGTCGTCCTCCGCGGCGCCTTCCGCGCTGATGCTGGATCCCTTTATGCTGGACCTCTTCCGTACGGAGCTCGAAAACCATTCCCGCACTCTGGAAACGGGACTGGTCGCGCTGGAAGCGGATGGTTCTCCCGAACGGTTCGAGCCGCTCATGCGGGCGGCCCATTCCATCAAGGGCGCGGCCCGGATCGTAGGGCTGGATGGAGCGGTGGGTCTGGCTCATGCCATGGAGGACCTCCTGGAGGCCGCCCGCCGGGGAGAGACATCTCTTGGCGCGGGACACATCGATATTCTTCTCCGGGGCAACGATCTTTTTGCCGGACTGGTTCCGGTGGAAGCGGACCGTATCCCGGTACGGCTGGCCGAGCAGGCCGGTGAGTTCGACGCACTGGCCCGGTCCCTGGCTGACCTTCTGGCCGGACGGGAACCGTCCGCGCCCCCCGCGCCCGCTGCACAGCCGGAAGCCGCCCCGGTTCAGGCGCTGCCTCCGGAGCAGACCCAGCCGCCGCGTCACGAACGAGAGAGCCTTCCCCGTGAAGATCGTTCGGTCCGCATCCTGGCCGACAACCTGAACCGTATCATCGGACTGGCCGGGGAATCTCTGGTCCGCGCCCGTTCCGCCAAACCGTTTTCCACGGTCCTGCTCCGCATGAAGAACGAAAACGCCGAAATGGCCCGGCTTTTGGAAGAGCTACTTCTTTCTCCCGGAGACCGGCTGCCGGAAGGGGTATCAGACGCACTGGGAGAGGCGCTCCGGCGTATAGACCGGCTGCAGGAAAGTCTGGTGAGTCATTTTGAAGAGTTCGAACATTTTTCCCGGAGGCTGGAATATACCGCGGAACGCATGTATGGCGAAGCGGTGGCCAGCCGGATGCGCCCTTTCTCCGACGGGCTCCACGGATTCCCCCGGTTAGTGAGAGACCTGTGCCGCGACCTGGGAAAGAAAGTCCGCCTGGAGGTGGAGGGAGCGGCCACCCTTGTGGACAGGGATATCCTGGAGAAAATGGAAGCCCCGCTTACCCACATCATACGAAATTCCCTGGATCATGGCATCGAGCCTCCGGAGGAGCGCACCGCCGCCGGAAAACCCGCCGAGGGACGGATTGTTCTGGAGGCGAGGCATGTTTTTGGAATGCTCACCATCACCATAGCCGACGACGGCCGGGGGATCAACCGGAAGAAGCTGCTTGACAAGGTCTTGCGAGAGGGGAGAATAAGCGGAGAAATGGCCGCGCGGCTGAGCGACGCCGAGCTTTTCGACTTTCTTTTTCTTCCCGGGTTTTCCACGGCGGAGCGGGTAACCGAGCTTTCCGGGCGGGGGGTGGGTCTGGATGTGGTGGCTTCAATGGTGCATGAGGTTGGCGGAACCGTCCGGGTCCATTCCGAGGAGCACAGCGGGACCACATTCCGGTTGCAACTTCCGCTGACCCTTTCCGTCCTCCGGACACTCCTGGTTGATATCGCCGGAGAATCCTACGCAGTTCCCCTGGCCCGGATTGACCGGGTGCTGGAGGCGGATCCCGCCGATCTCAAGACAGTTGAAGACCGTCAGTTCTGCCTTGTGGACAATGAGCCGGTGGGGATTATCGATGCGCTGCAGGTGCTGCAACTCTCCAGGGAGAGTGCCGGCGCGGAACGGCTCAGTATCGTGGTGATCAGCGATCGACTGACCCGTTATGGTCTTGTGGTGGACCGGTTTCGCGGGGAAAGCGAACTGGTGGTTCGTCCCCTGGACCCCCGTCTCGGCAAAATACCGACCATCAGCGCCGGGGCGCTGCTCACCGACGGCTCTCCCACCCTTATTCTCGATGTGGACGATCTGGTCCGCTCCATGGATAACCGTCTGGCCGCGGGACGGCTCCGGAAAGTCGGAGAATCAGCCCGGCGCGCTGTCTCGGGACGTCTGCGTGTGCTCGTAGTGGACGATTCCCTCACGGTCCGGCAGGTTGAACGCAAGCTGCTGGAGGGACGCGGCTACGATGTGGCGGTGGCGGTGGACGGCATGGACGGCTGGAATACGTTGCAAGGCGAGCGGTTCGATCTGGTCATCACCGATGTTGACATGCCCCGGATGAACGGCATTGAACTGGTCCGGCGTATCAAGGAGCACCCTTCCCTCCGGGCGCTTCCGGTCATGATCATCTCATACAAAGACCGGGAGGAAGACCGTCTGCTCGGCCTGGAGGCGGGAGCCAACTATTACCTTACCAAGAGCAGCTTCCACGACGAAAGTCTTCTGGATGCGGTACGAGACCTCATCGGGGAGCCGGAGGGGTCCGGGTAAAAATAGTCCAAAAATCCAAAGCCCAAAGGAAAATGGACACAAGGGGTAGGTTCACAGGGGCACAAAGAAAAAAATGAAAAAGAACCGCAGGGGCGAGACACGCCTCGCCCCGCTGAACCGGTGATGCACGGGCATTGTCGTAAAGATAAGCGATTTGTAGTGAACAGGTGTCTTGTGGTTCAGGCCGGAAAAGAGTAACTCACCCCTCGTTCCCCTCTCTC
>JAWLHT010000196.1:0-10302 GCA_041690195.1 Candidatus Latescibacterota bacterium
CGGGTGTCTTGGAAAATCTAACTCACCCCTCGTTCCCCTCTCTCGGTGAGAGAGGGGATGACTCGTTATCGGCCATCTCAGTGCTTCCTATGGCTCAATTCCCTCTCTCTGGAGAGCTTGTCATTACCCAAGTTTATGGGAGTAAAATTCCGAGCACAGAGAGAATCGGAATGCATTGTGGCACAGAGTTTAGTCGATATCATGGTCACACATTATGCCTGGATGAGATGATCCTGTTCAGACTGAAAAGTGAGATTCTCGGCACAAGAGCGAACCGACGCTGCTCCCGTTTCTCCGCCGTTTTCGGGGAGAGAATCGAAAAAAACAGCGTTAAGTGCTGTCCACCATGGCCTTGTCGCTATTCCGCGCCTTCCTTGGATGTGAACATGGATTTTTCACTCCCGGCAACACCGATAATCTACAATTGTAAACTTGGGTAATGACAAGCTCTCCAGAGAGGGGGAACCGGAGATGCACGAAGACCCGCCGTTTTCATGCTGATTCCGGCGGTTTTCCCGGCTCTCCGGCCTGCCCCCTAAAACCTTGGGGAATGACAACCCCATTCGGGCTGGGATATTTGGGAAAATCTCCTCAAGAAACCGCCGGGTTTCGCCGATACAGTTGGTAAAGGCAAAGGATGGCCGAAGCTTATGACGGCAGGGGTGAATGCCCGTGTCATGCGGGGCAAGAGGAGAAAGCCATGGAACGGGTCGTGAACTGGAAAACCGAGGGAAGAATTACCGGAATTGGGGCGGAAAAGCCCGGAAGAACCAGGACGCTGAGCGCATGGGAGGTAGAGGAACTGTTACGGGACTGGGGCGCGCAGGTGGTCAGCTTCACTCCGGACAATCGCCGGCATGCGAAGACCGCCTGACCATCGTTCGATAGCAAAAAGCGGAGAGCGGGGGCTGCTTATCCCCCGCTCTCCGTTTTTTTATGCCAGGGAATGGGTGTCCGGTTCACCGGGTCAGTAGACTTGCCGAATCCCGATCCAGGAGCAGCCAGGCGTTTTCCTTGCGCTTCAGAATGGAAGCCGGGACATCGCAGGTGACCGGCCCCTCGACCACGGCTTTGATGGTCGGCGCCTTGAGCTTCGTGGGAACGATGATGATGGTGAACGCCCCGCTCAGGCAGGCCGGGACAGTCATGGTGTAAGCCCGGCTGGGGACTTCCTCGATCCGCTCGAAACAGCCGTCATGGATCATCTGTTCCCGGCTTCGCTCGTCCAGTTCGGTGAGCTTGAACGTCTCGGGATCGGTGAAATCGCAGTAGGGCGGGTCGATGAAGGCCAGATGGCCGCTTTCGCCGATACCGAGGATCATGATGTCGATGGGGGCTTCGGTCAGGAGCGCGGCGTAGCGGCGGCACTCGGCTTCCGGGTCGGCGGCCTCGCTGTTCACCGGGTGGAAGTCCACACCCGGCGTGCGGTTGAACAGGCGGTCAATGAGAAACCGGCTGAAGGACTGGGGGTGGTCGGACGGGAAATTCACATAATCGTCGAGATGGAATGCGCTTACCTTTGTCCAGTCGATATCCGTTTCTTCCCCGAGGTATTTGAGAAAATCCACCTGTGACATGGCCGAGGCGAACACCATCCGCACCTGTCCCTTCTCTCCGGTCACCCGTCGCATGAGCCCGGCGACTGTCTTCGCGGCGTCCCGCCCCAGATGATCACGGCTTTCGTATTCGAGGACATGGAGTTCACCTGCGGTGAACTCCCGGGCGAGACCGGTGCGGCTGAATTCTGGCTGCATGTTCATGGCGCTGCCTCCGTTGAGACGGTCGTTCCTGAAACCCGTTTCCCGCGCGGTCCCGTGGAGACGGGGGAAACGGAGCCAAGTAAAATTTGCAAGGTCAAAGAATACTTTGTGAATGGTACTGCCCGGTGCTGGCGTTGTCAAGTGATTTCCACTGATATCTCCCCTAATTTTGATGAGTTCCGGTGATTTCGGGCCGGTCCGGGAAAAGCGCTTGACTTGGGCGCCCGGAAGGTTGTATATGGATATTCTGACGGCGGGGTGCGGAATGAGGCGCTCCGCGAGCGATTTGATTTCCTGCCGGGAATGGGCTGGCATCCGGCCGGTTGCGGGAAAGTATACGGGAGAAGAAGAGGAGGCTCCATGAATCTGACGGTTCAGGCATTGCTTGCGGTCACACCCATCATGCTCGCGGCGGTGCTCCTGGTCGGTCTGCGTAGGCCCGCGCGGGAAGCCATGCCACTGGTGTTCGTGGCCGCCGCGGTGATTGCGCTGACGGCGTGGGGCATCTCCTTCGTGCAGGTAACGGCATCGGTGGTTCAGGGGCTGTTCATCACGTTCAACTTCCTGGTCATCATTTTCGGGGCCATTCTGCTCCTGAACACCCTGAAGCACTCCGGGGCGGTGACCGCTATCCGGACCGGTTTTTCCAGCATCAGCGGCGATCGTCGGGTGCAGGTGGTGATTATTGCCTGGCTGTTCGGGTCATTTCTGGAAGGCGCCGCCGGGTTCGGCACACCGGCGGCCATCGCCGCGCCGCTCATGGTCGCGCTGGGATTCCCGGCCATGGCGGCGGTCATGGTCGGCATGATGATCCAGAGCACCGCGGTGACCTTCGGCGCGGTGGGAACACCCATTCTCATCGGGGTCCGGGGCGGCCTGGAAAGCCCGGAGCTGGTCGGAGTGCTTTCCGCCGCCGGGCTGGATTTCATGGGCTATCTGCGTATCATTGCCTCGGAGGCGGCCATGATCCACGGCATCACCGGCACGTTCATGCCGCTCCTCATGGTGGTGATGATGACCCGTTTCTTCGGCCGCAACCGCTCCTGGACCGAGGGACTCTCCATCGCTCCCTTCGCCCTGTTCGGCGGGCTGGCTTTTACCGTGCCCTACACCCTCACCGGGGTGTTCCTGGGGCCGGAGTTCCCCACGCTCCTTGGTTCGCTCCTCGGTCTTGCCGTGGTGACTTTCGCCGCGAAACGCCGCTTCCTCGTTCCCTCCGATACATGGGAGTTTCCCCCGGCCGAGCAGTGGGAGCCGGAGTGGAAGGGCCGCATTGAAATCAACCTCGATTCCCGCTCCGGCAAGACCATGCCGGTCTGGCTGGCCTGGACCCCCTATGTGCTCGTCGCGGTCATCCTGGTTCTCACCCGTCTGCCCCAGCTACCGCTCGGCCGTCTGCTCCAGTCGGTGGGCATCAAATGGGCGAACATCTTCGGCACCGGCATCACCGGGTCCACCGAGCCGCTCTATCTTCCCGGAAGCATTCTCGCCGTGGTGGTCGGTATCACCTACTTCCTCCATCGTATGCGCGCCGCCGAACTCCGGGCCGCGATTTCCGAATCCAGCCGCATCCTCCTCGGTACCGGGTTTGTTCTCCTCTTCACCGTGCCCATGGTGCGTATCTACATGAATTCCGGGACCAATGCCGCCGGCCTTCCCAGCATGCCCGTGGCCATGGCCTCCTGGGTCGCGGACAACGTGGGGGGCATCTGGCCGCTCTTCGCCCCGTCCATCGGCGCGCTCGGGGCGTTCATAGCCGGGAGCAACACGGTCAGCAACCTTATGTTCAGCCTCTTCCAGCACAGCGTCGCCCAGAAACTCGCCGTCTCCGGCGCGCTGGTGGTCGCCCTCCAGTCCGTGGGGGCCGCCGCGGGCAACATGATCGCCATCCACAATGTCGTGGCCGCCTCCGCCACGGTGGGGCTCCTCGGCCAGGAAGGCGCCACCCTCCGCAAAACCATGCTGCCCACCCTCTACTACGTGATCGTGGCGGGCATCATCGGCCTCATCGCGGTCTATGGCATCGCGCCCTTCGACCCGGGCATGGGAGGGTAAAGGGGAAAACAGCTCATCGCTGTTTTGTATGGGTAAACTGGTAAAATGCCTGAATGGGAAAGCGTTGCACCCTCCGGCTTTACCCGCCGGCAACGACGCACCCCACTGTTGATTCTGTGACTGTGGGGTGCGACCCGGTGACCCAGGGGGTGCATCTGATATGCATATGATGAAACAAAAACCACGGGCGTTTCTTTTATCCGCATTTCATCAGGCGTTTATCTCACGTATCCCCATTCAGACAGGCTTCTCATCGAACATGCGCACGCATTTTTTCCCGGTTGGTTTTCTTTGTAATGAATCGACCCGGATGGAACATCCGGGTCTCGTGTCGCTTTTATGCCAACGGCGGGCCGGCGATCATCCAGTGCAACCGAAAGGCAATATCCTGGCTATTGCACTACATTGGCTGGATAACGCCCTTTTCTTTTCCGAAAAGCTTGATATAAGGTTCAATATATTCCTTCGCTTTGGCATCCCGGTACGGAGAGCCGATAGCCCAGTCTTCCGGCAATGTATCGAGCGGCGACATCTCTCCACCCATTTCCAGACAGGAATGGAATGCCGCGATGAACATGGCGGTTTTTTCAAGGATCTGCTCGTAGGTCTGGTACATTTTACCCGTTTCAAACATCCACTGAATGCGATGAATCATGGGCAGCCATTCAAATTCATCGCGCGCCCATTCGTCCACCCAATGGTTGATGTATAGCTGGTTTCCCGGTTGAATGGTGATCGCGCAGTTGTTCCCGCCTGTTCCCGGCATCTGTCCTTCGTTTATCTTGCCCCAAAACGGTCCCTTGCCCCGGTCCTTATATAAAACGCGGGTAATACCGCACTTTTCCGGATCATGAGGATTTACGCTGGTTCTCCAGTTTCTTGTCTTGAACGATACCCCCTGGATACCCCCGCCGATTGCCGCGTACGCCAGCCATAAGCCATGGATGCCGTGAGAATAGAAATCCGCGCTGGAATTCCAAGCCTCATAGCCCGTGATTTCCTCGCGCTTCACCTTGCTGTTGACAGTGTGGACTTCCTTCAGGTGTTCCCAGTCCGAGCCGGTCATGAGCGGTGCGCCGCCCTTCCGGGCACGGGTCACCATGTCACGGGCCTTCAGCATCGAGTCCGCCTGCGGGCACCGGATTACCGTGGGTATTCCTGCTTCAAGATAGGGCTGTGCAAGCTTGTAATCATAGGCCGCCGCAAAAAAGTCATCCACAAACATCCCGTGCACCTTGCCCACCATGCTGTCGAAGTTTTTCACAATCTCGACCCCGAATCTGTTGCGGAATCTCTCGGCGACCGCTGGGTCGGCTGACCATACCTTGGTGAAAATCATACCGGTACGCCTGATCTCCCCTTCCGGCGGGTTGAGCAGCCTGCCCCAGATGCCGTTCGATTGGCCGCCCGAGCCGAGAATAAGCCCGACTTCAAGCAGTTCCCTGGACGCGGGTGACTTGCGTTTGAAAACAACATCTGCATCTGATGACGACGCAGTGCCTGCAAGAATCATCGAGGGTCCGATTTTCAGAAATCTGCGTCTTGACGCAGTGTTATCCGGCATCATGGGCCTCCCGGGGCCGACACACCATATACCGGCCCCCGCCATATAGAAACACACCGGTTAGACCGTTTTGGTCGTCCAGTTTTCAAGCCATTTGTAATGGTCCGGAAGATACGCGCTTCTGGTTCGGGCTGCGATATCGCTCAGTCTGGAAAGCATGTTTTGTTCCTCGGTCGAGAGTGCCGGATGATATGCCGACTGGAGATTGATTCTCACTTCGTCCAGGGTATTCATCGCAGGCAGGGCCGAATCAATTTCTTTGGCACTATACACATGCCGGAGCATGGCCTGTGTGATGCATGTTTTTGTATCTTTAAAAAATCCTTGTTTCGCGGCAAGCGCCACCATGGCATCGCTTCCCAGTGGTTTAATGCCGAGGATGCCGAGATTCAAGCGTTCACAACGGGGTATGAGCGCGGAATAATCGTTGGCGGGATAATCCTTGCTGCTGAAGCCGCTGTTATGATGGAAGTTATAAATAATCATAACATAGTCGAGGGTATCACCGTACCGGTCGAGATGCTTCATCATGGTTGCTTCATCGTGGGTAACGACACCGATGGCCCGGATATTTCCCGCTTTTTTGTTTTTTTCCAGAATGGCGAACCGGTCGTCATCAACAGCGTACAGCCGGTATAAATCGATGTAGTCGGTATCGAAACTTTTCAGCGCATATTCGAGTTCGCCCTGCATCTTGTCGGTTGAAAGTTCGAAGCAAAGCGATACAACCGCATTCTGGCGAATTCCTTTCAGGCTTCTGCCCATGGGTTCGAATTGATGGAACCCTTCTTCATACACATCGAAGATGTTGATTCCGCCCTCGAAACCCAGTTTGATCATCCGGTCACGCTCATCCGGATTCGCTATGAGCTCTTTTTTCAGGTGAGACCCGAATCCGAGAATAGATACCTCTATGCCAGTTTTCCCCAGCATCCGTTTCGGCATTTCCCCCGTTGGCTGCAGTTCCCGGTTTTTTTTACCCGACATGATGGAGCATCCGGCGAAAGGAAGTGCAGTTGACGCGGAACCGAGGCCTTGTAAAAAAAATCTGCGTTTCATAATCTCTCCTATGCGTACGGATACCATTATCCTTCACGCAAGAATACCGGAACCGGGGCAGCATCTTCTTGTGGCGTTCCGGTTTTTTTTTACAGCCGCTTCAACGCCCGGTCGATGACATATTTCCGAATCGCATCTGACCAGGGGAGTGCATCTTCTCCCCCCAGAGATGAAAGATTCGCGGCATATCCCGTAAGCCGGGAAACATTGGCTGCGACCAGAATGCGGTGCATCTCCAGGATTGCTTCATAGGGCCGGGGAATCTTTCTGAATGAGTAGAACTCGTTCAGCTTTTCGAACATATTCATGTCCCAGTTTCCCTGCAGCACGAAATTCCGGTCTTCTTTCGCCGCGTACACATGGATATGATAGCTTCTTTCAGTAGGATAGGTTCCAATGTGGCACATGCCGATGATGGGAGGATCGCCGTTTCGCGGTTTATATGTGAGGATAATAAGCGATGTTCCGATGGGAATTTTATCCACACGGTGCCTGCGAAGGTCGATTTCAAAATTCCCGGTGAAATAGACAGATTCAATTCCACCGCCAAGCGCGGCGTGAGCGTAGTTGATGACATGAGGGAAATGCCAGACAAAATGAGCTTCGGCCCCATATGCCTCGAATGCACGTACAGGACCATTGTCTTTGGCAAATGTTTGCATCTCGTACACTTCCGGACCGAACTCAAGTTCAGATGCGCTCATGACCGGAGCATCGTATTTTTTCGCGAGACGGATTATCTCTTCCGCATCTTCGATCGAACCGGCAAAGGGACGATTGATGAAAGTGGGTTTTCCCTGTTCGAGTCCTGGCTGAGCGAGTTCCAAGGCTTTTCGGTAGTCTGCGTGCTCAATGTAGAGGCAATCGCATTCGTTGGATAGTTTGACAGGATCGTCGAAAATTATGTCGTATGTGGTTCCCTTCATCGCTTCCGCAAAGCCGGGATAGTCATCCCAGAGCGCCCAGGTCCGTACCCGTACTTCTTTGGGATACTCTTTCGGCGGATTCCTGAACATGGCGGCAAAGCCGTGCGAACCGACCCCGAGAACCCCGAGCTTCATTCTCTTCATGTCTTGGGCGTACGCAGGGGGTTTCCCCGCCAGAGCTATTCCGGCGATTCCGGCAGCAACCGGCTTCAGATTGTTCCGATTCTCTTCCATGTATATTTCTCCCACCTGTATTCCGTTTGCTTTGGCCCCCGGATCACTCACTTTCTTCTCACCACCCGGAAGCCCAGGCCGTAATCGCCGTCTGTCGAGACGAACCGGCCGCGGTAGGCCACCCGGCACTTGAACGCTTTATTGTCCCAAGTGCCATTTCGGATAATACGGACTTCGCCCGATTGCGCGCCGGCCGGATCTGTCACAGGCCCGTCCGGGTAGGGACCGTACCAGTCGTTGCACCACTCCCAGATATTTCCACTCATATCATACAAGCCGAATGGATTGGCAGGATAGGCCCCAACCGGCGTTGGGCATCCCACATGCATATCGTAGTTCACTTTGGTGCTGTCGATTGTTCCGTCGTCCGTTCCATACATGTACTGTTTTCCACCACGGGCCGCATATTCCCATTCCGCTTCAGTGGGAAGATCGTAACCGTAATGCAGGGCAAAGGCCTTCGAGCCGTACCATGATACCGCCACCACTGGCCAGTTTTCTTTTCCACTGGTTACCGCGAATTTACCTTTATCGAATGTGATCCAGCATTTGTTTTCCCCCCCGTAATCATAACCGATATCGAGGTATCGCATGCCTGATCCTTCGCCGGTCTTCCCGTATACATCACCGTCTTTCACTTCCACGGCGCCCGAGGCAATCGCGGGATTCAGGTATGCAGCGTATTGGGCGTTGGTCACTTCGGTTGTGCTCATTTCGAAGCCCGATACTGTTACCGGGTGCACAGGACGGCAGCCATCCCATAAATCGCCGAGCTCGTCTCCCATTTCGAAAGTGCCGCCGGGGATGGCTACAAAAGTGACAGCCACGGAAGAATCCGGCTCGGAACCATTCGGCCCGCAGGACAGGATGAGGAAAAGTGCTGAAAGAATTATCATTTCACCTGCATGGCGTCGTTTCATGATGCCTCCAGAATGCGGACGGATAAGCCGGTTGTCAGTAATGTCGTGATATATGGTATCGATAGTCAATACAGTTATCGGGTTGGAAGCGGTACAAGCAAGACCCACGCGCATGAGTGATGTCTTTTCCTGCCCCTGCCAGGGGGAAGGTGGCCGCAAGGCCCGGGACCCCCATTCATACCGCCCCTGGTACAAATGGGGTAGAGAAAGGGGGTCTTGGCTGCGCTCGTCATGACTTGGCCCTGTTTTCTGACCAAACCCGATACCCGTTATAGTCAATGCGTTGGGACTGATAATTCACTTTTCATTTGATAACAACATCCCGCACCTTGATTCGCCGCGCTTTGCCGTTGGGGCCTTCCACATTCAAAACAACCACAAATTCCCCCGTTCTGGTGAACTGGTGAACGGGATGCTGCTCGGTTGATGTGGTCCCGTCATCGAAATCCCAGAGCCAGGAAGTGATGTGTCCGGAGGACATGTCCGTGAATGCCACCAACCGGCGGTTCATATCAACAACCTTGAAAGACCATTCCGCGTCCATCGTTTTACGGAACTGCGGCTCCAGGGGCATCAAACGGAAGGCGACCTGGCAGGAGGCATCGGAATCCATACGGGTTTTGTGCGAAAGATTCCAGAAGCCGTTATATTCGCCGCCGTCATTGTCATAATCCATTACTGCCCAGGAAAGTCCGATGATCTTGTTCTCATCCAGCGTTGACTCAACTGCTTGTCCCGGGCCGTCATAGGGGGCGTGATCAAACGGAGTGATCCAGAACTCGAGGATGAGGTGTCCGCTCTCGCCTTCTTTGAAATTATACGAATACGCATGATTGGAGTAGGGAAGATTGCGGATCCACGGTTGGCATCCCCAGACCATGGCCCAGTCACGTCCCTCGCCGGGTGGAGTGAAGATATGGTAATTCTGGGCATGAACGCCCCTGAATTTGAAATACGCGTCCGAGTCATTGAGCTGGGGATTGGAGATGAATTGGCCACCTGACAGGTCACCGTCTACCACCACCTCGAAAATATCACCCCGCCGAAAGTACATGCTCCAGTAGTTATCGTCAGCCTCATAGAGAAAATAGAGCCGGTTCAAACCTTTTACCCATCCCACTTTCACGCTCACGTCCAGGTCTTTCGGGTCGGGACTTCCGACATTACCCCGGTCAGTGTCACGCAACTGGTCGGAACCGATGGCATAGTTTTCCGGAACCATACACCAGTCATCCGTCTTGCCGTCTATGCGGGGGATACTGTCGTGTGGGAACTGGAATATTTTGAATTCCACGCCGGGACGTTCAAGCGCATGGGGATATGCAGAACCCAATACCGACAGGACCAGTGCAGCACTCATTAACTTGAGCACCATGCATGCTTCTTCTTTCAGGGAATTATGGTGTGAGACTGTTCCGGCGCGTTCAATCCGTGAATCCTCCACCCGAAATGAACTCTGCGGGGAATGCCACGCGAACCGCACGAATTAAGTATGAAAATTCGACGAGGAATGGCATGTCCGATGCCTTCCGATCTGTTCTGCGTGGCGGGACATTACGATATGGTACGTAACTGGCCATCGGTCTTCCCCCTTTCTTCCAGCTTGTCATTCCCCAATTTTTTTGAGGATGGAAGAAAGGGTGCAGGTGATTGCGATACGTGCGCCACACCTTTGATATATCATATATTGCTCCGGCGATTAAATATGTAAACTGGCTGCATAGGCGATCAAAGGATGTTTGAAGTAATTGCTGACGTGATGTTTCCGATGTTGTTTTGTTTTC
>JAWLHT010000197.1:0-10297 GCA_041690195.1 Candidatus Latescibacterota bacterium
CCGGAAGACATCACGGTAAACCTCCGTGGGCCGATTTTTCTGAATCTGAAAACCCGGCATGCCCGTCAGATGGTGATCCCCGATGACCGTTGCAACACGAAGGTCCCCCTCCTGGCGAGGTGTTGACCACTGAATATGCTGAGGCATACAAAAAGGGAGCGGAATGACGCTCCCTTTTTGTATGCCTGTAACCAGGGTCGATTCCCTGAAAATTATTTCATAAGCAGGAGTTTGCCCTGTCCATGATGCCGACCGGCGGTCAACCGGTACAGGTAGACCCCGCTGCCCGCCGGCCGTCCGTCATGATTCAATCCGTTCCAGACCGCGGCATTCCTTCCCGATGGAAGAACATCGTCCACCAGCACCCGGATTGTTTGCCCGAGAATATCGTGAATGGATATATGGACCCGGGCGGGGGCGGGAAGGTCGAACGAAATGGTGACCAGGGGATTGAACGGATTGGGGTAGGGGGGATGAATACGGAACTCGGAAGGAGACTCTTCTACAAGTATTAGCGTTTCTTCATGGCCGGTTTTGATGCGGGCGCGGATATTTATGTTCCCTCCGGCGGAACTGGTGCTGATGGCATCGGAGAAGATAACCCCGTTTCCCGAAACATAGGAGCGTCCGGACCGTGAAGCGGTGCGGTCATAACTGATGGAATAGTTTTTTTCCTCCACTTTAAGCCGGATGAAAAAGTCCTGGCCTTTTTCAACGGCTATACCGCTGTCGGGCAGGGGTATCGTGTACCAGCCCGCGGTTACTGTGGCACCGTGCAATGTGGCCAGTTGAGCATCCGGGCTGTGGTTGGCGAATGATCCGAACACCGTGAGTTCAAATCGTGTATCGGGAGTGTTTATTCCGACATCGATTCCGGTCAACCGACCCGATTCGGTTGGAGTGAACAACACCCCGCCCCAGAAGTCCGCGGGTTCGGACATGCCCCATCCCCATCCGGACATTCCGTTCTTGTCGTACATGAGCAAGTGTCCGATCAGCTTTCTGGGGTGCACATCAATGGTCATAACTTCGCCGGGGTCGCTGATCCCGGTTACCGCTACCCCCGTTCGGGATCCTGCGTAATCCCGGCTGCTGGGGATGGTGTAGTCCGCGAAAGCACGGTTCAGGGTGCTTCCCGGAAACGGGTCCCCGTCATCGCCGCGGTTCTTGTCCGGCCCGTCCAGATCGTTCCGTCCATCTGCTTCCTCCACGTCCACCAGTTTATGGGTCTCGTCATCGTTACACGCTCCCCACATCCAGGCGAGCTTTCCGCAGCTGCGATATTCGTCCACATGATAAATCAGTAAGCCCTCCCCGTGGAGATACCGGTCGAATCCGGTTCGCCGACGGTTTTCCAGAAGAAAGTACCGGCTTTCCGCGTAGCCGTCCTCCCACAGTTTGAATACCACCGGGCTGGTTTCCACCGCCGGGACCGGCAATCCGTGGATCTGCTCTGAGATCAGCACGGGTGTGACCCATCCCAATTGAACCTTGCACCATGCCGAAAGATGGGAGGGCGCTTCCTGGTGCATCCCGTCTCCTCCCCAGCTTCCCCCGGCCATGAGGCACCACCTCCCGATTCCCTCTGATTTGTTCCGGTCCGGGTCCATGGTTTCATCCGTACGATCATAGAGGTCCGGTAATCCCAGAATATGACCGAGTTCGTGGGCATAGACTCCGATTCCGGCCAGTCCGCTGCCACTGCCGGTGCATTCGACACAGGTGATGTAATGGATCGCCGCAATCCTTCCGCCATTGGCCGAATGATCATTTGTAAAAACAACTTCGTTGAGGTACCCCGCTCCCGGCCAAATATTCTGCACCGCATCATTTCCGGACGGATCATTTCCGGAACAGACACAGATCACCGCGTCCACAATCCCGTCATCATCGCCGGAATTCGGTATCCCGTCCGGGCCGTCATTGTCGTACATTCCGAAATCGACCGAGGGATCGGCCAGCCTGATCAGTTCCGCCGCAAACCCCGCACGGTTTTTCGGAGCTTCGCCCCGGCCATAATTCTCGCCGGCATAAAACTTCTGGGTATGGTCGGAGGTAAACCATCCGTGAACATCCCCGGTGAGATGAAACTGGTTGTACGAAACTTCCGTGAAGTAGTCGGCCAGAGACCCGGTCGGGTTGTCTCCGAACAGGAGGTTCCGGATTTCATCCGGCTGGTGAACCCATGCCACATTGCTGAATTCTCCCAGCAGGATTGGAATTCGGAGCGTATCTCTGGTTTGTGCGTCCTTCTCCGACTTTCCCCGTTTCGCCCAGAGACGGGTTTCCCGGCGCACCGAAAGTTTTCGCACCCACCCCGGATCGCCCCGGAATGTTTCCCCGCTGCCTGATTCCGCGGCCAGGAATCCGGGTGGAAATCTGCCTTCCCGCGGCGGCGCCAATGCTGAAAGAGAAGCTGGCGCGAGGCCGACTACAAAGGTGAGCATAACAAGCAAGTACCTGTATATCCGCGTAAGCATGAGCCACCTCCAGGATAAATATAAAAACATACTAATAATTAAATATAACAGTATGGCTGGAGAGAAACAAGCGTTTGACTTTGTGCGGATAATCCCGGAATTTCTGAGACAGAGAACCCGGGCTTCCACTGTTGCCCGGAGTCATGAAAAAAATACCGTCAGCCCGTTCTGTGGACTCCTAATAAAGGTTATCGGTTGTGTTTATTGCTCCGGTGGGTAACAATTGAACCCTTCCTATGGTGATGGCCTGATTGAACGGTGCCTGACGGAATACCGGGGTTCAAAATTCAAGCACCGGAGCAATAATGAGTTCTGCTGCCGTAAGCGGTATTCGACTTTTTCTGCATATCCGCCGTGTGATTGCAGGAAGGGGAAAGACTCAGGGTGGCTTTGCGTATCCACAAATCTGCCGGGATGCGGAGCAGCCCGAAAAGTATGGTGCTCCGAAGCAGACATTCTTCACTTTTGTTCGGGGAACAATGGGGATATATTCAGAAAACTATGGTCTACGTTCCCGCCGGTTCTGTTCGAGCCTCGGGAGATGGAATGATTACTGTACGTGGGAGGGGCCATGAAGAACCTGCGGGAACGATACACGGACAAACTGCTCCATCGGCTGGAAGGGATAAAGAAGCGGATGCCGCTTATCAGGAAAGCGGGAGCCATGCTGGTGGAGGCCAAGGCAAGCGGAGGACGGCTTCTGGTGTATGACCGGACAGTAGCCATGTCCCTGGATTGCTGGACCCGGGGCTCGGGACTGTATGATATCCACATTTACCGGTACAGCAGGAAGGAATTCCGGGATGGCGATGCGCTCATCCTCGGATCATACGCCGCCGATGACCCGGACGATCTTCTGGTAGCCCGGGAACTCCGCGCTTTCCGGAAAACCCGCCTCGTTACCATCTGCCCGCACCGTCGGAGTGGGGAACCACGTTCAGAAACCCTGCTGCATACTCTTGCTGACGTCGCTGTGGATAACGGATGCGGAGGGGATGCCGGCATGTTCGAGGCGAAAGGGGTCAGCCATCCGGTGCTCCCCATTGCCCGGGAGGTAAATTTCACCATCAACTGGGCTATACAATGCGAGTATATCCAGGGGATGGTCGACCGGGGTTTTCCTCCGACCCTGTTTTATCTCGTGCACTTTCCATTCTTTCAGGAAATGGACGCGGTCATGAAGAAAAGGATGGAACGCTATGGCTACTGATGGGAAATGGCTGGATAAGAGTGGGGGACGACGGGCGTTTTTGAAAACGGCGGCACTGGCCGGAACGCTTTCGGGAGTGGGAGCAGATGCGGCCGAAGCGAGAGCGGCCGGGGGAAAAAAGGCGGGAATGGGTCGGGGTGAGGAGTACGTGGAAATGGTAATTGGAATGGTGCGGATGCTGCTGGAGGAGAGTTCCGGCCAGATAGACCGGGCCGCGCACATATGCGCCGAAGCGATTGCATCTGGGAAGCGGGTTTACTACACCGTGCGCGGACACAACGAACCGGTCTGCATCCTGGAAAACCGTCCCGGGAAGCCCTCATTCCTGGTCTCCGCCGGGAAAGCGCCTGACTTCTCCATGCTTGAGCCCGGAGATGTACTCATTACGGAACGGACGGAGTTCTGTGCTCCGGCCAGCGAGCGAAACGTGCATCTCATTGGAATTCTCATGCCCTTCCAGCCGCAGAAAACGCAGGGGCAGGGGATCGTTCACCGGGATTATCAAGGCCCCTGGATGGAAGATATATGCGAGGTGTGCATCTGGGACCGGACGCCTTATACGGTTGGCACCATGTCATTTGACCAGCTTCCCGTAAAGGCGGTGCCCGCCCACGGCGCCATGGACGGTATCATTCTTAACCTGATTCTGGCCGGGACCGTCGACATTCTTGTCGGAAAGGGGATCGCGGTCACGGTGGAACAGTGAACCGAAGTCGCTTGCAGGTAAGCCAAGGCGCCGTTGATTACCCTTGTCCCAACTCGAAGGAGAAGACAGGGGTGAACACACGGAGATGCCGACGGGGCGGCAGCCGTTTATGTGCTGAGGGAAGGATGTATCCTGGATTGGGTTTCAGCGGCCGAGCTTGCGCAACCGGGCGGTGGCCAGTTTGGCTTCCTCGGTGCCTTTGTGCTCCTTGACCAGTTTCCGGAGGGTGGCGACTCCCGTGTTCTTTTTGCCGACCTCAATCTGGGCGAATCCCATTTTGAGCATGGCGGCGGGAACTTTCTCTGATTTGGGATAGTTGTCGATCACCTTCTGGAATCCGCTGATAGCCAGATCATACTGTTTTTTGGCGTAATCAACTTCACCGAGCCAATATTGGGCGTTTCCGGCAAGTTCGTGACGGGGGAACTGGATGAGGAATGCCATGAAACGGCTTTCCGCCAGATCATAGTTCTTGTTGTTCAGATCGGCGAGTGCGGCGTTGTAGACTTCGTTGGGATCCACGGAAGACGGGCTCACGGGAGAGTAGGGTGAAACTCCCGATGCGGACGGGGCGGTTCCCGCCGTGGTGTCGGAAGAGGACGCGTACGGATCTGACGAAGTCGGGGCGGGAGCTTCCAGGCCGCCGTACAGCTGGATGGCCTGGAGCTTCTGGTTCAGCTCGTTCATCATGGTGTAGATGTTTTCGAGCCGGGCGGAAAGGGACAGCAGGTTGTCCTGCTGGGACTGTGACTGGTTCCCGACAATGGCGCGGGTTCCCATGATCAGGCGGTACTGTTCCTGAGTCATGCTGTCGATGACCGCGACTGTGCTTTCCATTGCGGCGAGACGGGATTCGATTTCCCGGTTCTTCGCCATCGTTTCCTCATGCAGGGTACGCATGAATCCTTTTGTGGCGCATGAGGGAGAGAGCAACATGACCGCTCCCGTCAGAACGATGCCAGAAATAACCCGTGTGATCGAATCCCGTCTCGTCATGAATCAAACCTCTTGCTACAGTGTTACTGGTCGGTGATCACGAACTCGGCGCGGCGGTTCTGGGACCAGGCGGACTCATCGTGTCCCTGGGAAGCCGGACGTTCTTCACCATAGGAAATGGTGGTGACCCGGGACTCGGGGATGCCGTAGTCTACAAGATAGCGCTTCACCGTGTCCGCGCGGCGCTGGCCGAGTGCGATATTGTATTCATTGGATCCACGCTCGTCGCAATGACCCTCAACCCGCACGCCGATGGTCTTCCAGCGGTTGAGAAGGTCGCCGTTGGAGTTCAGGGTGCCGACCTGGTCGGAACGAATGCTCGACATGTCGAAATCGAAATAGATGGTGGAGAAAGCCAGATCGCTCGGCGGAGTCGGTTCCTGAACCCGACGCGGCGCGTCGGGAGCGGCGGGAGCCGGAGCCGGAGCCGGAGCCGGAGCCGGAGCCGGAGCCTTGGTTTCAACTCTGGCGGGCTCGGTCACTTTCTTCTTGCTGGAGCAACCGGTCAAACCGGAGAGAGAAACCGCGCATCCAAGCGCGAGGGCCAGGATTACCTTGCCTTTGAACATCTGCAAATCCTTTCGAGGAGTTGTTTTGTACTTTGCCTACCGCCGGGTTATGCGAATATCGTCCCCGGAAACGGAAGGCGCCCACGACGGTGAATAACAATTTCCTTCCCTGGTCAGCGGACGGACCCCCGTACCGTCCAAGTTCATGATGAAAAGGTTCTTGCCTCCAAGCCTAGATGAAGTGAAAACAATACGAAGTCCATCCGGAGACCACTTCGGGTCCTCGTTCGCTCCCTCTCCCAGAGTCAGCATCATGACATCACTGCCATCCGGTGACGCGGTCGCGATATCGGCGCCTGTGGATCCCGTTCTGACCACGAACGCGATACGGTCACCGCGGGGAGACCAGTTGGGCGAATCTTCGTATGAGCCCGGAATCGAGGTCAGCCTCCGCTGGCCGGAACCGTCGCTGTTCATGACATATATCGACGGGAGGCCGGTACGGTCCGATGTAAAGGCGATTTTTAAACCGTCCGGCGACCAGGTCGGGGAAACATCGATACCGGGACTGTTGGTCAGCCGTCTGACACCGCTTCCATTGGAGCGGGTAAGGTATATCTCGTTGTTGCCATCCCGGTTGGAGGAGAACGCAATCAGGTCCGGCGTAGCAGTACACCAGGACGGAGAGAGATTCTGCCCCCCCCAGTTCGAAATGTTTTGGGACTGGCCCGTGTTTATGTTGATTGACGCTATGGACCAGTTATTCCGGTTGAACGCGGAGTATACAATACGGTCCCCGGTCGAATTCCACATTGGTGAAAGATTTATGGTCCTGGAGAAAGTAAGCTGACTTCTCCCCCGGCCGTCGGCATCCATGACAAAAATTTCATTGCCCGAACTGCCTCGCCCGATGAACGCCACCCGCGAAGCGAAACTGCCGCGCAGTCCGGTATAACTCTGTATCATGTCGTCAACGATGACATGGGCGGTGTACCAGGGGCGAGTCCGGTCAATGAGATACTCCGCGTCAATTCGGGGCAGGCCGGTGCTCAGGTCTTCAAGCCTGACCGCAACCGAATTGCCCAGTCCTACCGGCGTTCCAACGAGATAGGCCGAAGCGCCTGAAGCTTTCCATCGCTGAAATATTCCTCCCGGTCCTCCCTCCAGACTATCGGAAAGACTCA
This sequence comes from Candidatus Latescibacterota bacterium, assembly GCA_041690195.1. Taxonomy (GTDB): domain Bacteria; phylum Latescibacterota; class Latescibacteria; order Latescibacterales; family Latescibacteraceae; genus JAWLHT01. The sequence continues at coordinate 7,086 of JAWLHT010000197.1, forward strand.
CGACCTGGAAGAACCCGCTGTTGTTCAGGTCCTCGATCAGGGTTTCACGAACAACATTGATTGGAGCCGAGGCCTCAGGCGCGCTGAACCCCTCGATTCCCACTCCGGTGAGGGTCGAACTTGATCCCGCCCGGAGCTGGAGGTATACTTCTCCCGGTTGTGCCGAAGCCGTGTACGGCATCGAAAAAGCGAAAAAAAGCATAGCCGTATAAGCGAACAAATAAATCGAAAGTCTCTGAATTGTCAAGTAAACATTTTTTTTCATGCGTACTTCTCACATGCAATTAATAGCTGAAAGCCAGATGGACTCCCAGTTTATCTCCCACGAAATCGTCCGGGAGTGGTGGAAGGGGATTACTTTTCTGTATCGCCTCATAGGCAGAGCGGTCGAAAGCCATGTTCCGGGAGCCCTTTTCCACCCGTATCCGGCGAAGCCTGCCATCCCTCGATAACTCGAAAAAAACGACGGTCTTAATATTCGGGTCGTTCCCCGGCGGATATTTCCAGTTCCGGAATATCGTTTCCATGAGAACATTCAGGTACTGAAAATCAACTGCCTGGTCTGTTTTGGTGCCATTGGGGAGTTCAATTCCCTTCTGGTTGCTGTCGCTTTTGGCGGCAGGCTCCTTCGGCTCGGTCTTCTCGGCGGGCTTTTCGGCGCGTTTGACCGTCTGCACCTTACGGGTCCGCCTTTCCGGGTTGGGAATGAGCTTTTCCTTCTCCACCTGCACCTGCGGTACTTTCGGACGGGGCGTCTCCACCCGGTCCACCTGGGTCAGGAGCCGGGAGATGGACTGCGGGGTCACCGCGGTAACGCTCACCACCTGCATCGGCTTCATACGGGGAGACGGCAGAAACGAAGGAACCATCATTCCCGCGAACGCCAGCAGGTGTCCCAGCACCGATATGATAATATCCCGCTTCATGGCGTCAACCTCAACCGGCTTACTTCCGGGAAACGTCCTCTTCCACCACCAGACCTACATTCTCTCCTCCGACCTTTTTTACATATCCGATGACCTCGACCACGCTGCCATAGGGCACGTTCGCGTCGCCACGGACGTATACCGGTTCGCCGGAGCGGCTCTTCCACGCCTCATCGAACTTCTGCGGAAAATCCGCGGCGGTCATTTTTTCGCGGTCGATGTATACAGCACCGTCCTTCTTGACCGAGATGATGATGCCTTCGGAAATATTCGATTTCGCCGCCTTGGCCGAGGGGAGGTCCAGTTCGATCCATTCCTGCATCGTGGGCGCGGTGATCATGAAGATAATCAGCAGCACCATGGTGACATCGATGAGGTTGACAAAATTCACTTCGGCTTTGACCATGCGGCGTTTAATCATGCCTTTGACCCTTTCCGAAAGATGGAGAGGGCGAGTTCGTTGATACGGTCGAGAGTATCCAGGCTCTGGTTGATGAAACCGGTGAGAAGGTTATGGCCCGCCATTGCGGGAATGGCAACGCAGAGCCCGGCAATGGTGGTCATGAGCGCCTCGGCGATGCCCGGGGCTACCGCCGCGATGGACGCCGTTCCCATTTGTCCGATGTTCATGAAGGAATACATCACTCCCCATACCGTTCCGAGCAGCCCGAGCAGCGGGCTCACACTCGCTGCGGTCGCCAGGAGCCCCATGCCGTACTGCAATGTCTCGGATTCGACCATGAGTGCGCTGTTCAGGATGGTTTCCGGGAAAATCGCCGGCTTTCCCTGCGCCGCGGCCCGGAACATCTTGAGGAGAAGCACGGGGATGGATTTGGCGGAACCCGAGCTGAACCGGACACAGCACTCCTCGATGGCGGACATGCTGGTCTGCGCGGTGAGCAGATTCAGGAACCGGGAAGATTCCTCTTTGTACCGCTTGAGGATCAGGTACTTATGTATAATAATCGCCCATGAGACAATGGAAAGTCCAAGAAGGACGAGAATTATGAACTTCGTGAAAAGGGTTGAGTTCAGAATGAGCCGTACAACGGAAATTTCTGCCGCGTTCAATTCTATCCCTTTCCGGATTACAGATTTCCGATCGCAGAGTTGATATAACGGTCTGACAGTATACAAAAAATATGAACTGTCGGCAACAATTCTTTCCGCCCAAATCGTTTGATTTCAATTTTCGCTTTGGTTTTTTCCTTCCGGGAATATACCTTACCGGGGATATGCAACCGGTTTTTTCGGTTTACCCAGCGGAGGACCTATGCTCGTGCTGTCCAGGAAAACGGGCCAGCAAATTCATCTCGGTTCAGATATTACCATCTCTATCCTGGAAATCGGAGGAAAATCCGTTCGCATCGGCATCGAAGCTCCGGAATCCGTCTGTATCCTCAGGGGCGAGGTAAAACTCCAGATCGAGGAAGAGAATCGCCTGGCCGCCAGCAAGTCGCGCAATCTGGATGGTTTGAAGGGCCTCGGCTCCCTCATGAAAAAGCTATCCCCCCGCCGTTCAAAGGACGGAGATCCAACGGTCTACCCGTCCGGCGAACGGAAGCACGGCGACGGTTGAGCCGACGGTCGCGGTACTATGACCGGGCGGAGTAAATAGATTATTTTGATGTACCGGTTCCGGCGCGAGATATCCGTTACCGTGGTTTCCATTCTGGTGTATGTTCCCGTATTATACCCGGGTGTGATGCGGAAGGTTCCCGCCGCAATGAAACGGGCCCGGAAATTTCCGGGCCCGTTTCATTGCGGAAGCGGCCGGTGTGGAATCGGATTCGCGCGCCGTGGCGGGGGGGTATGCCGCTCCCGTGGAGATGGTGAGGTTATTTGACCAGCGTCATTTTGTGCGTAATGGTTTTGTTGCCATAAAGCTCGACCCGGCAGAAATAGGAACCGCTAGACATGTTTTCGGCATGCCACGTGATTTCATGGTTGCCGGGCGCCTGGACGCCTTCGAACAGCGTTGCCACCTTCTGACCGAGCATGTCGTATACGGAAATCTTTACCGAACCGATGTGGTTCATGGTGTAGGTAATGACGGTGCTGGGATTGAACGGATTGGGGTAATTCCCCACGGTATCGAACTGAACCGGGACATTTTCCTTGACGGCAGTCGGCGTGGAGCCTTCAAGAGCGCCTTTCATAACCTTGAAAATATCGGTGTTATCCATGTAACCCGGATTATGCATAAAAATAATTAGGGAAGCGTGGGAGCAGGGGAAATGTGAAGATTGAGCAAACGGAAAGAAGGGATAAGAGGGGCAAGAGTGG
>JAWLHT010000198.1:0-10216 GCA_041690195.1 Candidatus Latescibacterota bacterium
AGTACGGTCCGGATGGGGGTCACCTTGCCGCAAAGGGGTGGTCATGTGCCATCGGCCTGCTGTGCTCCTGTTATACGCAACGGTGCGGGTGGCGGGGAAGCATGCGGCGCAGTGCTGCGTGTCTTTCGAACGGAAGCCCGGAATTCGCTTCCGGGCTTCCTCCCCGCGGGCGGTTCAGCTCTCCACGGTTTCGGCGAGGGCCTGTTCGAGATTGGCCAGTCCTGTACGGATCTCGTCCGGGTTGCCGCCGAATCCGAGACGGAAGTGACGGTTGTCCATTTCGAAACAGCGGCCCGGAATGGTAAAGGTACGGAACTTTTCAGCCAGAAGACGATAAACCCGCTCGGGATCCACCCGGATATCCGGTTTGATCCGGGGGAAGCTCACCACGCCCGCTTCGGGAGGAACCCACTCGAACCGGGCCTGCTTATCCATCCAGGCGGTCACGATGTCCCGGTTACGGCATACATGCTCCCGCGCCGGGACGAGGAACTCCTCCTTGCGGGCGAGCACACGCACCGCGATTTCCTCCCCGATGGCGTTGTTGGTGATGCTGACCTGTTCGCGAATGGCGAGGACTGCGTCGAGAAGGGCCCGGTTCCGGGTGGCCAGCCAGCCGATCCGGATGCCGGGGAGGCCATAGCATTTGGACATGGATGAGATGATAACCGCATTCGGGCTGAGTGAGGCCGCGGAAGGCAGCATGTCTCCGTAGACCAGTTCGCTGTAGGTTTCGTCAAACATGAGGGTGATTCCGTGGGATTCAGCCAGACGTATTGCCGATTCCAGTTCTTCCCGGGTAATCATCGACCCGGTGGGATTATTGGGGTGGGTCAGACTGATGAGCTTGGTCCGGGGGGTGATCAGCTTTTCCAACTGGTCCAGACGAGGTTTGAAACCATCCTCATACCGCAGCCGGAAAAGGCTTACCTCGCACCCCAGAGACCGGGGAACCTCGTAGAGTGAGGGATAATTGGGGTGTTCGACAATAATATGGTCGCCGGGATTGAGCAGGGCGGATACGATGGCGAAGTTCGCCTCACTCCCGCCCGAGGTGACCAGGATGTCATCCGCCCCGAGTCCTTCGTATTCAGCGGCGAGAAGCTCCCGGAGGTCCGGACGGCCGGTGTGATAACCGTAGCGGATGGGGAGACGGCCCAGATCGATACTGAGCTGATCGAAAGTGAGATATTTGACCGCGCTCTCCCCGATATCATAGGAGACTTCATACTGATAGGTATCGAACCAATCTTCCAGTGTCATGCGATCGAACCACATGGGGACGTGTTCCTCCTCTGTGAAACGGGGCTGTGGAACGTGACGGCTATGTGTCAGAAGAAAAGCACAATATAGCGAAACGAAAGCGCGTGTAAACAGGTTTTCTCCGTCGTCTCCATCCAGTCCGTTCCGCGAATCGGTTTCATGCAAATGAGGCATGCGACTTCCCGGGATTTCTCCCTGCCTTGTTGAAGCATGCACAGGGAGAGGTGAAGGGGGTGCTGAGGGCATCGGCGTTAACATAGCGACAAGCCTTGGGCATACATGAACACAAAAAATTACAGCTATTGGGTTGAGTCAGAAAACAGGGCCAAATCGTGGCGAGCGCAGCCAAGACCCCCTTCCTTTACCCCATTCGTACCAAATCGGTACAAATGGGGACCCCGGGGCCTTGCGGCCACCTTCCCCCTTGCAGGGGGCAGGAAAAGACATCTCTCACTCACGCATGCCTTGCTTGTGCTGCTTCGGTTCGTTGCTGACTCAACCCGATAACCGTAAAGAAATAGTATTCAATGGCATCCGGGGTTCCCCATAAGAGAAACTCACCCCCTTATACCAACATTGCATCAAACCGTGAAGAAAGCCGCTAATGCCTGTCTGAATGGTGATGTGTGGGACCACCCCAACCTAATCGTACCGATTCGGTTGGGGACCCCGGGATGCATGTGATACGCGTAGGATGAGAGAGAGAAGAGGGGGGCGCTCAATTCGTTCATCCGCATTTCATCATGTTTTTTTTCCCGCGTATCCCCATTCAGACCGGTTTTCCGGGGTGCTCACCCCCATTACCATCCTGAGTGACTTTTCACGGAACAGGTGATCGCCTTTCTTCACGGCTTGTTCCGAAAGTGGCATGACTCATTCACGGTTCATTTGTGTGATGTCAGAAATGGGGGTGAGTTCCAGGACGAGAAATAACTCTTTTGTGATTGTATTGCTATATGTTATAATACAATGAATATATTGTGTCCCGGAGGTCGATATGCCCGCTCAATCCATTCCCGTTCCCGCTCCTCGGCGTCTTCTCTCCCTCGATGTTTTCCGTGGGCTGGTTATCGTTGTGCTGGCGTCGCGGGGGTTCGGGCTCTACTATCTTGGCTCTGTTCCGTACATAGGACCCCTGGGGCGGCAATTCGTCCATCACGGCGGCATGGGGTTGCATTTCTGGGACCTGATCATGCCATTTTTCCTGTTTATCGCCGGGGTGGCGGTTCCGTTCTCCTATCTGGGACGGCTCGAGCGGGGGGAAGGATGGGGGCTGATGTTCCGGCATGCGCTGGGACGGTTCCTGCGGCTGTTTTTGCTCGGCGTGGTGATGGTGAGCATTCTGGATGGTCGCCTGGTGGTTGGTTTCGCCAACATTCTTGCCCAGATCGGCGTGTTCGGGTTCGGGGCGTTCCTGGTGCTCCGGCTTCCCCGGAGGGTGCAGCTCGTTCTCTCCTTCGCCGTTATTCTGGGGACGGAACTCCTGCAGCAACTTTTCCCGGTCCCCGGATTTACCCCTCCCCTTCCGGCCTTCGCCGCCTTCCTCGGCCCGGTTTTCCAGGGAGGGCGGGATCTGCTCGGGGATTCGGCGTCGGCGTTGGCTGCCGCGGGCATGGACCGGATGCTCAATGCAAATTTTTTCACAATAACCCTCTGGGGAAGCCTGGCCGGGCAGCTGCTTCGTCGTCGGGGGCCATCGGCGCGGACAGCGCGGATGTTTGTCCTGCTCGGCCTGCTCGGGATTCTGACGGGCGCAGGGGCAAGCGTGGCCATTCCTTTCTGCAAGACGCTCTGCAGCAGTTCCTATATTCTGTTCAGCGGCGGGTGGGCGATTGCTCTGCTCGGAACGCTGCATTGGATCATCGATGTAAGGGGGCGGACGGCGTGGACCGGGATACCCGCCGTTCTCGGAATGAACGCTCTGTTCATTTTCGTGGTGGACGACATTGTGGGAACCCTGGCGGAACGGGCCATCATCGCGGCGGTCCCGGGGGGCGTACAGGAGGTGCTGATACTGGTGGGGTTTGCCAACGCGCTGTTTTTTGCCCTGGTCGGGGTGGTTCTGCTGATGCACAAGAGGGGAATTACTATCCGGATATGATGCTGAGGGAAGCAAAGCAACGGGGATGATACGGAAGCGGTGGAGTGGACCGGTCGCGGGTTATACCAATTATGAATCAAATCTGTAATGCCGGGGCTGATTTTTCAACCAATGCGTCCGGGAACGGGGCTCTCCCCCGTCACACTCCGCTCGCCCGCTTTGCGGGAGAGGGAGCAGGGGGGTGAGGGCCGGGGCGGACGGGGGGATCTCTTTCCTCACGATTCGATCCAGCTTGAGTATCAGTCCCTTATGAAAATGAAAACGCGGAAGCGGCAAGACCGTTTCCGCGTTTCCATTTTCATTCATTTTCCCGTCATGCCTTGGGGAGCAGCGGCCGGTTGCGCCGGATTGCGCCGGAACCGGTAGTAGAGGACCAGCTCGGTTCCCACCATGATGAAGTTGAACAGGTACAGGATAATGACCGGGTTGATGAATCCGTCAGTGCGTGCGGCAAACAGTTTAAAAAAAATGCCGGAGACGTATCCGAAGAACACCAGCCAGAGGAAGAGGATGGAAACCCCTTCCACGCTGCGGGTCTTGAGCGTTTTGCGAACAGCGGCGGGCCATGACACGCCCCAGCAGAGAATCATGATGCCCTCGAATAGAGTGGCCGGGATATTCATGCGATTCCTTGGGAAACGGGGAATGTTGCTGATATGGAATGGGCCGTTCCGGAGGCCGGAGTAGCTTCATAATGTACTGTATTGTGCCGGGGGATACACGAAACGGGTATTCGGGAAGGAGTCGGGGGTCCAAGTCCACAACTGAACGATGCTGGCGCCTTCCGGCGTGCAGCCCGGTTTTATTCAGGATTTTTTCGGTTCTTTGCTGTATCCTATGGGTAAATGAGAGTGAAGAGAGAAAGAGGCAAAGGTACAAAGGGAAGGACCGTAGGGGCGAGACATGCCTCGACCGCCCTGAATCGTACGCTCCGGCATTGGCGACCGGTTTCCCTTCTCCTGACTTCTGGCTCCCGGCTCCTTCTTCCACCACTCGTTTACCCACACAAAACCGCGAAGCGCCATTTTACCCCTGCGGCTCCGGTGCATCTATCCACAGGGCAATAAAGATAACCGGCTTAACGGCGCGTGGCAAGGACCAATCCCGCTCCCCCTTTTCTCTCATCCTCAAAAACTTGGGTAAGTACAAGCTCGCGAGAGGGGGAACCCGAAGCACACGAAAATGTTCCCTTTTCAAGCTGATTCCAACGTTTTCCCGGCTATCCCGACTGTCCCAAAGGCGCGGGAATGACAAGTCTGAGTGGAACCTGGAGACCGATGACCCGGAGCGAGGAACCTCTCCCCGCATTCAGCCCGCGACGGGGAGATTTGGGCGCTGAGCCCGATGCGCCCGCGGGAAGGGGATAGGGATAGATAATAGAAAATTAAAAAAATGAGCACTTTTACCTATTGACATTCTATCATTTTCGAATTTAATTGGTTCGATAAAAAATAGTGCGCTGTTCTTGGGCGCGGCCACCCGGAGAAAGACATTCCCGATATGGACGCCTCCTATCTTCCCATAGACCGTTATTCCATTCGTCCGGATGCTGTACAGCCTTTCGACATCTTTTTCAAGTCGAGCGATGGAAAGCCGGTACTCTATTGCGCGAGCGGGAATACGGTTTCCAGTGAAACCTGTGCAGAGATTCTGGAGCGGCGCATTGAGAAGCTGTTCATCCTGAAGAAGGACTGGAGCAGGTACAACCTCTATGTCGAGGAGAACCTCGACTCCATTCTCACCGAAAAAGATATTGCGCCCTTCCATAAAGCCTCTTTGACGTACCGTTCCATTTCTTATATTGCCGAACAACTGTTTCGTTCGCCCAAGGCGGAATTCATCCGGCGGTACCGCAATACGGTCATGACCTCCATGGGGCATGTTTTTGCGGACGATGCCGTGCTGTACAGCCTGATCGGGATGACTTCCTTTGACTTTACCACGTTCAACCACAGCATCAACGTGGGGATATTCAGCCTCGGTCTTTTACGGGAATTCTTTCCGGCAACCGATATCCCCAACATAAAGGAGGTCGCTGCGGGATTCTTTCTCCACGATATCGGGAAAAGCAGGATTCCTCCCGATATTCTCCATAAGCGTGGGGCGCTTTCCAAGGTCGAATGGAAATGCATGCGGGGACATGTGGAAGAGGGGCTCGGTATACTGGATGAACACAACCTTCTGACCCGTGAATCAAAAATCATCGTATCCCAGCATCACGAGCGGCATGACGGGTCCGGTTATCCGAAAGGACTGCGGGGTGACGGCATCCATGTGTATGCAAAAATTTGCTCCATCGCGGATGTGTTCGATGGTCTCACCTCTCACCGTCCCTGGCGGAAGGAGTTTTCTTCCTTCGAGGCCATGCGTATCATGAAAGCCGAGATGTTCAAGGACTTCGACCCGGTCTATTTCGAGAAGTTCGTCCGGCTCTTCAGCAGCCAGAAATAACGGCCCCCGGGTTTCATTGCGCCTCGTTTTCCATGATTGCCCTGCCGGGCAGTTCACCTCATCGGTTCATCGTTTCGGACGGTTGAAATTCCACCCGGTCACGGTGCCCGATCTCCCTCGTGTTGTCGATGAAGAATCCTTCGGCCGGCCGGACCCGCACGAACACCGAGTCGGGGCTGGGCGGCATGCTGGCGAGTTCGGGGTACTTGGTTATGTACAGTTTTCGCGCATGCTCGATTTCATCGGCAGCGGTAAGTATCTCCGCGGTTCCCTCCATTTGTACTCCCTGAATATCCCGAATATTCTCGTAGGACTCGTCCACCGTGAACGCGACATGAGAATCCCGGGAAATATCCCTTACTTTCCGGCTGTTCAGATAGGTCAGAAAATACACCGTCGCACCTTCGGAAACATACTCGACCGTATGGGCCAGAGGTTCGTTTTCCCCGGTCACCGTGGCGAGGGTGAGATACCGGTGTGCGGCGAGATAGTCGGTGATTTTTTCTTGGATATCGTTCATGGCGCACTTCCCTGCCTGAAGGTTGATGGATAGGGAACGAAAATCGGTCTCTTGCATGTATCGCCGGAAAAGCGGGCTTTCGGTGAGGGGCGCCGGTCAGCACGAATATCCGGCCAGCGATTAGGCCAAGGTGCTTTTCGCGGTCAGCGTTCCCCCGTATGATATACTGCCGTTCCGTACCGGGAAAGAAAAGCTCTTTCCGGTCTGGCGTATCCGCGGGCGCCATAATGCAGGCTCCCTGTGCACGGCGGCCGAACCCGTGTTCACGGTTCGTTGGGTTTGATATAGCCACCCTTTCCTCTATTCAATATACACAATACAAACGAGAATCGAACCCCATTCGTTCAGGCTGCGGGGATTTCCGGCTGTGCCGGTGATTCGTTCGCTTCGGTGGCATGCACTTGGCGGACGCGCCACTGAGTGCGGGAGTATCCGGCAGAGGGTGTGCGTGTCATGCGCGATTGTTGATGGAGGATATGCGGTTTGACGCGCGGGTTTCCGTTTTTGTCGGCTTTCCGTCGGCATTCCCCCACTCGGCGCCCCGGCGCGAGACACTGGGACGTGTGGCTTTTTCCTGAAGTCGGGCGCACGGCTTATTCTTACTTCCACGGTTTGTTCCGGTCTCCGGAAAACGTTTCATCCGGGACCATTCTTTTTACGGACCGATTCATTGCCGCCCGCTGAAGACTGTTTCGGGCTTATCAGGCCCTATGACGCGGTTCGGGTCTGACGACTGCCGGTACAATAAGCGGTAATGCAGGGATGCATGCCTTTGAAACCTTGACATTCCCTGCGTAATAATGTATATTTGCAGTCTGTAAAACCCGCGAATTATCCCACATGCAGCACCCGATGCCGCTCCGATTCCGCTGTCCGGAGCGGAGAAGCGCAGGTATTCGATGTACATGCAAAAATATTCCTCCCGCACCACTGTTCCCACCTCCACAAGGAGTTTCTATGAGCCGTAGAATGATCACCATTGACGGCAATTCGGCCGTCGCGTATGTAGCGCACGCGACGAACGAAGTGATCGCCATCTATCCTATCACTCCCTCTTCCGGCATGGGTGAAGTCGCCGATGCCAGAAGCGCGGCCGGCCTTAAGAACATCTGGGGCACCGTACCCCAGGTTGTCGAGATGCAGTCCGAAGGCGGCGCCGCCGGTGCGGTCCACGGAGTTCTCTCCACCGGAGCCCTCAGCACCACCTTTACGGCCTCCCAGGGCCTTCTTCTTATGATCCCGAATATGTACAAGATCGCCGGCGAGCTCTCTCCGACCGTGTTTCACGTGTCGGCCCGCTCTCTTGCGACCCATGCTCTCTCCATTTTCGGCGATCATTCGGATGTCATGGCCACCCGTCAGACCGGCTGGGCGCTCCTGTGCTCAGGCGGTGTGCAGGAAGCTCACGATTTCGCGCTCATCTCGCAGGCCGCCACGCTCGAATCCCGCGTTCCGTTCCTGCATTTCTTCGACGGTTTCCGGACCACTCACGAGTACACCAAGATCGAAGAGCTGACCATGGACGACCTGCGTTCCATGATCAACGACGACTTCGTGCTCGCTCTTCGCGACCGCGCCCTCAGCCCGGACCACCCGGTGATCCGCGGTACCGCCCAGAACCCGGACGTCTACTTCCAGGGTCGTGAAACGGTGAACCCTTACTATACGGCCACTCCGGGCATTGTCCAGAAGTACATGGACCAGTTCGCCCAGATCACCGGCCGCCAGTACAAGCTTTTCGAGTACTTTGGCGCTCCGGATGCCGAGCGGGTGATCATGATCATGGGCTCCGGCACCGAAACCGTGCAGGAAGTGGTGGAAACCATGGCCGCCCAGGGTGAGAAGGTCGGCGTGATCAAGGTCCGTCTCTATCGTCCGTTCGACGGAACTGCCATGGTGAACGCCCTGCCGAAGACGGTCAAGGCCATTGCGACACTCGACCGCACCAAGGAGCCGGGCGCCCTCGGCGAACCGCTCTACGTCGATGTCCGCACCGCGATCGGCGAGGCCATGAGCGCGGGCAACGCTCCCTTTGCGAACTATCCCAAGATCGTCGGCGGCCGCTACGGTCTCGGATCGAAGGAGTTCTCCCCCCAGATGGTCAAGGCCATCTATAACAATCTGTCCCAGGCCGAGCCGAAGAACCACTTCACCGTCGGCATCATCGACGATGTGTCCGGTTCCAGCCTCGAATCCGACGCCTCCTTCCATCTCGAGGACAAGGGCGTGTACAACGCCATGTTCTATGGTCTCGGTTCGGATGGTACGGTCGGCGCCAACCAGAACACCATCAAAATTATCGGCGAAAACACCGAGAATTTCGCCCAGGGATATTTCGTCTACGACTCCCGCAAGGCGGGTTCGCTGACGACCTCTCATCTTCGGTTCAGCCCCAAGCCCATTCACAAGCCGTACCTTATCGAGAAGTCGCAGTTCGTGGCCTGCCACAACTTCTCCTTCCTCGAGAAGTACGACATGCTCAACCAGATCGTCAAGGGCGGCACCTTCCTGCTGAACAGCCCCTACGGTCCGGATGAGGTGTGGGACAAGATTCCGGCCGAAGTCCAGAAGCAGATTGTCGAGAAGGAACTCGAGTTCTACGTCATCGACGGTATTGATCTGGGCCTCAGGCTCGGGCTCGGCGCGCGCATCAACATGATCATGCAGACCGCGTTCTTCGTGATCTCCGGCTTCCTGCCGCAGGACAAGGCGATCGAGCTTATCAAGAACGCCATCAAGAAGACCTACGGCAAGAAGGGCGAGAAGATCGTCCAGATGAACTACGCCGCGGTGGATGCCGCCAAGGACCATGTGTCCAAGGTGGACTATCCGAAGCAGGTCACTTCCAGCATCCACAAGGTCGAGACCGTACCCGCGAGCGCTCCGGAATTCGTGAGGAACGTCACCGCCGAAATCATCAAGGGATACGGCGACCAGATCCCGGTTTCCAAGTTCCCGGTGGACGGCACCTATCCGGTAGGCACGACCAAGTACGAGAAGCGGAATATCGCGACGCTCATCCCGATATGGGATCCCGAGGTCTGCATTCAGTGCGGCACCTGCTCCTTCGTCTGCCCGCACGCCACCATCCGCATCAAGGCTTATGAGCCTTCGGCCCTCGACAAGGCTCCCCAGTCCTTCAAGTCGGTTGACGCCAAGGGCGGTCCGCAGTACAAGGGCAAGAAGTTCACTGTCCAGGTCGCTCCCGAGGACTGCACCGGCTGCGGCGCCTGCGTGGCCAACTGCCCCGGTGTGAAGAAGGATGAGCAGGGCAACAAGACCGACCGCCGCGCCATCAATATGGAAAGCCAGTTCGAAAACCGCCTGGTGGAGATGGAGAACTACGACTTCTTCCTTTCCATCCCGGATACGGACGAGTCGCTTTTCAATCGTAATACGGTCAAGGGCAGCCAGTTCCTCCGGCCGCTCTTTGAATACTCCGGCGCGTGCGCGGGCTGCGGTGAAACACCGTATGTCAAGCTGCTCTCCCAGCTTTTCGGCGATCGCACCATCATCGCCAACGCGACGGGATGCTCTTCGATTTACGGCGGCAATCTGCCCACCACGCCGTACACCACCAACGACCAGGGGCGCGGGCCGGCCTGGTCCAACTCCCTTTTCGAGGATAACGCGGAGTTCGGTCTCGGTTACCGTCTGACCCTCGACCAGTTCAACATGATGGCCAAACACTATGTTGGACAGGCGGCGGCGAACGGTATGATCGACAAGGCCCTCGCGGACAAGATTCTCAATCAGGACCAGTCCGAACAGGCCGGTATCGAGGCCCAGCGGGCGAATGTGGCCGAACTGAAGAAGGCGCTGGCCGCGAAGAAGGATTCCGATGTCACCGCCAAACATCTCACCAATCTGGCCGACTACCT
>JAWLHT010000199.1:0-10176 GCA_041690195.1 Candidatus Latescibacterota bacterium
GGAAAAGCTGGGAGTGAAATAGGAGGGGTGAGCAAATTGGGGGCATAGTCGTAAACAGAAGCGATTAGTGGTGAACGGGTGCATCCTGTTAGCGCAGGGAAGGCAGCCCCCTTCCGGCCCTGGCGGGCCACCTTCCCCCGAAGGGGGCAGGAAACGCGTAAAGCACCGCATCTTCCCTTGCCCCCACCGGGGGAAAGGGACCGAGGGGTAGGGGGCTCTTCACAAGCACCCGTTCATCGCAAATTCCTTCTGTTTACGACAATGGGAACGAGGGATGAGTTAGCTTTGAGGGAAGCTCGAAGTCTCCGGCCGGAAACCCAACCCGTCGGCATCGCCGGGTCAGAGATTCGACCGTCGCTCCTGGAAGGACTTCCACAGGTTGGCCAGCCCCCGGGCGCCGAAAAAGAGCCCCGCGCCGATTGCCGCCATGATGATCCCGGAAACGATCGACTGGTACCGGAAATTTTGGGTGGGGTAGCTCATCACCGCGCCAAGCTGCTGAACCCCCCGGATGAACGTGGATACCCCGATGGCGGAAAAAGCAACGGTCTGCCAGTCGCTCAGGGAAAGAACCGCCGGGACTGCGGCGTTTTCCTTTTTCGGTACCAGGAGGTCGCCGACAGCTTCGCTTCCCCAGACCAGAAGAGCGCCGAGAACAAGAATGCCGAGAACGAGAATCACACCGGAAGAACTCCCGGCGGAACCGCCGGCGAAGAGAGACGCTACCACGAAGGGAACAGCCTGCACGAGATAAAACACGCCGATGATTTTCACAGCCAGTGAAACCACGTCGCGTTTGGTCATTGGGCACTCCCGGGCAAAGGGTTCGGTAGGAAGAAAGTTTATCCCGAGTATTATGGCGCGTCCAATCGGCGAAATCAACTCTTTTCTGCCGCAAAGCGTTGTTTTTGATGAAAAATGATGCTCCCGGTTGGAGACGAAAAAAGCACCGGTCTGAATCGGGGTCCGCGGGACTGATACCGGATATAAGCGAATGAAAAGCAATAACGGGAGGAATGCATGACCGTTCAGCGCACCATGAGCAGAAGAAGACTCTTCGCCGCCGCGGGCGGCATCGCCGCGCTGGGCGCGGCGGGAGAGGCGTGGTCCGCCCCGAAGGCTCCCGGCGAAGTACGGGCGCTCTTCCTGTTGGGGGACTACTTCCACAACCCCATCACGCAGGAGAAGAACTGGCAGGACGTGCTGCGTCACACCGGCTGGCGGCTCCGGTTCGCCCAGTCGGTGAAATTCGTCACGCCGGAGGTCCTGGCCGGAACCGACCTCTTCGTCGCGGCCCATTACGCCAAGGCCAACAGTCTCGGCTGGTCCGGGGAGGAACTCGTCGAGCGCCGCGAGGACGAGGAATTTTTCCTCACCGATGAGCGTGAGGAGGCGATCATCACCAATGTCCGGCGGGGCATGGGATTCCTGGCCATGCACTGCACGGTCTGGAACGGCGAGCGCCCCCGCTTCATGGACCTGCTCGGGGTGGAGAAGCCCTACATGCACACCAAGGTCCAGCCCACGCTGCTGCACGCCCTGAACCCGGACCACCCCGTCTCCCGGGGCATCGCCCCCGCCAGGCTGGGCGAGGACGAGATTTTCCGCGCTGACCTCATCCCGGGGCGTACCACGCCCCTGTTCAACCTCAAGGGGGAAGAGCAGCCCATCGACATCACCGGCGGATGGTGCCACGACTTCGGCGAAGGCCGGGTTGTGGTCATGCTCCCCGGCCACACGCCGGACCCCTTCCATGCCGGGTCGTTCAAGACGCTCATGTGGCGGGCGGCGTACTGGGCCATGAAACGGGACATCCCCGACCGGACATTCGAGAACGGGCGCCCGCCGGAGCAAAGCGTGTACTGACCCGGGGAAGAGGGAGTCAAAAGTCGGACCCGGGAGAAAAGCGGTGGGGAACCAAAGCTCATCCCGCCTTTTTCTTCACTTCACCGTTGCGCCTTCTTTTCGAACTTTCCCCCCTACTCCGTCATTTCCCGCAGCCAGCGGTGAACGGGGAGCAGGTTGACGCAGTGCCCGAAGCACCAGTCGGGGAAGGCGGGGGTGAACATCTCCTCCGGGAGCGATGTTTCCAGACCGACCCAGAAACCGTTGTGGAGCAGTAACCGGGCGTTGGGGTGCTCCGGATCGTATCCGCGCGGCACCCGCTTGTAATGCTCCCCGCCGAGGGTGTAGGGGCCGGAGGCGAGAGCCTCGTCCACCGCTTTCCGCAGCGCGGGGCCGTGGCGTCGGTCGGTGACCCGCTCCCGGTAGCGTTCCAGCAGTTCGCCGGTGAACCGGTAGATGCCGGTCCCGAGGATGCAGAGCCCCGGCTCGATATGGATGTAGAAGCCGGAGCACTCCATGCGCGGGCCGAGCCCCTCCCAGAGCCATATTCCGAGATGGGTCTTGAAGGGCGACTTGTCCCTGCTGAAACGGGTGTCCCGGTTGATGCGGAAGAGCGAACGGTTGATGCGCGGGTCTGCGTTGATGCCGGGGGCTATGGAGTGCAGACGGTCTCCCATGGCCATGACGAAGCTCCGGGCCGGAGCCAGGACGTGCTCGTCGTAATCGGCCCGGTGGGCGGTAAACCACCCGGTGGAGTTGTTCTCCCGGAGCCCGCGGTAGAACTCCGGAAGTTCCCGGGGCAACCCCGTGAAATCCATTGACATGCCTTCCTCCCTGCAAATCGGTGAACGTCCGGCGCCCGGAACCATCCCGCTTTTTTTGCTCTTTCTGTCTTCACCATAATACAATATTTTCTCTTTCCTGCCAACCGATGCTTCGTCCGCAAATCCCTATGTTGTTCCGATGACCATTGTTCTTTGGCTTTTCCGGAATGATTGTATATATTAGGTACATTTCATTTTTCGGAATTGTGCCTTCAAGCGAAAAACGATCGTCCGAGGGAGGATGACATGCTGCCGGATGTGTACCGAAGGGTCGTGATGCTGCTCGCGGTGTTCACGCTGCTCACCCTGTCCGCCACCGCGGGTTCCACCGCCGCCGCGCCGGAACCGGGGCTGCTCTTCCACCTCTCCGGAGACCGGGGATTCACCGCCGATTATGCCGCGGGCGAACCGGACCCCACCTTTCTGCACGATGTCACGGTCATTCCCGGCGGCGCAAAAGGCCCCGGCTTCGAGTGCGGTCACACCCAGCTCATGGCCTACCGTGCGCCCGGGAACATGTACGCCCAGCGCGGCACGCTCTCATTTTTCTGGCGCTCCCGGATTCCGTTGGGTCCCACCGAGTTTCCTGTCTTCCGCGTCGGGTACGCCGACCATTCGAGCTGGGACATGGTCTGGCTCCGCATCGACTGGAACGGGAAGGGTTTCGACGCTTTTGTGACCGATGTCAACCTGGCCCGCACCCGGGTATCGTACACGATCCCCGCCGCACCGAAACCGGACGAATGGGTGCATCTCGCCCTGGCCTGGGATGAGACCGAAGGCATCCGGTTCTATGTCAACGGAGCGCTCGCGGCGAAAAAGGACACCGTGGCGGTCTACTCCGCCGGGCTGGACCAGTTCGGCCCCCATTCCCGCATCATCAGCCCCTACCAGGTCCAGAGCGCCTACAACTTCACCCGGGGTGGAGACATCGACGAGGTCCGCGTCTACGACCGCATGCTTTCGGACGCCAATGTCGTCGCTCTCGCCCGGGGAGAGTCCGCCGGGGATATCCCCGCGCTGACCCGTTCCCTTTCCAACCCGAAGTGGCGGGACGAGTGGCTGCTCCGCAACGGCTGGAACCGTCCCGGCGACATTCCCCCCCGTCTTGAAGCCGCCGCCACGAGCGTCCGTAAAGTGGAAATCCACAATGTATACGACCTCAAGCGCTGGTGGTGGAAGGCCAACGACGGCATCCGGGAAACCACCTGGCCGGGCGTCTACAACCGCTCCCGCCTGCCCGGCCGCAACGATTACTTCCAGCTTCCCGACTGGGACTGCTACTCCACCTCGGGGAAATCGGTAACCTTCTTCATGCCCGCCGAGCCCTGGAACCACCTGGAGATCACCGGCGCGGCGTTCGGAAAAATGAGCCTGCTCGCCTATGCGCATGAGAAGATGGCCGATACCGAGACCGTGCTCTTCGAGCGTCCGCGCGGCCAGGAGAAAACCGTCCACCGGCTCGCCTCCCCGATTTTCGGCCAGAAAATACGTTTCGACAACATCGAGCAGGAAACCCCCATCGGCGAACTTGCCGCCTACCACGTCGCGCCCGGCGGAGAACCATTCGGAACGGCCCGGCTATCCTACACGGTCACCGCGGCCGAACCGGACAACCGGAACCTCGACGAGCTGGTCCGGTTCATCGCGGGACGCTATCCCGGGGATGAACGCCGGACCATGGTGGCTCTGCCCGGGGGAGCGCCCCGCACCCCGTCGAAAACGCCGGACGGGAATTATCTTCCGCTTGTGCATGTCCTCATCCCCTGCGATTTCCGTGGTGGCATCGACTCCCCGTCCTATACCCGGTTCTCCTATACCTGGGAGAACATGAACGCGGGTCTGGACGGTATCGCCATCGACCTCCCCGCGCTCAAGACAGCACCCACCCACGGGGAGTATTTCCCCCTCAACATCCGGGTGATGGACCCGGTCTGGCCCACCCGGGTCATGTTTGATTTCTCTTTCTCGGTGAAGCCCGGAGAAGCCCGCACCCTCTGGCTGGACACCCGCGACCGTGTGCTCCCCAACGGGAAGTCCCTCTATCTCACCTTTGCCGGAGCCGGGCAGGATTTCGGGCCCGCCGCACTGGAAGGGACCCGCATCCGGCTCGTTTTCAAGTCCCGGAAGGACGCCGTGCCCGAGCACGAATTGGACCGCTTCACCCAAGCCCGGGACAGCTTCGCCCATCTCGTGGAGGAGTACCCCAACACCCGGAAGCTGGACCTGTACACCCGTTTCGAAGGAGACCTGACCGATCTCTTCCGGGTGAATCCGGATCATCTCCCCGGGCGTTATTACTGGTATGACCGCAACCGGGAGCAGAACCCGCCGCCGTTCACTCAGCCCCAGCCGCCCGCGGGCGTGCCGCTCTGGGCTTTCCGCCAGGTGGAAAACCTGAAGTACCTGAAACGTTTCGTCATGTGGTGGATCGACGAGCGCCAGATCGAGAACGGCGAGTTCGGCGGAGGGCTTTCCGACGACGGCGATCTCACCAACTGGTGGCCCGGAACGGCGCTCATGGGCGTGGAACCGGAAAAGGTCACCCGCTCTCTCCTGAGCGAGATGGAGGCGTTCTATACCAACGGCATGTTCACCAACGGGCTTACCACCATCCAGACCGACGAGCTGCACACCTATGAAGAGGGCATCCAGGTGCTCCCGCAGGTCATGCTGGTGGATTACGCCAGCCCCAAAAACGTCGAACGCATGATGGAGACCGCCCGGGCGCTCGAAAGGGTCACCGGGATCAACGGCGCGGGACACCGGCACTTCCGCTCGATATACTACAGCGGCACGAAAATCGCCGAAGACGGCGTCTGGGGAGAATCCCGGCCCTACTCCTATCTCGTCCTGCACCCGGCCATGAGTCTGGTGGAATACAACGGCCATCCCGCGACGAAAAAGCTCCTTTTGGAACTGGCCGACGGCCTCCTGGCGCACCGGAAAAAGAACGCGGATGGCCGCTGGGTGGTGGAAACCACCATCAACTTCAAGTCCGACGAGGGAACTCCCGGCGGACTCAGCGTCACCGCCTATCTGCTTTGGGCCGCCTACCGGTGGACCGGGGACAAAAAGTACCTGCAGCCGCTCCTTGACCTGGGTCCCGGTGCGCTGGGGACCATAGACGCGAACGCCCTCGACCTTCTGAAAGTTCGGGACACCTGGGGCAAGCAGATTGCGGCATCGGTCACCCCGCAGTCCGGCGGCGACCTCCAGCGGCATGTGGCCTGGCAGATGACCGGGAACAAGCAGTACCTGGAGGAGCTTTACGCCGACCAGATCATGGCGGCCGGAATCCGGGAATACATCAACACCGAAGGACACCTCTGGAGCGACCGGGTAAGTGTCAACCACGGAGAACTCCAGCGGGCCCGGCTGGGCGGCGTGGCCATCATGCGCAACGCCATCTATCCCGGACACGCGGCGAGCTGGAAATTCGAGGCCCCGGCTACCGGGGAAAGCGTGGCCATCCTCATCCCCGACGCCACGAACACGGAGATGACGGTCATCGCCTATAATCTGGAGACCGCTCCGGTAAACGCGGTCATGACCGCCTGGGACATCGACCCCGGCCTCTGGGAAATTACCCAGGGCGTGGATACCGACAACGATGATGTCGCGGACCGGGGCACCATTTCCTGGACCACCGACCTGGAGCGCACCGGCGAGCTGGCCCTCACCTTCGCTCCCCGGGCGGCCACGATTGTCCGTCTGACCCTGAAAAAGAAGGGCGCGTCCTACTGGTCCCGTCCCGATCTCGGCATCGGACCGGATGATGTGATCTTCCGTGATGGCGTCCTCCGGGTAACCGTCCACAGTCTCGGCACGGTGGACGCCCCGTCCTCCACCGTATCACTCCGGGGTTCCGACGGGAAGGTCATCGTTTCCACTCCGGTCCCGGCGCTCAAAGCTCCGGCGGACTTTCTCCCGAAGACCGCTGAAGTCATCCTGTCGATTCCCGCCGGTACCGACCTGAAGGGATGCAGCGTGACGGTGGACGCCGGGGAGAAGATCAAAGAAATCACGATGAAAAACAACAGGGTCGGATTGCAGAAATAATTCGCCCCGACGGGTTGTTCACGATGTGTTCCCCCCTGAACGGCGGGGTGTCTCCCGTTCAGGGGGTATCCCGCCGCACAATCGGGCGGACACTTTTTACCTTAACAGACGGTACATACGAGATTTGTATAACCCGTTTTGTAATCCGGAGCGTCTGTATTGTATGACAGACATTTCCCGGGCATTTCATATAGAGGCTTCCTTACCATGATTCGGACAATTGTCCCGTTCCTCACCATTTTTTTTGTGGCCGTCTCCGCACAATCCGCGACGCCGCCCGGCATTCTGAACGACCATCTCTCCTTCGAGGACATGAAGTTCCTCGACCAGGACTTCATTGCCCGAGCCGGTGTGATGTCCCCGGTCGAACGGGGACTGGAACTGACCGAGGGACGGTTCGGCAAGGCTTTGCGGCTTACCCGAGAGACGAACGCATGGGATGGCGACGGGCGGAACGGCACGGACCTCGACCTTGTCGCCGCCATCATGGCCGACTTTCGGGCTTCCGGGGCGACAGGCAGATTCAGCGAGCCAGTGCTCTGGGGCGCCGGACGGGTACATCCCCATGCCGGATCGGTGGCTTTCTGGGTCCGGGGACGGCTCCGGGAAGGGATCCTCTTCGAGCAGACCGCCAACGCCTCGGGAAGGGGAGAACGCGGCCTTATCGATGTCACCCTGGCGCCCAACGGATGCTTCGCGGCATCGCTCACCGACGCCCGGTATGTCCGTCATACCGTGGTATCGGAAATCGCTCCCGAGGACGGGGTGTGGTATCATCTCGCACTCAACTGGGATCGGGCCCGCGGGCTGGAACTCTTCGTAAACGGCAAATCCGCGGCATCGTCCTGGAACCGGGATCCCTGGTGGGAAACAGCGCTCCCGGGGCTCCTGCGTTTTCCCATGCCCTGGACGACGTATGACGAGGTGTATTTCTTCGGACGCCCTCTCCTCGAAAAGGAAATCGAGGCGCTTGTAAAGACCAACACGCCGCCTCCGCGTACCGCGGCAATCCCGGAGCGTACGCCCGGAGAGCGCGATCTTCTGGCCAGGGCGCTCGGGATATCCACCCGCTCGCTCATACCGGTGCTCACCCCTGCCGAACAGGGGAAAATTCTCTCCTTCCGGGAAGTCGAACCGGAGTGGATGGGCAACGGCCGCATACCCGCGCATTTCTGCCACGACGGCCGTTACGAGCTGGCCTGGCCGCATCCGGCGGCGAACTGTTCCGGCGACCCGGGAGACAGCGATTTTACCGCGGAAGCCCTCGAAATCGATCCTCCTCCCGGGATACCCTTCAACTACATCACCATCGAGGGCAACCTCTCGAAGCTTCCGGTATACACAAACTGCCGCCGCGCCGGCGACTCCTTCGGCGGAGAAACCCTCGCCGCGCCTCCCGACAGCGGTATTGGATTCCTCCACGGCGAGATGGTGGACCGTGTCCCACGCGGCCGCATCACCCTCCCCTTTCTCAAGGGCCGGGGGATTCCCGAAGGATTCCGGGGCGATGCACGCCTCCCGCTTACTGGTGAAACACGCGTACACGAGGCGGACCTCTTCGATGTGACCCTCACCGAGGATACACCCGTTCCGGGCGAAGCAACATACACCTTTGTGGCCGAAAGCGATTTGAACGACCGGTATGGCACGGCGCTGAGCATGCTCTGTCCCGCCACGGACCGGTCTTTCCTGGTCGCCCACCTTACTCCCGGCAGTCTCCCGGCCCGAATGGCGGAAACCGGTCTCCTGCGCCGAACCAACCTGTTCACCGCGCCCATGACCGGCATGCGGTGTTTCGATGGAATCACCCTGGATTTTCCGGTGCGTACTACGGGAGAAGACCTCCTCCTGGTTCGGCTGCGGGATTCCGCTGTTCCTTCCCGCATCTGGACCCATGCCGAACTCAAGCTCAAGGGGTTCGAGGGAACCGAATCCCGGTTGCGGTTCCGCCTGGAGTTCACTCCGCTCATGCTGGCGGCGGGGGACCGTGTCTGGCTGGAGATTTCCACGCTCAACGGCGCGAAAATCCGGGTGGGCGGTTCCGACGGCGCCCGGATGATTCTCCGCCCTGCCCATTTCACCGCGGCCTACGCATCCTGGGAGAAAAAAACGCTCCTTCCCGCCATTGCTGAATATGGACGCGTGTTCGATTCCCTCCCGTGGACATTCGAGAATAGCGAGCCCGGCTTTCTGGACCCGAAAGCCTTCGGCGGTGCGTTCGATACGGTGTACCCGGCCCAGGCGGTCAAGCGCATCCTCCCCTGGTCGCGCTTCGCCGATTTCTACCTGGAATACACCCGCCCGGGCTACACCCGGGGCAATCCCGCCGAACCGGAAAAGATCGTGCCGGTCAAACCGTTCGATATTCCCGCCGGAACGCCCTCCTGGGCCTGGTACCAGCAGAAGATACGGTCTTTCCGGTACCGCGTGCTGGAATGGGCGGCGGCGAATCAAAACCCGGACGGCTGGTTCGGGGGCGGCATGATTGACGACCTCTCATTTCTGGAAGGAAAGCAGGACCTCTTCCTTGACGGGACCCCACTGGCGCGTTCGATCCGGGAACAGCTCTACTCGGGCCTCGATGCCACCGGCCTGGCCGAGGACGGGTACTGCCGCATCGCTCCGTCTGCCTCGGAGCAGGCTGCCGATCTTTTCCGGGACCGGTTCCGGGACATTATCTACTATCCCGGGGATCCGGAACGGTTCCGGCGTGCGCTCCGCACCGCCTGGCGGTGGGACAAGCCGTCGGAAACACCCCTCAACTGGGACGAAGGGCGCGCCGCTTTTCCCGATCGGGCCATTCTGGAATGGTATTGGGGCAGAAACACCCCCCCGGCCTTCAGTCTGGCCGATACCGCGGCGGTGACCTCACGGCTGGCGCGGCTGGCTTCCTGGTGTGACGACCTGGCGTTCTGGCGGGCAACCGAAGCCCGGCTCCCTTCTGACGCGCAGACGCTTTTCGATGAGCGGATGGTTGCCTCGATGGTCATCGGAGGAGCCGCGGACAGCACGGTTTCCGCGGAATGGCTCGAAGGCGGCGGGGAAGATCTGGCCCGCTGGGTGATCCGATCCGACAGCTCTTCCTTCGAGTGCCGCATGTTCTCCTTCGATCCGCTCCAGCGCAAGGTGACCGCCCGCCTTTTCCGGCTTCGGCCCGGCACCTGCGAGGTCAAACTTTCGGAGGATCTGGGCGGCATCGCCGGCCGCGCCCTGTATACCGGGGATTTCACCCTGGGGCGTTTCGAGACGTTCAGTGTACTCGTCCCGCCGGGCAAACCGGTTATTCTCACCGTTCGGCTGGTGAAACCGGAGTCCGAGGGCCCGCTCCCGGATCTCGCCATCGCGGGGTATGACTGCATCCGGAGCGAGGATCGTCTCTGGGTACGGGTTTCCAACCTGGGCGGCGCACCGAGCGGAAAGACCACCCTGCGCCTCTACGACTCCG
>JAWLHT010000200.1:0-10142 GCA_041690195.1 Candidatus Latescibacterota bacterium
CAATTTTTACCTCAAACCTTTTCCCCAATATCCCACTCTTGCCCCTCTTATCCCTTCTTTCCGTTTGCTCAATCTTCACATTTCCCCTGCTCCCACGCGTCCCTCATTATTTTTATGCATCATCCGGGTTAAAAAAGTCAGGCCCTCCCAAAATCAATAGCCGATGTATAGTACGAAAGCGAATTCAATGGATAGTATATTATACCGTATCGCTCGGGAAGGAATGGAACACCCTGAGGGGAAAAGATGAGACAATTAACGAAATAGCCGCATTTGACCTTCTTTGTAACCTGACCCCATGCATTTGGAACATGAATCTTGTTACTCTTTACCCGCCTTCGTGATACAAATTGTTTTTTTACTATTATATTTTTCTTTTGCTATGTATTTTTTGTAGTATATTCGATACTGTGGTATATTCAGGTCGAGCGGCTTCTTTGTTCAACCGTACCGGTATTGCAAAGGAGGTCACCATGGTAAGCTACAGAATGTTAGGCGGCATCACGGGTGTACTTGTTGCGCTCTGCCTCACGACCATCGGGTGCGAGAATAATCCCCTGGAACATTCAACCCAATCCTCACCCGTTGCGCGTGTTGCACCGGGTGCACCGGATTCCTACATTGTTGTCCTCCATGAAACAGTGAGGGATATTCCGGCTGTGGCGAATGAAATGGCACGTACCCACGGTGCCGCAGTTGGTTTTACCTACCGGTACGCGCTGAAAGGTTTTTCCGCCACCATTCCGGCATCCAGACTCGAGAAGTTACGAAGCGATCCCCGTGTAAAATCCGTTGAGCCAGACCTGATTGCAACGATCAGCAAGCGTCCGGCTCCAGAACCCCCGACGGCGGAAGAGCAAAAGGTAGATTGGGGAATCGATGAAATTGATGCTGAACCGATTTTCGGAATCTTACCATATACTGGAGCTGGGGTGCGTGTTTACATTATTGACACGGGGATTGATCGGGACCACCCTGACCTGAATGTGCGAGGTGGGGTAAATTATGTTCAGACAGCAAAGTCATACGATGACGACAACGGTCACGGCACTCACGTTGCAGGCACTGTGGCTGCGCTTAACAATACGATTGGCGTCGTGGGAGTTGCGCCCGAGGCGGAACTCTATGCAGTGAAAGTGCTCGACCGCAGAGGATCGGGGGCTTTTTCCCAGATTATTGCCGGTGTTGACTATGTGACTCAGCAGAAGGTGGAAACCCAGAGCGTTCCCATGGTGGCAAACATGAGCCTTGGTGCGTATGTAGGGTACCCTACGTACAACGCACTTGACACTGCGGTCTTGAACTCAATTACGGCCGGGGTAGTGTATACGATTGCGGCAGGGAATGATGGAGCTGATGCGAGCCTCTGTTCTCCCGCCCACGTCATCGAGGCAATTACGGTAGGGGCGTATGCTGACTATCCGGCAGGATTGACGTTCGCGACTTACTCGAACCGTGGTCCGGTAGTTGACCTTAATGCTCCGGGATCGTATATCTATTCGACGTATAAAGGGGGGGGGTACACGACATTGAGCGGTACTTCCATGGCCGCCCCTCACGTTACCGGAACCGTAGCACTCTACCTGTCCAATTCCTCCAATGGTTCGTCTCCGGTGAACGTGCAAAACGCACTGCTTGCCACTGCCAAGGCGATGGTAACGGTTGGCGTACCCGCTGGAACAACCAACCTTTCTGTATATGCCGGAGATTACTGAGCATAGTGGCGATAGTCTTGTATCAAAAAAGAACCAACCCGATACTCTTGAGGCCGGGTTGGTTCTTTTTTGATACAAATTCGATTTCAAGAGAGTAAGATGCGATGTCCCCATGCAGGCAGGGACGGTGCGCGAACCCCGCTATCTGTTTAAAACACTCCGCTTCGAAACTATGTACAAAGAAAGGGGCCGAAAAGGCCCCTTTCTTTGTACATAAACATCTATTTCAGCGATTCCGCAAATCCTTACGGGATATTGGTCGGGGTGAGTGGATTTGAACCACCGGCCTCCTGCTCCCGAAGCAGGCGCGCTAACCGGGCTGCGCTACACCCCGACACATAATCAGAGGAAGAATTTTACCGCAACGAATCCGAGTGCTAATATAATAACAAATGCGACAGAAAGCACGTCAAAATATCGATCGATGAAATTTTTTATCGGCGATCCGAACTTCCAGATCAGTCCACCAACCAGAAAAAAGCGTGCACCACGCGTAAAGAATGAAACTACCGCAAACGAAAACATATCCATGTGGAACACGCCGGAAGCAATCGTGAACACTTTATAAGGGATCGGGGTAAAACCGGCTATTCCCACAACCCAAACGCCATATTCCCGATAGAGTTCCTGAACGTGTGCAAATTTCGCCAAAGCACCATAAAAATCAAGGATTTTATAACCGACAGCATCAAAAAAAGTTGCTCCAATGGTATAACCGATAATTCCGCCCAACACTGAACCCACTGTGCATATCATCGCAAAGGTCCAGGCCCGTTTCGGAACTCCGAGCGCAAGAGCGATGAGCAGAACATCCGGTGGCACGGGAAAGAAAGATGACTCCATAAAAGCAAGAACGAACAGCGCAACAGGACCGTGAGGTGTTTCGCTCCAGTGCAGAACCCAGTTATACGTTTTCCGAACAAAACCTGTTTCAACCATTTCCCCACCCCTGTTCGCCGATCAATGGTACGAAATTGCATCCCGTAACAATACGTTTTTCTATAGACGAACCGTTACGGGTGATGATCAGCAACTGTTGGGCGGACCTATTGCCGACCGGAATGACAACACGTCCTCCGGTTGGGGTTACCTGTTCAAGCAGCGTTTCCGGTACCGCCGGAGCGCCCGCGGTAACAATGATCCGATCAAAGGGAGCATGATCTTTCCAGCCTAGTGTACCATCGCCCACCCGGAAGTGAACATTTTTCAGTCCGAGCGCCCGAATCGATTTCCTCGCCTTTATTGAAAGGTCTTCAATCCGTTCAACCGTGTAAACGGTACACCCGATGAGAGCGAGTACCGCCGCCTGGTACCCTGAACCGGTACCGATCTCCAGAACCTTCTCTTTCCCGGTAAGCCCCAGTTCCTGTGTCATGAGTGCAACGATATACGGCTGAGAAATCGTTTGATCGTGCCCAATGGGGAGTGGATGGTCGCTGTAAGCTCTGGGAAGAAAGGCCGGGTCTACGAAAAGATGGCGTGGAACGACTCGCATGGTCTGAATAACGAGTTCATCCTGGATTCCCCGTTTGATTACCTGCTCTTTTACCATTCGGGTACGTGCAATTTCATAGTCCCGAATTCCGGGCATGCCGTTATTCAAAGCTCCAGGACTCCATTTCGTTCAGCACATGTGCAGCGGTCATATCCAGATGCAGAGGCGTAATGGATATGCTCCCCCGGTCAAGAGCGGCGACATCGGTCCGGTTTTCTCCCGGAATTTCTTCCAGTTCGCCGCCAATCCAGTAGTATGGTCTTCCCCGGGGATCGGTTTTTTCTGTAATGACATCGCGATACCGTCGTGTCCCCTGGCGAGTGATTTCTATACGTCCGCTCCACCGTGGAGGTATGTTAACATTGAGAAAAACCCCCTCGGGCAACCCGCGTTTCATCACCCTGTCCGCGATGCGGACAGTGATTTCCGCCGCTGTTTCAAAGGCTGTGTTGTCCGGGTCAACAACAGAAACCGCGATCGCAGGTACATTCAGGAGCACCGCTTCAGTTGCTCCGGCTACAGTTCCGGAATATATGACGTCCGTTCCCAGATTCGCACCGTGATTTATTCCGGAAAGAGCCAGATCCGGGGAGCGTTTAAGAAGCCTTCTGAGAGCAAGCATCATGCAGTCGGTGGGAGTACCGTCAACCGCCATAATCCCATCAGATATCGTCTTCACCCGAAGCGGGCGGTCCAGGGTCAGGGCATGGCTTCGCGCGCTCTGTTCACGGTCTGGCGCTACCACAACAGTGTTCCACACCTTCGCTGCTGCTTCCCGAAGTGCGCGTATACCGGTGGAATAAACCCCATCATCGTTTGTGATCAGAACAAGTTTATCCACGTTTCCGCTTCCCTGAAACCAAAAGAGCAGATAAGATTCATCTGCTCGAAGGTATGCATAATATTTGGTCGGGGTGACTGGATTTGAACCAGCGACACCCAGGCCCCCATCCTGGTGCGCTACCGGACTGCGCTACACCCCGACACATTACAACAGGGGGACTATGGTGGGCAATGCGCGATTCGAACGCGCGGCCTTTAGCTCCGGAGGCTAACGCTCTATCCAGCTGAGCTAATTGCCCACATCTACGAAAGGAAAAGATTATTTCCCTTTCTTCTTGTGCCTGTCTTTTCTTAGACGTTTTTTGCGCTTGTGAGTTGCAATTTTATGGCGTTTCCGCTTTCTTCCGCAGGGCACTGTGCGCTCCTTTCGACTTACATATTACTCGAAAATTTCTTTTTTCATTTCACGCGACGGTTTAAAGACGGGCATCTTGCGAGCCGGTATTTTTACCTCGTCACCGGTCCGCGGGTTACGCGCCGTCCTCGGAGCCCGGCTGATCACATAAAAGGTGCCGAAACCGCGAATTTCGAGAGGGTCGTCCTTTTTAAGGGCATACTTAACCGAATCAAGGAATCCCTCAACAACCGCTCTGACATCGGTTTTGGTCAACCCCGTCTGGGATGCGATCCTCGCGATTACGTCTGCCTTGGTCATGCCGAAACTCCTTTCACACAGTATCGAAGGGAACGTTTCTCATATATCTTCAATCGTCCGCCGCATACTCGTCCATAAATTCGGGCGTCGATGTCAGTACATGCGATATGATACGCGAGGCACACTCAGGTAAAATCCTCGCACGAGGATGTTCGTCATCCCCTTCAGCACCATGTCCCAAATCCGGGAATCCTCTTGTTCTATTACCGGAGGATTCTCACCGATTCCGGCCATGCGACCGGCCATATTCAGCGCGTCACGATAGGTGCCCAACACATCAACAAACCCATATTCTCGTGCCTGACGCCCGGTAAACACACGCCCGTCAGCGTACACCCGCACCTCTTCCGGAGTCATATTACGCCCTGTCGCGACCGCCTCGACAAATTGATCGTAGGTGTCCATGATGACTCCTCGTATCAATTCCCGCTCTTCCTCCGTCATTTCCCGGGAGAAGGAACCAATGTCCTTATACTTCCCAGACTTGATGACAGTAAAACCCACTCCAATTTTATCAAGGAGCCGGGAAAACTCCGCAAAATCTATGATAACACCTATACTTCCGGTTATCGTCCCCGGATTTGCCACCACGGAGTCACATGCCGCCGCGATATAATATCCCCCGCTTGCAGCAACCGACCCCATGGATGCAACAACCACCTTACCTGCATCCCGCGCCCTCAACACCGCCGAGTATATTTCCTGTGTCGGCGCGACAGCACCTCCCGGCGTATCCAGACGAATCAGAATCGCCGGTATCCGGTCATTGCGAACATACCGCTCAATGTCATCAACGACCGACTCGGAGCCAATGATGGGCCCAACAATATCGACAACCGCAACACTGTCACGAGAGACCGGAAGCCCGTCGGAACCCGACAAGGAAACCGAAACAAGGAACAACGTCACAGCCGCCAGAGCCAAACCGACGATCGCCAGCCCGAGAACCTTGTCATTACGGTGTACCATCGGACATTGCCCCGCAAAAACTTAGATTAAAAATATATATGATCCGAACTCGAAAGTCAAGAGAAAATAACGAGTATCGGCACGTCTGCCGTATTTTTCCCTTCCAAACAGCCCTTATAAACCTCTATGTGCAACAGCCAAACAATGGTTCTCGCCGCAGGATGTTACTTCAGATCAAGCGAACTGAACACATAGGACTCCATCTCATCAACCGGAACCCGTTCCGCGGTCCCGCGGTCCCGAACACGAATTTCTACCACCCGATCTTTCAGGCTCCGCTCGCCGATCACTACCGTTACCGGCGCTCCAAAGAGGTCGGCGTCCTTGAACTTGACGCCCGCCCGTTCATCACGGTCGTCGAGCAGCACTGGCACGCCGCGGCTTTCCAGTGTTCCGTACAGGGATTCCGCGAGAACACGGGTTTCCTCGTGCGTCACATTAATCGGCAGCACCTCGACCAGGAATGGTGCGATTTCTCTTGGCCACACCATGGAGTTGGCAGCGACATCGAAAAGGCTTTCCACGGCGCACGCCATGACCCGTTCCATACCGATCCCGTACGAACCCATTATGACGGGCTTCTGAACACCGTTCTCATCAAGAAAGTTCGCGCCCAGAACTTCGGAGTACCGGGTTCCCAGTTTGAAGATGTGTCCAACTTCAATGGTTCGGGACACCTGGAGCGGATTACCGCACGTTAAACAGGCATCACCGGGGACCACCGCACGGAGCGGAACGAATCGGTCAACTTTGAGGTCCCGTCCGATTTCAACGCCAAGATAGTGATAATCTGTCCGGTTTGCCCCGGCGACAAGCCCCGCCGCGCCTTCCAGCACCGGGTCGGCGATGACGGTCACGCCTCCGATGCCGACCGGGCTGACGAATCCAACCGCCGCTCCGGTGAACTGCAGGATTTCTTCCGGGTCCGCGGGTGTAACGTCTCCCAAAGCAGCCTTGAGTTTCCCATCATCAACCTGATGATCACCCCGAACCAGTACGAACACAAGCCCTTCGGATGTCCGGTATACCAGGGATTTGATCAGCTGTTGAGGGAGAATATCGAGAAAACCGGAGACCTCTTCGATGGTACGCTTGCCAGGGGTATGCACTTCGCGCAGATCACTCGGATCTCCGTGCACCTTTCCCAGGCGAGCATCCGCAACTTCCTGATTGGCGGCGTACCCGCAGGCCGGACAATAGACGATCTGATCGTCACCGGATTCGGAAAGTACCATGAACTCTTCGCAATCCCGGCCGCCCATCGCTCCGGATGAGGCTTTTACCACCACCACGTTCAGACCGCAACGTTCGAAGATGCGCAGGTAAGCCTCCCGCTGGAGACGGTAGCTCTCATCCAATCCCTCCGGCGACGAATCGAAGGAATAGGCGTCCTTCATGAGAAACTGCCGGACCCGAAGCAATCCCGAACGGGGGCGAACCTCGTCGCGAAATTTAGTTTGGATCTGATACCACATCTGGGGCATGTCACGGTAGGAGTGGATGTCAGCCGAAGCAATCTCGGTAAACACCTCCTCATGGGTGGGAGCCAGGCACAGTTCGCGGCCTTTGCGGTCCTTCAGCCGGAACATATCGTCTCCGAAAGTGTTCCACCGTCCGCTTTCCATCCAGAGTTCGGAGGGCGTCAGCGCAGGCAGGTAAAACTCCTGACAACCGATTCGGTCCATTTCCTCACGGACGACACACATGATGTTCTTGAGCACTCGCCAACCCATGGGAAGCATGGAATACACGCCTGCGGCATGCTGACGGATCAGGCCGGAGCGGAGCATCATCTGATGGCTGGGTATTTCGGCTTCTTTCGGGACTTCCTTGCGGGTCGGAACAAAATATCTTGAAACGCGCATGCAATTGCTCCTGCCGGCCTCAGAGGGCCTCGACCATGTTCAGCAGTTTCTCCAGGTCCTTCCTGATATTATCCAGGCCGGAATCTTTCCGGTCGGTCCTGAGGGGAAGCGCCAGTTGAGTTTCCAATAGCTGGTGATCGGTTTTCAATCGCGCCTTGGCACCGTCAATTGTATACTTTTCGTCATAGAGGAGATGTTTGATCAGCTTGACTATTTTGATATCACGTTCGGTGTAGGCCCGGTTCCCGGCCCGGTTCTTCCTGGGCTTGAGCATGGGAAACTCGCTTTCCCAGAACCGGAGAATGTGAGCCTTCAACCCAGCCATATCCGACACTTCGCTGATGGAGTAATACAGCCGTTTTCTTTCTTCAGCCATTTCGCCATCTCCGTTTAGGTCAGGATGCCACTCCCAGATATGCGCTGCAATCCGCACTGGATCACTCTGCCATCAGGCGACCATCTCTGCTCCACGACAACACATTCAGGCAAGCCGCGCAGACACTACCCGGCATCAAGGCAACCATGCCGAATTCACGCCGGAGAGCTTTCGTTTCCCGGCTGATGCTCCGGTTTCCGGTCACGCATCATGAGATCCATAACGGCTTCCTCCGGAGCAAGCCCCTCGAACAGGACACCGTACACTTTCTCGGTTATCGGCATGTCAATGCCATGTTTGCGGCCAAACTCACAGACCGAACGCGCGGTGGGAACTCCCTCTGCCACCATGACCATTTCCCCGAGAATATCATCCGTGCGTCTCCCCTTCCCCAGCTCCTCGCCGAGATGACGGTTCCGGGACCACGCACTCACGCAAGTCGTAATGAGATCGCCGATACCGGAAAGTCCATTGAACGTTTCCGGCCGCGCCCCCAACACGGTTCCGAACCGCTGCATTTCAACGATGCCACGGGTGATAAGCGCGCTCTTGGCATTTGTGCCGTATCCCAAGCCATCGTTGATGCCCGCCGCCACAGCGATGACGTTTTTCAGCGCGCCGCCGAGCTGAACCCCGAGCGGGTCATCCGAAGTGTACACCCGGAATGCAGGCGTCATGAACGTGTCCTGCACTACGCGGGCGGCATCGTGGTCACGGGAAGCGGAAACAATGGTCGTCGGCAGCTTCCTGGCCACTTCCGAGGCAATACACGGACCGGAGAGAGCAACCAGACGCTTTCCCGGTATCTCGTCATCGATCAGATCAGTCATGGTACGGAGGGTATCGTGTTCGAGCCCTTTGGACAGGGAAACCAGAACGGCGTCCGGACGAAGCGCACCGGTATCCGCCAAAGATCGCGCAGTATTGCGCATGGCCGACGACGGGACGACAAAAACGGCCATGTCACGTTCATCCGCCGCTTCTGCCAGCGAGGCCGTGACCAGAAGATCCTCCGGCAGGGGAAAGCCCGGAAGGTAGGTCCGGTTTTCCCTGTGCTCGATCATGTCATTCGCCAGGCGCTTGTTGAATTCCCAGAGACTTACCGAATGACCGTTTTTCCGGAGGAGAAGCGCTACAGTGGTTCCCCAGTTCCCCGCCCCCAAGACCGCAACCCTCATGCCTTCCCCCGTTTCCCGAACCGGTTTTCCTCACCCCTGGCCAGACGCACCATATTCGGGCGATGGCGCATAATAACCAGCCCGCCAACGATGACCGAAAACACGGACACCGGGAGAGACAGATCACCCCGCAAAACCCCCAGTACGATTACCGATGCGGGCAACACCGCCGCCGCCGTGATACTGCCGACCGAAACGTACCCGGTCCCAAAGGTAAGTGCAATCCAGATTCCGGCGGCAATCAGCGAAGGTATGGGCGCAAGCCCCAGAAAAACCCCGAAAGCGGCGCCAACGCCCTTGCCTCCACGGAACCCGGCAAACACGGTCCACACATGCCCGGATACAGCGGCAAGACCGACAAAGATGCGCGCCGGTTCCCCGGACACCCAGTACTCCGACGGAAAAAGGGATGGAAGCACCGTTACCGCTAAATATCCTTTGAGAATATCGAAAATCCCAACCGCGACACCGATCTTCCACCCCAGCACCCGAAAGGTATTCGTTGCGCCGGGATTACGGCTGCCGTGCTCGCGGATGTCGATTCCACGAAGCACCTTCCCGGCAATGATACTTGCCGGGATGGAACCAACCAGGTATGCGGTAATGAGCAAGAGTGCGGTCCACATGGCTATATGATAGTAAATACCCGGTGGAAAAGCAATTCCAATGTTTGCCCCTTCCATATAACCGACTGTCGTTTGGGGGGAAAGAGCACCTCTTTCCATGCCGAGTTTACCGGACAGCCGTGGAGAGGCATACAACTACTCCACCGTCCGTGAAACCACGTTGCGAGAAGTCGCGGAACTCATCTGCGGGGGCGCTTCGGCCTCGAACCATATGGATTACCCACCTCTCCGCCCGTCCCAGCGGTACCCCGGCATCGTTTACGACAACACGAAATTCCGCGAGCGGTTCGGGGTCGCTCCAGATACCGGAATCCATAAAGGAATGTGGGTATCGGGTTGAGTCAGAAAACAGGGCCAAATCGTGGCGAGCGCAGCCAAGACCCCCTTCCGGCCTTGCGGCCACCTTCCCCCTTGCAGGGG
>JAWLHT010000201.1:0-10083 GCA_041690195.1 Candidatus Latescibacterota bacterium
TTTCCGGTCCAGTCCCGGCAGTGCGAAGAGGCCGTAGGTGTCGGTCATCCGCCCGATATGGAAATCCGCTTCGCCCGGTACGGTGCGTCCGGAAGGCGTACGGCCGTCGCGGGTGGCGGGACCGATTGCCGCCACGGTCATTCCCAAATTCCGGTAACGGTCCATCAGGCGAAGGTCGATGGGGTCGTCGGGACGGGTTATTCCCATGATGACGATATCCTTTTGTGTTCCCTGGAAGTTCGGATCCTCAGCCCATGTTGCATTGATGAGCGCCAGTCCGCCCCGGCGCTGGTTGGCTTCCTGGCAGAGTGCCTCGCGGTAGCGGCTGTACACATGCAGTTTCCCCCCGGCCAGTATACGGTCGGCGACAGCCGAGGCGAGTCGCCGGATTGTTCCGAATTCTCCCCGGACAGCGTTGATCTGGCGGAGGGATTCGGCGATGTAGCGTTCCCCCAGCGGACGGTCTATCCGGACCCGGCCGCCGGTTGCCCGCAGCGGCGATTCGTCGCCCCGGACCTGCACCGGAAATCCGTCCCGGACCAATAGGCGGACAGCGTCGGCAATCATCGCCCAGCAGGAGATCATTCCGAATGCTCCCGGCGTGGGGCCGAGCGGCACTTCTTCCCCCGGGAGACGGATCAGGGAACCATATGGCGTGAACGGCAGGTCGATCCAGATGTCGGCGTATGGCTGGATACGGAGCCGACGGTTATTTTCGGTGAGAGAAAGGCCCTGGTCCTGGTCGGCGCACCAGGGATTGGAGCCGCCGATAACGAAAATACCCTTGTCCCGGATATCCTCCAGCGGGGCGCGGATGACATTCACCATGAGCAGGTCGCCCCTTTTCGGCTCCACCGCGGGTTTGGACATGGTGTAGCCCATGATGAATAGGTCGGTATCGCCGTTGCGGCCGGGGAACATATCCCCCTCGATGGTGTGGTTGGTCTCCCACTGGTAGAAGCAGTTGCCGCCCCTGCTGCGGGTGCGGGCAATGGCTTCGGCGGCCCGGAGCATATTGTCGCCTTCGGCGTCGCGGATGCGCTCAATGCCCGAGCGTACTCCGTCGAGGTACTCCCGGCAGAGCGGCTGTAATGTTTCCTCACGGGCGGCGAAGGCGGCCGGAGCCGCCCCGAGCGCCGCCCCGGCGAACGGCAGAGTGAGCATCATATGGCGTCGGTTCATCTGGTCCTCCCTGATTCGGCCCCAAGCCCGTGAGTTCAGCGGCAAGCTCGGGAGATCATGCGCAGCGCATGCAGAAGCATGTTCCCTTTTCGGGTCCCAGCCTCTGAATTCACTGCCGTTTCGGTTCTTCCTCGAAGAAGCGGTATGTTCTGGTCCAGCGGCGGGTTTCCCCGGGCGTGGCCTCGATCCGGGCGAAAAGTTCCGGACAGAAGGAAATGGTTTCGGCGAAGAAGTTGAACACCGCCGGGGCGAAGTCGCCGCCGATATCCACGCCCGCGCCGGTGTGGGTGTTGCGGATCACCGCCCGGTTGTGCCCGGGGGTGTCGCCGAATCCCTCCACGACCGAAAAGAGGGGCTTCACCACGTCTTCCTTCAGGATGAGGCAGCCGTGCTCTACCTCTGCCGTTGGAGAGAGATCGTTGAGGAACCGCGCCGGGAAGGTCAGGTCCATACGATAGTGTTTCCCCACCGGGTCGCGGTCGAGGAAGAAAAAGTTATGGCAGTACTGGAGGGTGGAGATGGCGCGGGTACCGGTGTTCTTCAGGGTATGGCGGACCACCAGCTCAGGGCGGCCGGAAGGGAGTTCCATCCGCTTGGTGAAGATGTAGCCGTAACCGTACTCGTCCCGGAGAACATGGGTGAACTCGATCCAGCTTTGTCCGTGCCGCCAGGTCCATTTCCCGGGGTCGGCCAGACGGTAATCGCCGTTGAAACGGTAGGGCTTGCCGTCATCCGGTTTTACCAGGTTCCCCACGCCAATTTTCATAAAGGTTTCGCCGGGGTTCGCTTCCGCAAACCGCGTCGGGACCGGCATGCCTCCCGCGCCGATGTCGAATTCCCCGGCCAGGCTCATGCCGCTCTCATTGAGCAGCGGATCATGCGGTCGCTTCGGAAGCCGCCGCGTAAAATAGGTATGCCCCCGGAAAGTAAGCTGCCAGGGAATGCCGGACCAGTCGAACCGGGTGCTCCGGTAGAATCCCTTCTCCGAATCGGGGAGAAACACCGTGGTCTCGACGATGCCGTTGGAGATGGTCACATGCGGGTATGCCTCGGGCAGGTTTTCATCGGATGCTCCCGCGGCCGAAGCCAGACAGGCCAGAAAAATGCAGGACATGAGCGAAACTGCTTTCATACGGTATTCTACCTCCGGGAAAATGGGTTGAAGGCTGCCGGTCTCCGGCCAGGCGCGCTTCCGACCCGGTCTTCGTGAAAAGCGCTCCGTGCCTGTCACCTTCCGGTTTCCAGACCTTCCTTCCATGCCATCTGGCGGGCGATGTTTTCGTGCAGGCGGTACTTCCGAACGAAGGGGGCCGGATCCGGCCCGAGGACGCGGATATTCGCCGGGTCTCCCTGCCCGAGTCCGGCCCGGGCGCAGTAGGCCAGGTATCCCACGTCTTCAAGGGGAATGCCCATGAGGTCCAGCGCCGTCCGGTCCACCGCGACCATGTCCGTTCCGGCCAGCGCGATGCCGTGCTCAACAGCGGTTCCAGCGGTGGGCCCGTTCCCCTCCATCCCCACCATGCCATCGATGACGCACAGCCCCGGCCGGATTCGCCGGGCGACGGTGAAGATGTTGAAATGGACGTTTTTATATCCGCCCTCGTGCATGAAGACTTTCTCGTTTCGCCCCTCGGCGGCGGTCCGGCGGTAATGACAGACCGGGGAGCCCATGACCAGGTTTTTGACCGAAAGCGTGGCCACCACGTCTCCGTGGGTCTTGGGGCGGGTTAACGAGATGAGGTACATCGACGGGTCGAGGAAGACGTCGATGATGTTCACCGGGCGGGGACGATTCCCCGAGCCGAGAATCCAGAGGGTTTCCGTGGAGCGGTCGTTCAGGTCGGCGAGCCTGACCCGGTGCTCGTTGGGGAGATCCCGGTACCCGTGAATCTCGAAGTGGTGCGCGGTGCTCCTCGGACCCTTGTAGACCCGTCCCGTGGAATCGCCCACGATGACCCGCCGCCGGTCCAGCGGACGGATAAATTCGAGAACGGCCCGGACCGCGTCAACATGGGTGGCGCAGAGCGGGTCGGGTCCCACCAGGTTGGCTTTGATGACCACCTGACGGCCGCGGATGCCTTCCCGGATTTCCTCGCGGAAGGGCTCCAGCGCCCGGAGGATCATCTCCCGGCGACCGCTTCCGGCGGCCAGGGAGACAGTGGACAACCCGGAAGTACCGTCCGGAGCGGCGTTCGTGACTTCCCGTTGCGGCATTGCAGCGCCTTTCGTTCGGTCATGGGAGGGTTTGGGTTTCCCCGCCTCCGCCCGGAGTTCCGCCGTTCCCTCCCGCCGGACGGGGCGGGAGGGAACCTGTGCGTTGGGCCGGCCCGATGATTACAGTACTTTTGCGGTTCCGGGATCAGCCCCAGAGACCGGAAGTTTTTCCGCCGCGCTTGACCATTCGCTCAATGGCGAGCAGGTTGAGCATGAGGTGGCGTGGGTGGTGGAAGTTCTCCGCCCGGGAAGCATGCCGCACGAAGGTCGTCTTGCGGTCGGCATAGTCGATCCAGAGCGGAAAGCCGTACTGCTTCAAGACGTATTTCTCCCGGACGTGGCGGTATGTTCTTCCGAACCACTCCTTCGCCCACTCGTCGCCGGTATGCTCGATCATGAAAAGCGTGCCGATGAGGATTTCCGACTGGAGCCACTGGGCCTTCGCGGTTACCCATTCGTATTTGTCCACGTTGGTGAGGGTGTGGAACGCTCCGCCGTAAACGTCGTCCCAGGAAACCTCGACGTGGCGCCTGAACCGCTCCACCGCGGTATCCCAGAGCTTCCTGTCCTTCCGCCGCGCCGCCTCGTACATCATCATCCAGAAGGTTTCGATGGAATGCCCCGTAGCGACAAACTGGGAGTAGGCGTTGTCCGGACGGGTGAGGTCGTGATTGATCACCTCGTTGTTCAGTCCGAACTCGCGGTTGAAGTGGTTGTTGAGAACGGCGTCGAGGGAACGGTCGATGATCTTCTCCAGTTCGGGATCGCGGCGGTTCTCCAGCATGCCGGTGATGGTATTGATGAGGCACATCCAGTGGCCCTGGATGCGCGGCGCGTTGATTGTGGGGCCATCTTTGCCCAGCGTCTCGGGGGGATAGTCGTCACGGTCATAGACCCGGAGGCACTTGAGGAGGATGGCCTTCGCCTCGTTCCAGTATTTTTCGTTGCCGGACGACTTGGAGAATTCGGCCAGGCCGTTGGCGACAAAAAGATCGCCGTAAAAGCGTTTTTCAGGCGGCGATACGGGTTCTCCCGTTTTGGAGAACGTGGCGGGCCAGAAAACGTCACCCGAGGGTTTGCGGGCCATGGTGAATTCCACCGCCTTGCGCGCGGCCTCCAGGTGCTTCGGGTTTTTGTCCACCTTGTTGTAAAGGTATGAATAGACCCAGATGCCCCGGCCGAGATACCATGTTCCCTTGTTGGAATTGACCTGCGTGCCGTCGCGGTCCACGGTCACCATGAAGCCGCCCAGTTCGTGATCAACCACGTATTTGTCGTGGAAGGGGATATAGTCGTCGAACAGGTCATAGCGGTAGAATTGTCGCAGTTCGTCGAGGGTATACCCGGCGAGTTTTCCGTCGTCAGTGACGGAAGCCGCTTTCGGCGCGGCCTGCGAGTTGTGTGACGGAATGGAAGCGCCCGCCGCCGCGACGGCGGAAGCTCCGAGGAAAGAACGTCGTTTCATGAATGCTCCTGTAAGAAAGTGCCAAAGTGCCAGAGAGCCAGAGTGCCAAAGTAAAGTAAAAAGAACAAAACAGAAAAAGCGAAGGTACGCAGGAGGGTGACGGTCCGGGTGGAGTATCCACCGAACCGCCTACAGACAGTCATTCGTCTTTTCCCTTTTGCACTTTGGCACTGTATTTTGTTACGCAAACACTCCCGAGGTTTTCCCGCCGCGCTTGATGATGTTCTGCAGCGAGATGATATTCTGCATGAGATGCCGCGGGTGATGGAAATGCTCACACCGGGCGTATTTGCGGACGAAGGTCATTTTACGGTCCCCGGCGACATTCCAGAGCGGGAAGCCGTGCGGTTTGAGAATGAGCCGGTCCATGGAGTACTTCCAGGTTTTCGCGAACCACTCCTTGGCCCATTCATCTCCGGTGTGCTCGATCATGAAAAGGGTTCCGATGAGGATTTCTTCCTGGAGCCAGGTGACCTTGTCCACCGCCCACTCATACTTGTCCACGTCGAAGAGCGCCCGGAACGCACCGCCATAGACATCATCCCAGGCTACCTCGACATGGCGTTTGAAGGATTCCGCGGCGAGGTCCCAGAGCGCCTTGTCTTTCCGGCGTACCGCCTCATGGAGCACCATCCAGAGCGTCTCGATGGCGTGCCCGGTATAGGAAAATTTTGCGTACTCGGCATTACGGCTCATATCGTGGTTGATCACCTCGTTCATGAGGCCGAAATCGGGGTTGAAGTGATAGTTCATGATGGCGTCAATGCTCCGGTCGGCGACCTTTTCCACTTCCGGATCGCGGCGGCTTTCCAGCATCTGGGTGGCGCAGTTGATGAACACCATCCAGTGGCCGAGCACCCGGGGCGCCGCCAGGGGGGGCGGCGTGGAACCGGCGGGCACGGAGTAGGTGACCGTGTAATCGTACTCCGGGCTGTCGTAGTAACTGAGACGGCTCATCATGAGTTCTTTGGCCAGATCCCAGTACCGTTCGTTGCCCCTGATTTTTCCGTACTCCTGGAGGCCGTTGGCGATGAAAAGGTTGCCGTAGATGTCCGGCCTGCTGTTGCCCGGAACGCCTTCCCGGGTGAACGACCCCGGCCAGGGCTCGTCCCCGGAGGGCTTGAGCTTCATGACGAAATCGACCGACTTGCGGGCGACTTCCAGGTTCTTCGGAGCGGGCTCCAGCTTGTTGTAGAGATAGGAGTACGTCCAGATCCCTCTTCCCTCGAACCATGCGGACTTGCCGGATGACACCCGTGTGCCGTCACGATCAACCGTGCACATGAAACCGCCGAGTTCGTGATCGATGACATACTTGTCCATGAACGGCAGGAAATCCTCGAACAACCAGTAGCGGTATTCCTTGAGCAGCCTCTCCGGAGTGAGCCCCCCGGGAAAACCGGAACCGGCCGCGGTCGTTGCCCTCCGGGCCGGCTTTTGCTGGGCGGCTGCCGAGCCGGGCATTCCGGCTGCCGCGGCTGCCGCGGAGCCGATGAATGCGCGTCTTTTCATCATGGTATGTCCTTTCCGTTTCTGGGATGGGCCGGTTGACGGTCCGGTGTGCGGAACGGTCAGCGCGACCGAAGGAGTGGTCACCCCGCTGTACCGGAATCCGGTGTGTAATCTCCGGAATCTCCGGATGCGCCGGACGGCTCCGGAGACGGTCCGAATTCCCCGGAGGTAGCCCGGGCGATAAGGTCTTTCACCCGGCGGCTCAATTCCGCGGCTCGGGTTTCGGCGGTATCCAGTTCGTTCACAAGATCGCGGAATTCATTTTCCGAGAGCCGTTTCCTGAACTTGGGACAGCGGACGATCCGGGCCGAAGCCTGTTGCTTGCAGGAATTCATGCACGCCGTACAGAGAGCATTGATCATGAGGTTCTCCAGAATATCCGATATGCCGGATGGCAGACTCTCCGGCACGGTACTCGTCATGGTATCGGTAAAATTAACGATCCAGCGCGCGGGAGCAAGCATTTTAGAGTAAAACCGCGTAAATGCGCCTGATTTCGTCCGACGGGGTTGGGCCGCCGGAAAGAATTGAACGTCGTGGGCCTTGCCCGATACCGTAATACGAGTTTCGGGCGTGGTCAGAAACCGGTCCTGTGCCACGGAGATACTTCTCTCTTACCTCTCCTGGCCAGGGATGTGTCGCCGGAGGCGACAAAGGGTTCAGCGGCGACCGGAGGTGTGCTTCTTTCACGTGCGCCGCTAAATATCCCTCTCTCTGCTGACCCGGCCCGGTATTCGCAACGAATAACGGGGTAAGTACGGCTGGTCCCGTTCCGTACTCCGGCCGGGGTTCGAAAATAACACGGGGGCGCAGCCCCGAAGCATGCGCCCCCTGTTCGGTAACGGAGTACGTTCGACGGTCACACCGCCGTTTTGCCCCGGCGCAGGACTTTGCCCGGCAGAGCACCGGTATGCTCGCCGTCGCGAATCACCGGAACGCCGTTCACAATAACATGAGGGATGCCGAGCGGATACTGGTGGGGATTTTCAAAGGTGGCCTGATCGATGACCGTATCCGGATCGAATATCGTGATATCCGCCCGGAATCCTTCCTGCAGTCTGCCCCGTTCCGCGATGCCGATCTTTTCCGCGGAGAACGAGGTTATCTTACGGATCGCCTCTTCCAGGGACAGCACCTTTTCCTCCCGGACATACTTTCCGAGCACCCGCGGAAATGTGCCGTACCAGCGTGGATGGGGCTTCCCTTTACCGAGAACGCCGTACGGGGCCGCCGTGTTGCCGTCAGAGCCAACGGTCGCCAGCGGGTGGGCGTAGATTTTCTTCAGGTTGTCCTCACTCATCCCAAACTGAACCATGCCAACCGCGCCGTTTTCCTCGACGAGGAGGTCACGCATGAATTCGTAGGGCGCCTTGCCCTGCTCCGTGGCGGCGGCGAGCACGGTCTTCCCCTCCATGGGACGGTTTTTCTCGGAGAGAATCGAGCTGAGGAGTACCTTTTCCCAGGAACCGAGTTTCTGTTCCTCTCCGGAGGCGTGTTCGCGGAGCTTCCGATCCAAAGACTTGTCAGAGAGCCGCTTCACGAAGTCGGCGCTGGTACCTTCCCTCGCCCACTCCGGGAAGAAACTGGAGAGCCCTGTGGCGGAAGCGACATAGGGGTAACGGTCGACGGCAATCGGAATGCCACTCTTTGCGGCCTCTTCCAGCATGGCCAGCATGCGGTCGAGTTTGTCCCAATTGCGGGGATAGTTTGCCTTGAGATGGGAAATCTGGAGATTGACCCCGGTGGCGCGGGCAATGGCGAGCGTCTCCTCCACCGCCTCGATCACCTGGTCTTCTTCGCTCCGCATGTGGGTGGCGTAGGTCCC
This sequence comes from Candidatus Latescibacterota bacterium, assembly GCA_041690195.1. Lineage (GTDB taxonomy): Bacteria > Latescibacterota > Latescibacteria > Latescibacterales > Latescibacteraceae > JAWLHT01. Next base: position 8,199 of record JAWLHT010000201.1, read on the forward strand.
TCCGAGCGCGGCCACTTCCCGGCAGAGTTCAATGAGTTCCGCGGTATCGGCGAAACAGCCGGGCGTGTACTGCAGGCCGGTGGAGAGTCCCAGCGCGCCGGCTTCCATGCTTTCGCGAATGAGCTGGCGCATGCGTTCCAGCTCTTCCGGCGTGGGCGGGCGGTCATACGGGCCAAGCACCGCGGCCCGGAGTGAACCCTGGCCAAGGAAGGTGGCATAATTGAACGACATTCCGCTTGCCTCCAGCCGTCCGAAGAATCCGCCGAGGTCACGCCAGTCCACAACCACCCCGAATTCCCTCTCCACGTTCCGTTGCTCTTCCTCGAAGGTGAGATCGGAAAGGGGGAAGTATGAGGCGCCGCAGTTGCCGCCCACCTCGGTGGTGATGCCCTGACGTATTTTGCTTTCCCCCTTTGGGTTGGCAAGGAGCTGGATATCGGTGTGGGTGTGCGGGTCAATGAAACCGGGCGCTACCGCGAGGCCCCGGGCATCGATTACATCCACCGCCTTTTTTGCGCCGAGCCCGGGTCCGATCTTTGCAATGCGGCCATCCTTAACCGCCACGTCTGCCTCGATCCCCGCACTGCCGGATCCATCGAACACCGTTCCGCCCATGATGAGCAGGTCATATTCTTTTCCGGTGGAACATCCCAGGATCGCGAGGCCGGGGAGAAACACTGCGCTTCCGGCCGTGCGCCATACGAATTCACGTCGTTTCATCGGTTGTCTCCATGGTTGCGGGTTTCCGCCGCTCCGTTATTCATAAGAGCGTCTGCGCCATTTGCCGGAATGCTATCGGACAATACATTCCCGCAAGGGAAAAAGCAAGGGGAAAGGGGACCTCCCCGTCCCCGGAAATGGACTTCGGGGTGAGGAACCTTTGTTTCGGAGGCTCTGGCCATCGTTCCGAATAATCGGTGCTGTGAAAGGAGCCGAAGTGACATGGCAGGGGCGGAATCCGGACTGCTACCTGTTCCAGACACCCCGTGCCGACCCGTTCATGATCCGGCGATATTGCATGGGAGCGAATACCGCGCCGATTCCCAGGCTGACGCAGGTGGCCAGTATTACTCCGGGCGGACCGAAAAGGTGTCCCAGGAGAACGGAAAGCGGGATGTTCAGCGCCGCGCCGAGAAAGGAGAAACGCTGCTGAAGCCTGATTTTCCCGATTCCGTTGAGTACATACACGAATACATTGTTCCATGCCGCCAGAACCGTCGCGAGCGCCATGATCCAGGAGAGCGCACCTTCTATCCGAACCCCGTCTCCCACCCAGAGGCGGTATGCCCGCGGTGCGATCACCGCCATGAGGACCGCCGTGACCGCAAGAGCGAACCACACGGCCAGTTGACGGCGTACTGTGGCCTGAATCCAGGCGGAATCACCCTGATGCCACGCCTCGGTGTAGGCTGACCACCAGGGAGCGAAAAGAATCCCGGCCAGCAGGGTGACAACGCTGAAATACTTGTACGCCACCATGTACGGGGTCACCGAGGCCGGGCCGAAAAGGTGAGTGACAATCATGCTGTCTGTTGAGAAAATGACAATCCAGGTGATCTGAAGGAGGAAAAAACGCGCCCCGAGCGTGGTCAGGGGACGGGCGTATTTCATGCGCACCCGGGCCAGTGTGGGCCGGAATGCGGCGTATGGTCCGGCAAAAAGGAATACGGTCGTCCCGGCCAGCACGAGGGTCTGAATGCTCCCGGCCGTCAGCGAGAGCAGTGAAAGGGATGGCGGTCTCCAGGCCGCGAGGAGGAGAATGCCGCACAGTGTTGCGGCCTGGCTTGCGGTGACGATGCCATCGCCCGCGGCGGTGCGCTGATCGCCGGCCAGAATGGAAAAAATGAGCTTAAACACGAGCTGCAGGAGAAAGAACCCGAAGAGA
>JAWLHT010000202.1:0-10069 GCA_041690195.1 Candidatus Latescibacterota bacterium
CGCAAGAGAGGGGATGACCCGTTATCGGCTCTCTTGGCGCTCCCTGTGGCTTGATTCCCCCTCTCTCGGGAGAGAGGGGGCCAGGGGGTGAGTTACCGGCCAAAGCCTCCACTGATTATATTTAGTACTCATGCGTACCTGTGATTTTCTCTTATCTTTACGACAATGGGAGTAATACGAATTTCCGATCATGTGAGTAAGAATGGTCCTACGAGGCACGGTTGCGTGAGTCGTCGGGGAATCGTTTCATACTCACTTGACTTGATTTTCGTATGAGTTACTCCTTTTGTGAAAGCCCGGATGCCGCTGATTATCCATTGGTACTAGTGAGCGCCAATGGATTTTGTTGTGTTTACGATTATCCCCATACACCTGACACCTGAACGGTCTGCCCCCTCATTCCCCGGAAACCGTCACGAACGCCGCTTCGCCACGACAAATCGCCGGACATTCTGTCGCACCTCCCGCCCGAATGATGAAAAGTTTCTTCGTAATGCTTCGTAATACGTTGTTTATTCTTCCCTTGCTTAAAATACCCCGTTGGTGAGAATATTGCTTACGGTAGAAGGCGACTCGACTTACCTATGCAAGGGGAGGAATACTATTGGCATGAATACTTCACGCACCAGCCTGCCCCATATCGTGGACGTGGATGAAGAAAAATGTGTAAACTGCCACGCCTGTATCGCGGTCTGCCCTGTAAAGTTCTGCAACGATGGCAGCGGCGACTATGTGACGGTGAATTTCGATACCTGCATCGGGTGTGGACGATGCCTCAACGAGTGCACACACCAAGCCCGGCGGTATCTGGACGACTTCGGTGAGTTCATGGAGGCCATCGGGAGCGGTGTACGGACCGTGGCCATTCTGCCGCCGTCCGTTGCGGCGAACTTTCCCGAACGGTACCTGAACCTGAATGGCTGGCTCAAGAGCATCGGCGTGGAAGCGGTGTTCGATGTCAGCTTCGGCGCCGAACTGAGCGCGAAAAGCTATGCCGAACATATTGCCGCCAATAATCCGGAAATGGTCATTACCCAGCCCTGTCCGGCAATCGTTACCTATATCGAATTATACCAGCCCGCCCTGCTGCCCTATCTTGCGCCTGTGGACAGCCCCATGCTGCACACCATCAAAATGATACGCCGGTATTACCCGCAATACGCCGACCACCGGGTGGCGGTCATATCGCCGTGTCTGGCCAAAAAAAGAGAGTTTGTAGAGACCGGACTGGGTGATTACAACGTTGCATTTATTTCTCTCGACCGGTATTTCCGAGATAACGGCATTTCGCTCGACAACTATCCCGCAGCCGAGTTCGACAATCCCCCGGCGGAACGCGCCGTGCTCTTTTCATCTCCCGGCGGATTGCTCAGGACCATGGAGCGCATGTTCCCGGATATCGCCGAGCGGACCCGAAAAATCGAAGGTAACCCGGTTATCTATGAATACCTCGCGAGTCTGCCCGGTGTCCTGGCAAAAGGGAAGGACAGGGCTCCGCTGCTTATTGACTGCCTCAACTGTCACGCCGGCTGCAACGGTGGTCCGCTGACATCCTCGCATAACGCGCCGCCGGACGAGATCGAATACTGGGTCGAGCGGCGCAACCGTGAAATGCGTGCGCTTTACGACTCCGGCCGGGGAAAGGGCTCCGGTGCGGCGGAACCGGAGATGACCATCGGCCAGGTCATTGACCGCTACTGGGAACCGGGGTTGTATACCCGTACCTATCGCGATCTTTCCGGCAACGCCACTATACGCATACCGTCCGACACGGAACGGGAAGAAATCTACCGTTCCATGCACAAGTACTCCGAGGACGATATCTACAACTGCAGTTCTTGCGGGTATGGGCGGTGCGAGCACATGGCGACCGCTATTTTCAACAACCTGAACCGTCCCGAAAACTGTCACCACTACCTCGAACACGAGCGAGAGTCGGCACGCCGGAAAATCGCCGCCAGCGAACGACGCCTCCGGAACATACTCGATACAACGGTCGAAGGATTCTGGGCGTTCGACAGGGAATACCGTATTACCGGGGTGAACCCCTCCATGGCTTCGATCCTCGGGGTTCCCGCCGAGGAACTGACCGGCAGAACGGTTACCGAGTTCATGGACAGCCATAACTCCGGGCTTTTCGCCCAAAGACTCGACCTGTGCGAAGGAAACCGGCACAGCAGCTTCGAGGTGAACCTGAAGCGGCCAAGCGGCGAGGACATCGTTTGCTTTTTCCAGGCCACGTCGCTGTTTGGCGAGGATAACGCGTGCATCGGCGCTTTCGCCATGGTCAGCGACATCACCGAGCGGAAGCGGGCCGAGGAGGAGTTGAAGCAATACCGTGATCACCTGGAAGACCTGGTCCATGAACGGACAACCGAACTGGAGCTTCAGTCCGCAAAAATCCGTCATCTGCTGGACAACGCCGGCGAAGGATTTCTGACATTCGGACCGGACTACACTGTCCGGAAGGAATACAGTGCGGAATGCCTGGAGATATTCGGGTGCGATATTGCGGGTGAATCGTTCCCGTCCCTCCTTTATCCCGACGATCCGGGGCAGCGTGATCTGGTAATAATGACGCTGGAAAAGGTTTTTCTGGAAAACGAGCCGTTCAAGCAGGACGTTTACCTGTCGCTGCTGCCGGAAGAAGTGACGTTGGGAGACCGCATTGTCCAGATCGAATACAAGCTCATCGGGGAATATGCCGCGAGCGACCGTCATTTCATGATTGTCCTGACCGACATCACTGAAAAGCGTGAACTGGAACGGCAGATGGTCCACGAGCGAAACAATCTCCGCATGGTGGTGAAGGTGGTGTTGAACCTGAACGAGTTCAATGGCATTCTGGCCGATTTCCGGGCTTTCTTCAGCGGGGAAGGTATGGAGATCATCGAAAGCGCACCGGAGGACCGGCTGGAAGGCGCCGTGTATTCGGTGTTCAAGGAAGTGCATACCATGAAGGGCAACTTCAGCCAGTTCTATATGCTCGATACCGTACAGAGATTGCACGATCTGGAAGATCGCCTTTCCGCGCTCCTGAATCGCCCCACACCGCCGTCCAGAGAGGAAGCAGCCGTGCTGCTCGGGGATGCGGACACCCTGAACTGGCCCGATGAGGACCTGACGGTGCTTACCGAGATGGTCGGCCCGGGTTTTCTGCGGGATGACGCGATCGTTTCCATTGAAAAGCAGAAGCTTCTGGAACTGGAAGGGAAAATCGCCTCCACCCTGCTGCCGGAAGAAGCGGACATTTTTGTGGCAGAACTCCGCAAGCTGCGATATCAGCCATTTCGGGACCTGCTCAAAACCTATCCGGAATATGTCGTCTCGCTGGCCGACCGTCAGGAAAAGCTGGTGCATCCGCCCCTTATCGAGGGTGGAGAGATTCCGGTAGACCCGGACCGCTATACGCCCTTCGCCAAATCACTGGTACATGTCTATCGCAATATCATCGAGCATGGCATCGAATCGCCGGACGAACGCATCGATGCGGGCAAGGATGAATACGGAACAGTCCATACCCGCGTGGATGTTCTGCGCGGGAACCGGATCAGACTGACCATTACCGACGACGGCCGGGGGATCGATGTTGAAAAGGTGTATGCCCGTGCTCTTGAACGCGGGCTTGTGCTCCCGGAAATGCAGGTTCCGCGGGAGGAACTCCACCGGTTTATCTTTGCCGAGGGGGTATCCACTCGCGAATCCGTGAACGAGCTTTCCGGAAGAGGAATCGGATTATCGGCGGTGAAACAGGAAATTGAGAGAATTGGGGGAACGGTTATTGTGAAAACAGAAGAAAACAACGGCGCCTCGTTCGAGTTCACGTTTCCGGTCGAGGGCCACGAAGTCATCGATCACGGCAGAAGGAAGCTCATGCAGTACATGATTGAATCAACCGGGGAATTCTTTACGGGTGAACTGGGGCTGGAACCCGATTCGAGCAGCGAAATCACCCTTCCCGAAGGCGATCACCTGGCACTCTACGACATATCGTCCTTCATCGACACCGACGGCGAAATCCAGGGCAAGATCATCATCACCGCGGAACAGTCTCTCGCCGACTTCATGCTCGCCCAACTCATTCTCGAGGATGTGGCCGAGGAGGAGCGTGAGGAACTAACCCGTGAAACCATGGGTGAAGTCCTGAACATCGTTCTGGGCAATACGACCAATGCGCTGGCCGAAGACGGGCTCGAGATATCCATTGACTCGCCCGGATCGTTCCACTTCCGGGAGCAGAGCGTTCGCTTCGGAGAAAGCACCCCCCTAGTGTACACCATCAACACCCCCGAAGGGAAGTGCAGCCTCATCGTATGCCAGTCAGTCACTCCAGTCGCATAGAAGGAGCGGTGTGAATGAAAAAGATATTGATTGTAGATGACGCCACCCTGATGCGACGGAATCTTACAACTATCCTGACACAGGACGGCCGATATGAAATTGCAGGTGAAGCCCGGAATGGAAAGGAAGCGGTCCAGAAATATCGCGAACTCCAGCCGGACCTCGTAACCATGGACATTACCATGCCGATCATGGACGGAATTGAGGCGGTCAGACTCATCCGCGAAGAATTCCCGAACGCCAACGTGATCATGATCAGTGCGCTCAGCCAGAAGCGCATGGTACTGCAGGCTCTGGAATACGGTGCCAAGAATTATATCATCAAACCAATCACAAAAAACAAGGTCATTGCCGCCGTTGAAAAGATTTTCGGCAATGGAAACGGCTGAAACAGTTCGCAGAAGGAGTGAACGGGGCAGAGAAAGCCCGCGACTCATCCCTGTTGACAACCCCGCCCATATCCGCACGGATATGGGCGGGGTTGTTATATAGGAGCCGCCAGTGGTTTGTGTTTCCCCGGAAAGAGCAATGCACCTCTCGACCCCATTGTCGTAAAAATAAGCGATTTTTGGTGAACGGGTGTTTTTGAAAAGAGTAACTCACCCCTCGTTCCCCTCTCTCGGTGAGAGAGGGGATGACTCGTTATCGGCCGTCTCGATGCTCCCTGTGGCTCGATTTCCCCCTATCTCTGGAGAGAGGGGGCAGGGGGTGAGTTACCGGCCAGCACCTCCACCGAGTATCTTTTTGTATTCATGCGTACCGGTAGTTTTCCCTTCTGTTTACAACAATGCCCCTCGTTCCCCTCTCGCAAGAGGGATGATTCGATGGGAGACTATGAGTTATACGATACTTCAGAGTCGCGACATACGTTGAGAAATCACATGTACCCTTTCTCCCATCTTCAGAAACCTGGGTAATGAAAAGCTGTATTGAGTCCGGGACCAGCTTCGGTATGTTCCCGGAAGCCGGGTGACATTCATCACCGGATAACCCCTGCCCGCTACACCCCAAGTCGCATTCCCCCCTTGAGCACTGGCCACCGGCAGCAGCATCCGTGAATTCACGGATACGGCGGATACCACATGTCATTTTATGGTATTTATCGTTATATTGTTTTATTATAACACAAAACGAACAGCAATTTATGCGTTCGATTTGGATCAAACATGGGCTTGTGTGATCGTACGATTTCACTGTTCGCGCACCGGAGCATGATACAGCAACGATTTTGAAAGGATCTCCCATGGAAAGAGACGCCTGTGTTGCCGGTATTCCCCCCGACCTGAGTGAACGGGTGGAGGCGGTGGTGCGGGAGGAAACTCTCAATCTGGAGCGGATGTCTCCGGAGGAGGTCCGTGACCTCGTGCACGGTCTCCGGGTAAGCCGGGCGGAATTGCAACTGCAAAACGAGGCGCTCCGGCAAAGCTGCGAGGAACAGGCCTGCCTGGCCGATGACGCCCGCAACCTCCTTGAAACCGCTCCCGATGTCATCATCCGGTTTGACCGGAATTTCATCATACGATACGTCAACCCGGCGTTTACTCGTCTGACCGGCAGTTCAAAAGAGCGGGCTGTCGGCCACTCGATTGCCGAAATGGATCTCCCCGACGGCAATGCTGACCTGTGGAAAAATCGTATCCACCGGGTGTTCGAAACCGGAGAGGATATCTCTCTGGAATTCGAATATGCAGGTGTGCAGGGGAGGAAATTCTTCCATGCCCGTATAGTCCCGGAGCAATACGACGGTGAAGACCGGAAACAGGCGATCTTCCTCGCCCGCGAAATCACCGAACTTGCGGAAGCCCGGGAGGAGCTGCGGGAAAACAGCGAACGGTTCCGAACCATCGCCGAGCTTATCTCCAATTATGCCTACTCTTATCGGGTCGAACCCGATTCCAGGCTTACCGTGGAATGGGTTATCGGCGCATTCGAGGAGATAACCGGATATACTCCGGAGGAAGCGAATTCCCAGGGAGACTTTGTCGCAATCGTTCACGCGGACGATCAGGAGGAAAACCTGCGTCGGCTCCGCACCCTGCTCTCCGGACACGAGGTGCGGACCCGGCTGCGCTATGTCGCACGGGACGGCACAGTGCACTGGATGCAGGATAACGCCCGTCCCATACTGGATGAACAGGGCCGCGTGGTTCGCATCATCGGGGCGACCGTCGAAATCTCCGACCTGAAACGTGCCGAGGAGGCGCTCCTGAAGTCGCAAGAAGAGCTGCAGGAGCAGGTGTGGCGGCGAACCGTGGCCATAGAGAATCTCCGCCGGGAAAGCGACGAACGGAAAAAGTCGGAAGAGGAAATCCGTCGCAGCCAGCGGCTCCTGAGCGCCATGTACGAGAACCTTCCCATTGGAGTGTTCGTACTGGACCGGACAGGGGAAATTCTGCTCATTAACCCCGCGGCCAAGCGCATCTGGGCCGGTGAGAAGTATGTCGGCCTGGCGGGATTCGGTGCATACAAGGGGTGGCTGGTCGATTCCGGGGAACCCATCTCGGCCGGAGAGTGGGCCGCAGCCCGCGTTATCCGGAACGGGAAAGCCATTCTCGGTGAAGAAGTAGAGATCGAGGCATTCGACGGCAGCCGGAAGATTATCCGCAACTCCGCCATCCCGCTCCATGACGAGCAGGGAGAAATCACCGTAGTTGTAACACTGAACGAGGATATTACCAGCCGGAAACTCTCGGAAATGGAGCTTCGGGAGTACCGTGAGCATCTCGAGGAACTGGTGGCTGAGCGCACCGAAGAACTCACCCGCCAGATCACCGAACGCGGGAAGGCTGAAAAAGCGCTGCACAAAAGTGAGGAGAAATACCGCCGAATCGTGGAAACAGCGCAGGAGGGGATTATAATATTTGATGCGGACTTGCGGATTTCCTTCGCGAATTCAAGAGCTGCCGAGATGTTCGGGTATTCCGAGGAAGATTTACAGAGGAAGACTCCGACGGATTTTGTCCTCCCCGAAGATATGGAAAAGCAGAAAATCTTTCTTAAACACCGCAGGGTCGGGATGCGGGAACGATACGAATTCCGGTATATACGCAAAGATGGAAACCATCTCTGGGCAATCGTGAGCGCAAGCCCGGTCATGAGCGATGACGGCCGTTTTCTGGGCTCTGTTGTCATGCTCACCGACATTACCCAACGCAAACACACCGAGGAACTGCTGCAGAAATACGAACTTCTCTCCGCATACAGCCGAGACATCATCCTGTACCTGCGAAGCGACAGCGGCCGCATTCTGGAGGCAAACGATTCAGCGGTAAATGCCTACGGATACAGCAGGGAAGAGCTTCTGAAAATGACGGTCCATGAGCTTCGCGCGCCCGATACACGGGAAGGGACACGCGCCCAGATGGCCGAAGCCAGAGGACACGGAATCCTTTTCGAAACCCGGCACCGTCGCAGAGACGGCAGCACCTTCCCGGTGGAAGTCAGTTCGGCCGGAGCGGTCATCGGCGAAACCCATACCTTGATCAGCGTAATTCGCGATATCACCGAACGGAAAAAAGCCGAAGAGTATGTCCGCAGGGGCCGCGAGATGCTGGAAACCGTGCTGAACGCCGTCCCGGTCGGGATAGTGTTTTCCGATGCAACGGGAGTCATAACGTATTTCAATCCGGCCACGAATCGCATTTTCGGCGGGCCGGTATCGGGGTCGGCCATAGGACCGTCAAAAGGAACATACGCGCTGCTCACGCCTGATGGCGGTGTTTTCCCGGAAGATGAACTCCCGCTCGTCCGTTCAATCCGCAATGGTGAACGTGTCACCAATGTGGAACTGGTCATCCGGCGAAAGGACGGGAGCCAGGTGACGGTCCTCAGTGATTCCGTCCCCACCCACGACACCGAGGGCCGGGTGACCGGAGCCGTGGTATCCCTGCAGGACATTACCGACCGCAAACGAGCGCAGAAAGCCCTGCTGGAGAGCGAGGAGCGATACCGGACGCTGTTCACCAACATGTCGGAAGGGTTCGCGGTGGGTGAGCCGGTGCTGGACGAAACCAACACGCTCCGGGACATCCGGTTTCTCGAAATCAACGACGCCTTTATCCGTCAGACCGGACTGAGCCGGGACATCATCGGCCACCCCCTAACCGAGGTTCTACCCAATCTCGAACGGTACTGGATCGACAACTACGGCAGCGTGGCTCAGACCGGGCAGCCCATCCGCTTCACCGAATACAACCGGGACACGGGCCGTCACTACGACGTGTACTGTTATCAACCCAATGCGGGACGATTTGCCATTACCTTCCGTGATGTTACCCGCCAGAGAGAGGCGGAACTGGCCCTGAGGGAAAGCGAGGAACGATTCCGCCTGGCTTTGGAGAATTCTGCCACCTCGGTGTTCTCACAGGACCGGGAACTGCGGTATACATGGATATTCAACCCTCTGATGGGGGGAAATCCTGAGGAGTATGTGGGAAGGCGGGAAAGCGAGTTTCTTTCCCCGGAAGATGCGGAATTCTATACAATTATTAAAAATCGGGTCATGGAAACCGGTCAGGAGGTACGGGGGGAGCATGCGGTTCAAAAGGACGGGGAGCGCCGTAACTTTTCTTATGTTATCAAACCACAGCGAAACGAACGCGGCGAAATCATCGGCATCATTGCCGCCGCAACGGATGTAACCCTCATTCGGCGGGCCGAGGAACAGGCCAGAGAGTACGCCGAACGCCTGCGCCGTCAGACCGCCCAGCTAGCGGCCACCAACCAGGAGCTGGAATCGTTCAGTTATTCGATTTCCCACGATCTGCGGGCTCCGCTGCGAAGCCTGGACGGGTTCAGCCTGGCGCTGATGGAGGACTATGCCGACCGGCTTGACGAGGAAGGCCGGGATTACCTCGGGCGCATCCGCGCGGCGGCCCAGAGAATGTCCCGTCTCATCGAGGATCTCCTGCACCTCTCCCGCACCACCCGCTCGGAACTCCATTATACCACCGTTGATCTCAGCGCTCTGGCCCGGTCGGTGACAGACGAACTCCAGACAACCCACCCCGGACGTCAGGTGGAAGTCTCCATCAGCGACGGGATCTCCGTGCAGGGAGACGAAACCCTGCTCCGGCAGGTTCTTCAGAATCTCATTGGAAACGCATGGAAATTCACCTCCCACCGGGAGGATGCCAGAATCGAGTTCGGAGAGCGATGGGAGGATGGCAGGAGGGTATTCCATGTGCGGGACAACGGAGCCGGATTCGACATGAACCATGCCGATAACCTCTTCATCCCCTTCCGTCGGCTGCATTCGGAAAAAGAGTTCTCCGGGACCGGCATCGGTCTTTCCATCGTGAAACGCATCATCGACCGTCATGGCGGAGCAATATGGGCGGAAAGCGAACCCGGAAAGGGCGCGTCATTCAATTTCACTTTAGAAGAATGACCCGGGAACGCACCACAGCCGGTAGTGATGAACGGATGTTTTGAAAAGCTAACGTACCCTTCGCTCCCATAGTCGTCAACATAAGGGATTTTAAGTGAACGGTTGTCTTGTGGTTCGGACCGGGGAATATAACTCACCCCTCGTTCCCCTCTCTCGGAGAGAGAGGGGATGACTCGTTACCGGCTTTCTCAGTGCTTACTGTGGCTCAATTCCCCCTCTCTCTGGAGAGGCGGGGTCCCCAGCCCTGTGGAACAGGGCTGGGGTGACAGAAGGGGGCCAGGGGGTGAGTTACCAGTCGGAGCCTCTACTGATTATCTTATAGTACTCTTGCGTGCCTGT
>JAWLHT010000203.1:0-10024 GCA_041690195.1 Candidatus Latescibacterota bacterium
CCTACGGCCGCGTATCGCGGTTTGGCCTCATCGCCTACGCTTCTTCGTTGGACCAGATCGGCCCCATGACCAAGACCGTGAATGATGCCGCTCTGGTGCTCTCGGTGATCGCCGGGCATGATCGGGCGGATTCCACCAGCCTCGATGTCCCCGTCCCCGCTTACACCGATGAAATGCGGCGTCCGGTGAAGGGGTTGCGGGTCGGACTTCCGAAAGAGTATTTCGGAGAAGGACTTGACCCCGAGGTGCGGGCGCTTACCCTCGATGCCGTGGAAATGCTTCGGGCCGACGGCGTGGAGATCGTGGACATCTCCCTGCCCAATCTGGAATATGCCATCCCGACCTATTACCTCCTGGCTACGGCGGAAGCTTCGGCCAATCTCGAACGCTATGACGGCGTGCGGTACGGGTATCGCGCTCCGGATGCCGGCAACCTGTACGAGATGTACAGCCGGAGTCGGTCACATGGGTTCGGCGCGGAGGTCAAACGCCGCATCATGCTCGGGACCTACTGTCTCTCCGCCGGGTATTACGATGCCTATTACCGCAAAGCCCAGAAAGTGCGGCGGCTCATCAAGGAGGATTTTGACACCGCTTTCGCCACCGTGGACGCCATAATCGCTCCGGTAGCCCCGACCCCGGCTTTCCCGCTCGGTTCCAAGGTGAACGATCCCCTCCAGATGTACTTGGCGGACATTTACACAATCTCGCTCAATCTGGCCGGACTTCCGGGGATCGCAGTGCCCGCGGGCAAGACACGGGCCAAGCTTCCGGTGGGCGTACAGCTCATGGGACGAGTGCTCGACGAGTCCACCCTGTTCGCGCTCGGTGCGGTCATCGAGCGGAATGTCGGTCGGCTGGCCGTGGAAGGAGGGCTGGGATGATGCGCTACATTCCGACCATCGGACTGGAGATCCATTCCCAGCTCGCCACCGACACTAAGATCTTCTGCGGCTGTTCCACAGAGTTCGGCGCTCCCCCCAATACCCACAGCGACCCGGTCTGCCTCGGCATGCCCGGCGTGCTGCCCGTGCTCAACCGCAGGGTGGTTGAACTGGCCATGCGCATGGCGCTCTACACCGGCGGGGAAATCCAGCCGGTAAGCACTTTCGCCCGGAAAAACTACTTCTATCCCGACCTTCCCAAGGGTTACCAGATCAGCATGTTCGAGCAGCCGCTCATCCGGGGCGGTCATCTCGATGTGGAAACGGAGCGCGGGCGGACCCGCATCCGCTTCAACCGCATCCACCTGGAGGAAGACGCCGGGAAGCTCATCCACGGCGAGAGCGCGGGCGAGTCCTGGTTCGATGTCAACCGCTGCGGCGTGCCGCTCATCGAAATGGTGACCGAGCCGGATTTCGGCACGGTGGAGGAGGTTGTCCAGTTCCTCGAAAAGCTGAAGGAGATTCTCATCTTCGGCGGCGTTTCCCGGGGGAACATGGAGCAGGGAAATCTGCGGGTGGACGCCAACATCTCCATCCGTCCCGAAACCGAAACGAAGCTCGGAACCCGCACCGAGATCAAGAACATGAACTCTTTCGTCAATGTCGCCGCCGCCATCCGGTTCGAGATCGACCGTCAGATCGGCCTCGTGGAGCGCGGGGGACGGGTGGTGCAGGAGACGCTGCTTTACGATCCGCTGAAGGATAGTGTGTCCTCCATGCGCTCCAAGGAAGAGGCTCACGACTACCGCTACTTCCCGGAGCCGGATCTGGTACCGGTGGTGGTGGACGCGGCCTGGATCGAGCGCATCCGGGCGGAACTGCCGGAGCTTCGTCCGGACATGCGGGCTCGCTTCGAGCGGGAGTACGGGCTTCCCGCATACGACGCTGATATTCTCACCGCGACCCCGGCTGTGGCGGCATGGTACGAGGAGGTCATCCGCGCCGGGGCCGACCCGAAAAAAGCCTCCAACTGGGTCATGGGCGAAGTACTCCGCGTTCTGAACGAAACCGGAACGGATATCGGGGAGTTCAAAATAAAACCGGGAATGCTCGCCGCGCTCATCAAACTGGTGGGAGAGGGTGTCATTTCCGGTTCCATGGCCAAAACCGTGTTTGAAGAAATGCTCGCCACCGGGAACGCGCCGGAGACGATCATCGAGGAGAAGGGGCTTCGTCAGATATCCGACACCGGAGCGCTCCGGACGGTTGTGGAAAAAGTGGTGGCGGACAACCCGGACGCGGTGGAGAAGTTCCGCGCCGGGAAGACCCAGCTCATGGGATTCTTCGTGGGCGAGGTCATGAAGGCCACCAGGGGGAAGGCCAACCCCAAGGAAGTGAATACCATCATTCGGGAGTTGCTCGCATGAGGAGTATCTTTGCAGCGGCACTGGCGTGCGCGATGACCATCCTCCCCGGCCGGTCTTTCGCGCGGAGCATCAACGACGGGCTCGGCACGACTTCGTTCACCTGGCTGAAAACGATTTCCGACGCCGAGATATCCGCGGCGGGTGAAACCGTGGCGGCCCGGGACGGCGCCGCTGGACTCCTCGTTCACCCGGCGGCCATCGCGGGCATCGAGCGGGGAACGGTGAAACTGAGCTATGTTCAGTATCATGTGGATACCCAGTTCGGGTCCGTCGGGTATGCCACCCGTTTTCGCGACCGTGACCTGGGAATCCGGGTGAGCTATGTCAACTACGGTGATTTTGTGCGCACGGATACTTCCGGGCAGCCGCTGGGATCGTTTACCGCCGGCGATCTTGGGCTTTCCCTCAATATGGGCCGGAAGGTTCGGGATGATCTGAAAGTCGGCGCCACGGTCTCTTATCTGACCTCCAAGATAGAGGATTTCACCGCCCAGGCCGCGACCCTCGACCTTGGCGTGCTCTATACCCCCCCCTTCGAAGGGGTGACCGTCGGGGCTGTTCTCATGAATGTGGGAACGGTGTTCAGCGGGTATTCCGCCGATTACGAAGACAAGCTGCCCCTCTATCTTACCGTCGGGGCCCGCAAGGCGCTCGCCCATTCGCCGATTGCCCTTACCGCCGATGTCACTTTCCCCAACGATGACGACATCTCCTATGGCTTCGGTATCGAGGCGAATGTTCAGGATCGTCTTTTCCTTTTCGGCGGTCTCCGCAGCCGGAGCGATGTCGATCTGCAGTCACAAAAGGCGAAAACGGACTTTTCTTCCCTCCGGACTTTCGGAGTAGGCCTCAACCTGGACCGCTATCGGTTCAATTATGCCTATTGCCCCAACGAGGAATTGGAGACAGTGCATAAGGTTACGCTCAATCTCCAGGTTCCCTGAGGGGAAATGCGCGGCGGGAGCGCAGCCCGGTGCGGCGGAATGCCGTGCCGGGTTTTTTTCTTTGGTGCGCCCGGCAGGGCGCATTCACTTGAGGATGGATGTTCTGGCAGGCCTGACAGGAGGAACGGTTAGCCGGACGGCAAGGGTGTCCGTCGCGAATCTCACTTACTGTGGTGCAGAAGTCAGCAGGAATCAAAGTCCCGGCCAGATAACCGGGAAAGCTCTCCCGGTCCATCTCCGCTGACCGCTCAACCAGCCGAATCGCCGGATACGGGGCCGTGAAACAGGGAAGGGTCGTGTGGGCTTACCTGTTGGTTGCATTCTTCCCAACTTGTGCGCAGTTTCGCATCAGTGATTGAGACATATCCTTTGTCCGTCTTTTTACCCCAATATTTGGACCATCTGCAGCTCATACTTTTACTTCTCGCTTTACTTCTCTGCCCTTCCTCCCGCCTTGCGATCCCGAACCACGAGCAGCGCCGTTCCGATCACTCCTGCCGCCAGTAACCCGAAGTCATCGAGGATTCCAAGGGATACAGCCGCGGATGCTCCCATGATCGACCAGAAAAACGGGATAATCAGAAGATGTTTCCGGATGGGGGGAACGGACCAGAGGAGCAGGCCGAAGGTGAAGATCGTTGCAGGACAGGGGGTGATTCCAAAGCTCGGCGCACAGGGATAGACATGTCCCTGGATTGCGCCGAAAATGGGGTAGAGAACCATGGCATACAGGACGAACAGTGCTCCGGTCCAATGATAGATCGTGGGACGGAAGGAGAATGAAAGACGGCTTTGGAAGACTCCCGACCAGAGAAAGAGCAGTCCCTGCAAGACAAAGAGCGCTCCGAACAGCCGGGCCGCGGGATTGACCGTGGTGAAAAAGATCAGGTGGTAGAAAATTCCCGTCCAGAGCCAGAATAGCCCGAGGATGCCGGAAACAGCCCGTCCGGAATGACGGGTTTTGAGAATGGCAAAGAGCATCGCAGCAATCCCGAGTATGTATGCAACGATTTGTGCGGGCCAGACAGCGCGGTTGTAAGCTTCAAAAACTCCCATGAACTGCTCGATGGAAAAGGGCAAACTCATAGTGGGGCTCCTTTATTATTGAAAGTGAAAACGGCATATCAAGCCAACACGGAGTATGCGCGGCGAGACAATCCGGCCGGGTCGTGCGAACCGGTTAAGGTTATCGGTTAGGGGGTGGCACAGAACCAGAAAAAATCCCGGAACTCCCCTGATCGGAGCAATGCCCTACCGTTTGTTTCGGTCCATAATGGAATAAATGTTCTCCGCCACGAGTACGGGCATAATGAACATCCCACCGTAATTACCCGTAGTGCTGTTGTGGGTGTCGGCAAAGCAGTAGTCATAGTCGCCGCTTTTGAAAGAGTCCAGTGTCTCCGGAATATTATGCGGCTTCCATGTTTCATCTTCGCGGGTGTGTATCCACCGGGTGACCGCGGCGGTGATGCCCGTGAAATACCGCTTCCAGTCAATCTCGGGATCGACTTCTTCCCAAAAGATACCCTGACTGGCCGAGGAATTGAAGACCAGGAGAACTTCCCACTGGACATGGTCCCGGACCCAGTTGGCGAAATACCAGTCGCTGGAACACAGGCAGGGTTTGGTGTTGTAGAGCATCGGGACTTCCGCGGTTTCCCACAGGTGGGTGAAGGGGAGCACGGAGCGGATCCAGTATACGGCCTTTTCCTTGTAGCGTTCTTCGCCGAAAGCTTTGTAGCCCCGGTAATAGGCGATCGCCGCATGCCCCGCGGCCAGCAGATTCGGCGCGTGAAGCGGGGTTTCCCAGAAGTCCCCTCCTTCCGGACGGGTCATGGGCATGCAATATTCGAGGGCTTTCCGGGCCGCTTCCCGGTACTCCGGCTTTCCGGTTTCTTCGGCGATGTCGAGGAGCGTGGGCACGGGCGTCATGCACAGGTCGAGCGCGGTGTCACCGGCGTGTCCCATGGGTTCGATGAAGGATGTGGCGACCAGGAAGTCGTCCTTCACATAATGGCGGCCCTTGGGATCGAAGGAGTAGGAACCATCCGGACGCTGCAGCTTGAGAAGGGCGTCACCCTGCTCCAGAAGCGCTTTCCGGGAGGCTTCGGGTGACGGTTTTTCTTCCTTCCGCTGCGCACGGCACCAGTCGATTTTCCGTTTCAGCTCTTTTCCGAGTTTCGTATCGGCGTGTTCGCGGGTATACCGTTCGAGGAAGGCTGGGACATGGGGGCCGATCTGTCCTGGGCGGCCTTTCGGCTGTTCGATGCCGAACCCCATGCCTTCGTGCCAGAAGTTGGTGTTGTACGCGTTCGCGATACGGTCCAGCGTTTCAGGGAAGGGCCACTTCGGCCGGGATGGTTCGGGCAGACCGTGCCGTTTCACCCAGTCGGTCATGACGCTGAGGCTGTTCCCTTTGCTGAGCCAGAGTTCGGCGTCGAAGTCGACCCGCTGACCGATTCGCAGTTCTACGGGAATGTCCGCGTATACCTTGTTTTCCTGACCCTCCATGGACGCGTCGGGAATCATGAGCCCCATAAGGCTGTTGTTCATCCGGTCGATGAAGTTCGGAGCGGCGAATACCGGCTGCGGACGCTGATCCCGGTAGTTGAACCACCGGGTGACCGTCCGTTCCGGCTGCCAGGCCAACCCAATGCCGTCCCCTTCATAACTCAGGGCCATCAGGGGAGCGGAAACCTTGTTGGGATGGGGTACAAACCGCTCCGACCAGGGACTCTTGAACCAGTCGGAGCCGCTGGACCACTCGTCACCGACCAGCCATTCCACTCCGGGCAGCATGGCATCGTCCTTCCGTATGCCGAATGAGCCCTCGCCGACCCGGAGCCACGGTCCCCGGATGTATCGGGCATAGTAATTCGCCGTGCTCTCAAAACGGTACTGCATGGAGATAAGCGGTTCGGAGGGCGAAAGGGTCAGGATCACCCGACCCACGAGGCAGGGCTGCTCCAGGGGATAGCGCATCCAGTTTTCAAAGGAGGTACCCTTCAGCTTGTCCCGAACCACGAGCGACCGCACATTGAACACCAGGCTTTTCCCCTCCGGGCTGGTGGTCGTGTACACACTGTCGGCTTCGAGCCGCATGGGGATGTCCTGGTCCCGCAGCATTATCTCGCCCAAGTGTTCCAGCACCGCCATGCACTTACCGGTTGGAGTGTACAGCTCTCCCCATGCCCAGCCGCTCAGCCGTTTAAACATAACCAGGCGCAGGTGGTTGTTGCTCAGTTCCACTGATTGTCCAGCATACGCGCCGTGACGGAAGCAGGGATTCGCCGGTTTCGATTCCGCGGCTCTCGGCGAATTCGGGGAAATCGTGACAATAATCAGGAGAAGCAGACCCATGACAATGCGGTGCGCTGACGGGAAAGCGTTCGGTCCCATTACGGTACTCCCGAGAGATTAGTGTCGTGGGGATTGCATGCGGGCCGGTGTACTGGCCGGAAGATTGGGGGAAGAAAGGGAAGAAACGGTACTGTATACTTCAGCCGGGGATACGAGAACCACCGATATGTATTGTATTCCGCGCCGCCCCGCGATAGGCGGGGCGGCGCGGAATGCGGTGTTACTCCTTTTCCGCAAGCTCCAGGAAATTGAGGAAGAGCTTCTGAGCGGAAGCAGCTTGGGGAAGGGCTGATTCGAGCCAGGGGAGCAGGTCCAGCGTGCTCAGGATAATCCGTCCCTTGCCATATGGGATGCGGGCGGCCGCAGTGAGAATGTCCTTGCGGTTCTGGGCGGCGAGCGCTACCACAGTCTCATTGCCGCTCCGGTTCATATTCAGACCCCAGATCGTACCGCGGTAGAATACCTGGTATTCCCAGCCCATGGCCAATGCGGTGGGAAGTCCCTCCAGGAGCGGGCTTTTCCCGACGAAGAGCCGGCCGCCGCCCCCCGGACGGGCGCTGCCGGTGTATTGAATCGCCTGATGCTCATACAGATTGTCGAGCTGTTCCCCCCATTTGTCCGCCTGATCGATGATCACCAGGGTGGCTCCGTTCTTCACCTGCTCCATCACCGGGTTGTAGAGGGCGCGGATTTTGCCGAAGTCATGGGCCCCGGCCACGATGAGATCGAGCTTGGTCTCATCGCCGGTGAAAGCCGGGAGGGTCATTCCCCGGGCTTTCCCGAGGAGTGCGTTCACCGCGCCGGAGCTGTCGATCACCGCCGCCCGCCTGGGAAGACCCGGGCCGGAGGAAACATCCACCGCGTAAAAGTCATCCCGTCCGGTGCATTTCTCCGCGCCCTGGTCGGTGAGACGGGCGTTGAGGACATAATACCCGCTCTTCGTCGCCGTCGGGAGGACCACCCCTTCCACCAGAAGCTGGCCGTACTCCTCCCCGCCGAGGATGGTCACCGGGAAGGACCGGGAGAACGCCGACGCACCGTCGGGGCCCTTGAGGTCCAGTTCCAGGGTGTGCGGACCCTTAAGGTTCTTCTCGTTTACGAGGAAGATGTCGGCTACGCTCGCCGCGCCGGTGGGGAGCACCTTGGTCCGGATCTTCACCGCGACATAGAGCGGCTGGTTGTAATACTTGAGAATGGATGGATCGCCGGTCGGGTAACGATAGGCGTCGGCGATGTCGGTGTGGGTGGCCGCGCTGCCCCAGCCGTTCAGGTTATAGGCGTCGATGACATTGGAGATGCGGGCGTTCTCGATGATGCGGCCGTGGAAGTAATGCATGTTCTTGCCAAGCGCCAGGGTGAGGGCGTCCACCGTGGGATAGGCCGACCGGAACCCGCTTTCGTCGAGGAATCGGTCGTAGGCGGCGTACCAGTCCAGGTGCTCCTGCTCCCGCCAGCCGTTGGCCGAACCCCGGCGGTCCAGTTCCTCCTTGATCTTCCCCAGACGGAGCATGGTTCCGAACGCTCCCTCCTCGCCGTAGAAGATGATCTCGTCCTGACGCACATGGTGGATGGAGTCGCCGTCCACGATGTTGAAGCGCATGTAGTTTCGCGGGTTGCGGTAGTAGCTGTCCAGGTATCCCGGCTGGGGGTTCCAGTGGTGCATGTCGAACCAGCCGTAATAGTATTCCTTCGCGTCGTATGGCTTGTAGAAGAGCTTGAGCTTGTCGTCGGGGCGCACCTCGTACGCCGGATAGGCTCGGTAGCGATCGCCGGTGTAGAGGATGATGCGGGAGGGGTCGAGTTCGCGCATCCGGGCGATATTGGCCATGTCGTCCTCGTCCGGGGGATTCTGATCCTCGTTCTTGAGCATGTAGGCCACGAGGGAGGGGTAAGACCGGTCACGCCGCACGAAACGGAAGAGTTTCTCCCGTCGGAGGGCGCGGGTGAACTCGTCCTGCACCGGCTTGCCCCGCTCGTTGTTGATGCGGTAGGCGGCGGATTCGCCGGTGGAAAGCAGACCATACTCATCCGCGGCCTGCACCAGGTTGGGCTGGCCGATGGCGTTGTGGTATGCCAAAGCGTTGTAGCCCAGCGAAATGGCCGCCTCCACGTCCCGGCGGGCCATTTCGGGCGAGCAGTACATGCCGTTGGTTGCCCAGTATCCCCGGTTCACCGTGGCCATGAGGAACACCCGCTTGCCGTTGAGGTATAACCGCTGATCACCGTTCTTCTCCCCGATATCGAACCAGCGGAATCCGAAGCGCCGTCCCATGGCGTCCTCGCTCGAGCCATCATCCGCCCGGAAGTTCGCCCTGGCCACGTACAGGTTGGGCTGGAATAGGTCCCAGCGCTTGGCCTTGGGCGCCTTCACCGCGATTGTGAACTCCTTCTCACCGGCCGGAACGGTGGCGGAGACGGTTTTCCGGAACACGACGGTTTCGGGGTTTTTGTAGTCGTGTACGGTGAGGGTGAGCTTTCCCTTCTTCGCCGCGCCGGTGGTGTTCCGGAGTGTGGCGAAAACGGTGGCCTCGGTGACTTTCGGGGTGTTCAGCACCCAGACATCGGAGACATCCACGGCGTCCACCGCCCGCAGGGTCACGTCGGCGGTGATTCCCCCGAAGCCGCGTACGATGGGCATGGTGTAGCGTCCCCACCGGAACACGTTGTGCGCCGGCCAGCTGAAATTCCCCCCGGCATCGGTGACCCGCACGTCCAGACGGTTCTCGCCGCCGAAGTTCGCCGCGTTCGTGGCATCCACCTCGAAGGGCACGTTCCCCACGACATCATAGCCGACGAGTTTCCGGTTCACGAACACCTCGGCCCGCAGGTTCACCGCCTCGAAGGCGAGGAGGATGCGTTTCCCCCTGAGCGCGGAGTCCAGCGTGAAGGTGGTGCTCCACCAGGACACGCCCCGGTAATCCCCGGCGGCTCCCACGAAATTTCCGTGACGGCTCCAGTAGTGTTCCTCGACCGTGCCGGGCACGCTCACCCGCTTTCCTTCCAGACGGTCCAGGTTGTCCCAGCCGCCGGTCGGAGGGTTCACCGGGAGCTTCGAGACATCCACCGGCGGGAGGAAGAGCTCGTCATTCTCCCATTCCGCCGTGGGGTCGAGACGGAGCGTCCAGCCCGGGCCTGATATGTTCCGCTCGAAACGTCCGGGGTCGGCGGAGGCGAGAGAGGCAGCGGCAAGCAGCAGGATGAGGGTGAAAAAGAGCCCCCGGATTACAAAGGGAGTGCGGTTCACGCGTGAAATCCTTTCGGTAGTGGTTGCAAAAAAACACAGTGTGAGGATAATATACGCGAACGGGAGGGAGAGGCAAGATGAAAGGGCAGGAAGTGCGGATTGTTGGTTGCGGCGAAATACCCCGGCAACTTTTTGGATCGGGTTCCCCGGCCCTGTCCACAGGGC
>JAWLHT010000204.1:0-9998 GCA_041690195.1 Candidatus Latescibacterota bacterium
GTTATTTTCCCTTATCTTTACGACAATGGGGCCAGGGGGTGAGTTACCGACCAAAGTCTCCATTGGTTTTCTTTAGTACTCATGCGTGTCAGTGGTTTTTCCTACCCGGATACCGGAACAACCCGCTCGTCTCGAATTCAGAACGCCTCGCCGAAGCTGATGTACATTCCGCCGGAATCTTTCCCGGAGGCCATGTCCAGCCTGATAACCATACCGTCCTCCCGGTTGATAAAATAGCGGAGACCCGCGCCATATCCGACGTGGAACTTTCCCTCCAGAATATCGCTGCCATCGTGAGCGACTCTTCCCGCCGCCGCGAACACAGTTCCCCCGATACGCCACCAGATGGGGAAGCGCAGGTCCTGTTGGAAAAGGAGGAAATTCCGGTCCGCAAACCGGTTGTCCTCGTAACCGCGGAGCAGTTCCTGTCCGCCCAGATTGGGGAGGAAATAAAACGGCATATCGCCGCGGACTCCTTCCGCGCGCAGGTGCGATCCGGATACCCATCCGGGCCGCAGACTGCGGAAAGCCCGAACATCCAGGGAGAGCATCCGGAAACCGTCGCCCCGGTCCTGGTACACCGTGTGGTAGTACTTCAGCAGAAAAAGGGAGCCCCGGGTCGAGGCCGTGGTGTTGTCGCGGCTGTCCCAGAGAAATCCGCCGGTGAGCCCGGCATCAAAGCGCCCCGTGCCCCAGGGAACTCCGGGCGTCTGCATGACATTTTCTTCACCGCGGCTGATCAGCGCCTGATTGCGGAAGAAGCCTCCGCCTCGAATCCAGAGATCCCGGGTGAGGAGCCGCGCCAGGGAAAACTCCGCCTGTGCGAATTCCGGCGTGTAGGATTGGGGGTCATCGTTTGAGGTGTCGTTGCCGAAACCGAAGAAATCGGAGGGAAAGCGGTTGTATTCGACTTGGCCGAGGAACCGGTGTTTCCCGTCGGCGAAATAGTGTTCGCTCTTCACCACCGACTGGAACTGTTTTTTTGCGGTGTGGGTCACCGCGAACAGCAGTTGCGAGGTGCGTTCCGGAGCCGAATGGTATCCGAGCAACCCGGCGGCCCCATAGCCGAATCCGGTGTCGGTGGTGTAAAAAGCGATGGGGAGCGCGAAAATCGTGTGGCCCTCTTGCGGGGTTTCAGCAGGTTCGGACCAGGCTACGGATACAGCAAGGGCAAGCATGACAAGGGAGAGTGTGCATCGCATGATGTGAAGTTCCGGGGTGAGAGGCTGGAATCCGCATTGAAACATAGCATTGTAAAATAACGAAAAATCGTGTGCCATGCAACGTACCCATCCGGGCCGCAATACGGGCTGCTTCAATCAAAAGTCCTTGCTCTCCGCACGTCAATTATGTATTCATGTGAAGAAGACCCTGTTTTGGCGAATTAGAGTGACGTGAAAATGGCAGAGGAAACACGGGTGGTTGTCTATGGTTCCTCCCGGCCGAGGGAGGGAAGCGGACCGTATGAGGACGCCCGTGCCATTGGACGCGCTTTGGCCCGGGAACGATGGACCGTGGTGACCGGCGGCTACGCCGGGGTGATGGAAGCGGCATCCCGGGGTGCGAAAGAAGCGGGCGGCGTTGTGGAGGGTATAACCACCTCTTTCAGCACCCGCAAAGCCAATTCCCACATTTGCCGTGAAATCCGCGTCCCCTCCTATGGCGATCGTCTGCTGGAACTCACCCGGCGGGGACATGCCTTCGTGGTCATGCCCGGCGGCTCCGGTACCCTGGCCGAGCTCTTTCTCACCTGGGAGCTGGAGAAGAACACGAGCATCCCGCCGGGGCCGATGGTCCTTTACGGTCCGGCGTGGCGACGGATCATGGAATGCATGGGCCGCGAACTGGCGGAAGAGCATTCCTTTGCCTACCACCTTTCGCTGCTGCATTTCGCGGAGTCCCCGGAAGAGACCGTGGAGATCATCCGGGCGGGACTCCAGCGTATGAGAGACGGGGGACCGGCAGACGCTGGCGCGCGGAAAAAGATTTAGGCGCCGCCGGGGCGTGGAGTCCGCGGGGTGGATATCCGGCGCGGTGGTCACGGAGCAGTACATGCGGCGGGCCGGACATTTGCTGTTCACGGGTGCAGCTTCCCCGTGAATAACCGGATAGCCGCCATTGAATATCACGGGAATCGGTACTGGTAGATCAGAGCATTGGTCAGGCCACATACGGACAGAGGAGAATATGGAAACAAGACGCGGCTTCTTGAAAAATGCGGCTTTGGGGGGAATTGCGGGGATCGTGGCGGCCGGAAAGGCACCCGCCTTCGCTCAGGACATGAACCTGCTGAAAGTCGGGCAGATCGGTATCGGGCACAATTTCGCCCTGCAGTTCAGTAACAAGAGCCGGACCGAGGGCGTCAAGGTCGGCTGCAAGCCGCACGCCTTTTGGTATGACGTTCCGGCGATCTGCGAACGGATGAAAGGGCGGAGCTTTCCCGTGGTCTGCAAGGACCCGGAAGAGGTGGTCCGGGAGTCCGATGTGATCAGCATCGAGTACGCCGACTACCGCCGCACCATGGAGTTCGCGCTTCCCGCGCTCGAGCAGGGTAAGCCGGTGTTCGTGGACCGTCCGTTCACCGGCTCCGTCTACAGTGCCGAGCGGATGGTGACGCTGGCGAAGAAGTACAACGCTCCCCTGATGAGTGCCTCCTCCCTGGAACTGCAGCCCCAGTTGCCGGAAATTCGCCGTTGGGCGGAGGAAAACGGCCCGGTGTTCAGCTACTCCTGCTACTGTCCCGAGCCCATGTTTGTCTGGATGTTCCCCCATGTCATCAATTTCGCCCACGCCGCCCTGGGGGGCGGGATCGACACCGCCTATTTCAGCGGCGACTATGTCAGCGAAATCGGGGGAATCACCTCCGAGCGGCACAAACGGTGGTATCATCCGGAAAAGTCCCTGGGCGCCGCGGTAAGCCTGCTCACCTACAAGCCCCGGAACGGCGAACCACCCATGATCGGTATGAACCACATCGGCCCGGGGCCGGGGCCCTACCACATCCACATCTACGCCGCGAAGGACAGCAAGGATTTCGTGGTGGGCGACCATCTCGACGATCCCAAGATCTTCGCCCCCATGCTCCACGCCCTGAACGACTTCTTCGTGAACCGGAAGCTGCCGAGGTCCTATGAAGCCCTGCTCGAACAGCACCGGGCCCTGGTGGCTACCAACATGTCCCGGCTTACCGGACGAGCGATCAAGCTCGACTCGCTCGGCGGCGAAGACTCGATTCCCTACTCGCCCTCCATCAAGGACTGGCTGGACCGGGTGTAAAGCAAACCCTCCCGGTCACCTCGGGGTTGTTGCGCCCCCCGGTTTTCTCTCGCGTGCGGGAGTTGCCCGGGGGGCGCGGTTGTTAACAGAAGCCAATAGCGGTGAAGGAGTGTCCAGCATCCCGACTCTCGCGACACCCTTTGCCATGACGCTCAGGGATCCGGACTCGTGGCGATTCCCATCCGCAAACGCGGCAGCACATATTCCAGGTGAGCCGCAAACACATCCCGTTCCGGGGACGCGAGCGCCCGTTCGTACCAGCGGATCGCCTCATGCCGCATCCGGTCCGTCTGCGGTTCGAGAGGGCGTTTTCGCCAGCGGTTCCGGTAGTGATAGGATCGATTCTTCCGGACCAGCGAGTGGGAGTATTCCGCTTCCGCTTCTTTCCCCAAATGGAAACAGACTGCCGGGGTGAATTCGGAATCCGGCCATTTCTCCAGGAACTCCTCCCCTCGCCGCTTCCGTTCGGACCGCGAAACGACCCCGGCGCCGGGGACCGGCTTTTGAAACCCGAGCCGGAATGTTTCCGCGAAGGCGGCCTGCCCCCAATACGTGTCCGGATATTTCCGCACCAGTTCGAAAAGATAGGTCTCGCCGTAGATCCCCCTTCGCCCGGACTCCGAGAAGTGGTAGTCCAGGCCCAGTTTCCGAATCTGTTCTTCCGGGCGCCGACGCTCATGAGCCCACCGGGGAATGCCGTAAACAAAAAGGTACCGGGCGAGATAGTTTCTGAACAGGAGAATGGCGGGCCGACGGTCGGGAACGACTGCCGACGGGTCAATGCTCCGGAGAAACTGAAGGTAGTCGAACACCCTGAATTCGCTTCCGCCGGTCCGGGGGATCCGCAGAATCCGCCCCCAGGCGCCGTCCGGGAGCATTCCCGCCACGCCCGCCGATTCCAGTTCGCGTACCAGGCGGTCCGGAAGGGCCATCCGCTCGAATTGCCACCAGCGGGGCCAACGCGCCGCAACCCGGTCGCCGTACCGTCGGGCCAGGGGATGCTGAACGGCGGCCCGGACCAGCCATTGCTGCCGGCGCGGGTCGTATCCGTAGTAAACATGGGCGGCCAGTTCCCCGCGCGCCAGGGGAACAACCCGTTTCCGCGTAATACCATCCATGCCGCCGAAGGCCACACGGTCGGAAAAGCTCTCGGCGAATCCCCGCCGGATGAATCCGGTTCGGAAACGGTCCCGGAGCGAGAGGGCTTTCGCTTCGGATTCGACACTACCTTCCAGGGAACCCATCAGCAGGACCTCACGGCTCAGGGTGAGGGAGGGTGCCGCATATGTGAAAAGCCGCAGGATCAGGGTGCGACGATACCGCTTTTCCAGCATGGCGAGGGCATATCCCTGGTCCACTCTCACCCCGATTTCTCCGTCGGGATACTCCCTCCAGCCAAAGCCGGGACGAATTTCGGCGCGTTCGACCCCGTAAGGGGCTCCGGTCAGACGGTCAAGCGCCCGGTCGGGCGCGGTATGCTCCCGGTAAACGAAAAAGAGGACCGAGGCGGCGAGGATAAGGAGGATACGGAGCATGGTCCCTCCCGGAAGAAAGATAAATGCTTATCTTAAAGCAATATATCAATACTCCCGGGAAATGGCAAGGGGAATCGGGAACGGGAAAGCGCCCGAAAGAGGGGAGGTGTCGCCAGAAAAGGGGGGTAACATCGCAAGTGTGCGGATCCATATTTCCCGAGATTCTGAACCCCCTGCCGTCTCCGGTGGCAGCTCCCTTGTCACGGGAGACAACAGAGCATAAACGTCAACAGCTCAGAACCCGTTGCTGACAAAGTCCGGCGCCCGCAAAAAAAGCCTGTTCCGCCGATGCCTGAGAAAAATGGTTTCCCTGTTTTTTAGACAGGAACGAACTTGAGAAGCGCTATCGGCGGTACAGGCTGTATGTATATATTCCAATACCCCTTTAACGACCCAACCCCTTCCGGCGATTCATATTTCTGAACGGGGCACACGAAAACGGGGGCGGAGAGATTTTGCCTCCCCGCCCCCGTGGTATCCTCTTGGCGCACGGATCAGATAATCTTCCAGTTCACCGGATCCCACTCCACCTTACGGCCGGTGAGATAGGATACGGTGGCCATCTGGCAGGTAACGCCTTCCTCTATGGCGCGGTCGAGGCCGCAGTCGGGCGTGCCGCCGTTACGGATGCAGTCCAGCCAGTTCTTGATGTGAAGATGGGTCGGGTCAACCCGTTTGCCGTCGCGATAGGTGGACATGAGCCCGCGGGAGGCGAAGTACTTCTGCGTGGCCGTGGTGACCGCATCGAAGCCATCCGAGCCCGGATTGTAGGCGAAGAGCGGGAGATCCGGGTTGATGATCTTGGCGTCGATTTTCTCTTTGTATCGGGTGGATTCCATATCGGCGTGTACCGTGATTCCCGCGCCGATCTCCATGTGGCCGTCATGGCCCATGAACACCATGCCGCGGTCGCGGTTGGAGGCCAGCGTGGCGCTGTATATGAGGGTAAGCTCCCGTTCCGGGTACTCGAAGGCCACATTGAACACGTCCGGTACCTCGCGGCCGTCCTTGTAGTAGTAGATGCCGCCGGAGGCCATCGCGGTTTTGGGAATGCCCATCTGCATAACCTGGTTCACTGAATCGTACTCATGAGAGAGCAGGTCGCCGGCGAGCCCGTTGCCGTAATCATACCAGCAGCGCCAGCGGAAGAACCGTTCGAGGTTGAACGGTTTGCGGGGAGCATTGAAAAGGAACTCCCGCCAGTTGATGTTTTCGGGGCTGGCGTCCTTGTCAATGGTCATGACCCAGGCGCCGACCGCGTTGTTGCGGTTGGTGGTGGTCTCGATCAGGGTGATTTTGCCGAGAATGTTCTTCTCGATCATCTCCCGGGCCTTGATGTGGCTTTCCACCTGGCGATTCTGATGGCCGAGCTGGTAGACCATGCCGCTGTTCCGGACCGCCTCCGCGATCTGAGCGATTTCCTCGAAGGTTTTGGTCATGGGTTTTTCGCAGTAGACATGCTTTCCCGCATTCACCGCGTCAATGACCATCTGGGCGTGCTGGTGTTCCGGGGTGCAGATGATTACGGCGTCAATGTCGGGGCTGTCCAGCATGTCGCGGTATGTCCGGAACTTCTCCGCCGCGGCCAGTGCTTTTCCGCCTCCCGCTCGGGGATCCACGGCGGAAGCTTCCACACCCTTGTCGGCACGGAGGTCGAAAGCGTCGCATACGCCGGTGACGGCAATGTTGAGGTCGTCCTGATTCAGATAATCCTTCAGGGAGACATCACCGGTTTCACGTTCACTCATGTGTTTCTGCTCGATCCAGGTGGGATGGGCGAATCCCGCTGCGCGGAGGACATTTTCTCCCCGGCCGCCGTAACCGATGATTCCCACCCGAACAAGGTCGTTCGACCCCTTCAGGGAGGTCTTGGTTACGACCGCGGGGGCTTTTCCCTCAAGGCCAAGCTCGGCCAGAATTTCGTTCTTCTTGTAGGCGTCCATCCCCTTTTTACGGCCCACTTCGTAGGCGAATACGCCAAGCACGGGGAGGGTGGCCAAACCCTTGAGAATGTCACGGCGGTCAAAGGTCACGCCGCCGGAGGCGGGGGTCTGAGCGCCGCCCTGCGCTCCGTCTTCCGGTTTACGATTCTTTCTATCGTCACTCATTAGATTCTCTCCCGGTCTGGAATGGTGCTTACGCCGCTTTTCCGGCGGGTCTGCGCGTTACGGCGAAAAACCGGTCCAGGCCAATGATGGAACCGGTGGGGAACAGGACCAGAACCCCGAGGGCGAACATTTCCACAAGGTTCTTGTTCACGATGAGATAACTCCCCTCGGAAGGCAGAGAATAGGTCAGGCCGGCGAAAGGAGGATTGCAGACATAATAGAGCAGGAGCATGAACATGCCCGAAACGGCCGCGAGACGCGTGCAGCATCCCACGATGAGGCCGAGCCCGATCGCGGTGAGTCCCCAGATGTTCATAAAATTAACAATGCTCAGGAGGGTGGCGTTGGTTGCCATGAAGTGAAACACCGGGGCGAAAATCCACTTGGACTCCAAAAGAAAGCTCGCCGCTGTCCAGTTTGGGTTCATCATTTTCGCCACTCCCTCATACAGGAAGTGCCATCCGATCAGAACCCGCAGGATGACCAGCATGGTTAACTGCGGTGTGGAATACTGCGGCAGACTCAAGGATTTGTTCATCACTGGCATCCTTTGTCCTTCAGAGGGATAAATGGTTGACATGAAACAGGTCGTGCCGGCCGGAGCCGGATGGTGAACACATACCACTGTCCGAAAGGCCGGTGAGCGGTGGATTTTCCGGGGGGAAAACGGCTCCGCAGCGTAACGGAACTTCCCGAAAATCCATGCCGGGAGGACCATTGTCCTCCTCCCTTTCGGATCAAATCTCATAATATACCGAATCCTGTCCGTTGTCAACAGACGCAATGAAAAAAACTGAAAAAAGTGGCATTGAAATCTCTACCGTTTACGATTCGGATAAGATGACCGGATTCGAAAGCAACCGTCCCGGGCTCCCGGTATTTGTCTTTCAGGAAATATGTGAACGTTGGAGCCGTGACCTTCCCAAAGTCTGGTATGCACTTTGTTTCAAAACCGGTGGAAAGCGCTCATCCCGTCCGCCCCAACCCTCACCCCACATAGGGCTGGGCAACTTGCCGCAAGGTGGCGACAGTATCTTTCGGATCTTTCTCCACCCAGTTCCCCACGGCAACACTTCACTCCCGCTATCCCCGAAATTGGAAAAAACCGTTGTATCCCACCCGCTTTTCTCCTATGTTAATCCGTTTTTCCCGATACGACGAGCGCCGCTCTGTCAGCGCCGCATTCACGGACTGCAGTTATCGCCAACACTGGTTCTTCCGGGAAAGCACAGTCATTCCATGCCGCAGAGTACCCGTTTCCGCTTTGAATTCACCCGCTGGTCAATTTTTTCCATTCTTTCCCTCATCTATATTCTGGTGTTTTTCCATCGCATGGCGCCGGGTGTGCTTGCCGGAGAGCTCATGGATTCCTTCCGGATCACCGGGGCCGCCATGGGATCGCTCGCTGCCGCGTACTTTCTGGTATACGCCGCCATGCAGATTCCCGCCGGCATCCTTGCCGACCGTCTGGGGCCACGGGCAACCATAAGCGCCGGGAACATTGTCGCGGGAGCGGGTTCGCTCCTGTTCGGCCTGGCAGGCAGCTTCGGTGTTGCCTATACCGGACGCTTCCTGGTGGGGCTCGGCGTCTCGGTCATCTTCGTCAATGTCCTCAAAAGCAATGCCGAATGGTTTACCGACCGTCGATTCGCCCTCATGAGCGGGGTAACCATTTTCATTGGAAACATCGGCTCCGTGCTCTCGGCGGGGCCTCTGGCGGGCATGCTCGCCATCTGTTCCTGGCGCACCGTTTTTATCGGGATCGGCGTTCTTTCTCTCATCCTGGCCTTCGCGGGAGCCCTGTTCATCCGGAATCGACCCGAGGATGCGGGCTTTCCCCCGGTAAACGGAAACCGTCACACCGCCCGCCCGTCCGAAACCGTACACTGGATACGGGATCTCCGGAGCGTGCTGCTGACCCGCCACATCTGGCCCTGCTTCTGGATAAACCTGGGTTCCACCGGGGCGCTCTATGCGTTCATGGGACTCTGGGGCGTTCCGTTCCTGCGGGATTCCTTCGGGCTTTCCCGGGGCGAAGCCGCGTTGTATGTTACGGTCATGCTTGTCGCGTACTCGGCCGGGGTGCTCTTCTTCGGATGGCTTTCGGACCACATCGGGAGAAGAAAGCCGGTGCTGATCATCACTTCCCTGCTCTATCTGGGAACCTGGATACTGGTTCTCACCGCGGGCTGGACGCCGGGACCGGCCGGACTCCTGCTCTTCGCCCTGCTCGGGTTCACGGGAACCGCGAGCATCGTGTCCTTCGCCATCGCCAAGGAACTGACCCGCCCCTCGCTCTCGGGAACAGCCACCAGCCTGGTCAATTCGGGAATCTATGTGGGCACGGTCTTCATGCAGCCCTTTGTGGGCTGGGTACTCGATCTCCGCTGGAGCGGCGGGATGTCCGGAAACGCGCGGATATACTCCGCCATCGATTACCGGATCGCACTTTCTTCCATGGTCCTGATGGCGGTGATGGCCCTGGCGTTCTCCTGCACGGCGAAGGAAACCTTCGGACGGGGCTCCGGAGAGAGAGGGGAACGAAGGGCATTGTCGTTAACATAAGAGAAAACCGAAGGCACGCATGAGTACTAAATATAATTAGTGGAGGTTTTGGCCGGTAACTCACCCCCTGGCCCCCTCTCTCCAGAGAGAGGGGGAATTGAGCCATAGAAAAGACCGAGGCAGCCGATAACGGGTCATCCCCTCTCTCCCCGAGAGAGGGGAACGAGGGGCATTGTCGTAAACTTAAGGGGTGATACTGGAACGGATGTATCGTATGGGCACTCACGGGGAGCTGAACCCCCTGTCCTCCGGACATCCCCCTTGTTAAGGGGGACAACTGAGAAAACAAGCCCCAGCAGGGCGATGATGACGTTGCTCTTCTATCTCCCTTGACAAGGGAGATGCCGCCGGAGGCGGCAGAGGGTTCAGTGGCGCCAGGAGTACCCATGAGCATCATTTACTCCGCATCCCAGCCTTAAGCTGAAGTTTGAGGGCAAAAATGAAGTAAAGATAAATGGTGGAAGGGTTTAGCCTGTAACCAAACTAAACAATGTGTCCATGTAAATTGCATTAT
>JAWLHT010000205.1:0-9972 GCA_041690195.1 Candidatus Latescibacterota bacterium
TATCGACTACACTCTGTGCAACAATGCATTACGATTCTCTCTCTGCTCGGAATTTTACTCCCATAAACTTGGGTAATGACAAGCTCCAGAGAGAGGGGGAATTGAGCCACAGGAAGCACCGAGACGGCCGATAACGAGTCATCCCCTTCTTTCACCCATGCAAGCAAAGCTTGCACGGGGCCCTCTCTTGCGAGAGTCGGGGTCCCCAACCCTGGATTCCAGGGCTGGGGTGACAGAAGGGGAACGAGGGGTGAGTTAGATTTTCATGCCTGAATTACATAACAACCGTTCACCACTATCTGCTTATCTTTTCGACAATGGGAATGGAGGGTGGCTTCCCGGAACGGCGGACTGAGTTGCGCATACAGAGATTCCGTAACGGGAACCCGTATCATTTCCAGGACTGCAGTTCCAGAATATTCCCTTCCGGATCGGCCAGATACACAAATGTCAGAGTTCCCATCCCGGCGACCGGGGCGGAACTGAGTTCTCCAACTGTTGAACCGCCGCACCGCAGAACCCGTTCCATTGTCTCCGCAACATTCTCCACTTCAAAAGCGATATGGGAGAATCCCTCCCGGTTGGCTCGCGGCGGCGGCTTCTCCTCGCTCCGGGCATACTGAAATATTTCCAGAGTCGGCCCCGACTCGTCATATCCGGGAAGGTGCAGATGTACTCCGGAAACCGTCGCGCCGGAGACTCCGGTCCCCCGCTCCAGCCATGAGCCGGACAGCCGACGTTCCGGAGGAACCCGTACACAACCGAAAACCTCCTCGTAGAACCTTGCCAGAGAATCCCAATTCCGGGCGACAACGCAGGTGTGCTTGAACCGCGCATGCATCATGGCGTTCCTTTCCTGGAGATTTGCAGGGTGGGGCCTGCCCCATGCCTTCCATCCATCGTCCGCTTAACGGTATCGGAAAGATACCCTCCGGGAGCATACCGGTCAACCGGACAATCCACCCGGCGGCACAGCGGGTTTATACCGCACCCTGGACTCCGGAGGAGAAGTCCGGGGGTATTACCGGAAAAATAAGGAACATACCTCCGCGTCCGGCCGTCATATATATGGAGAGTAACGTGCAGTTCACAGGGGGGCCAGAGTTATAATAAAAATCGTGTAATTTTTCACAATTTCGATTGATATGGACACGGGAATGTGCCATATTGCAGCGGGGGAAAGATACATTCGCCCGCAGCGTTCTTCGCCCCTTACCAGGTCACCGGTACAGCGGCGGGGAGAACTGAGGAGGTGGGCTATCGACGCCAACATCGCGGTATTCCAGCCCGGATTCCGTTTCCTTTGAGAAGCGTGCAATCCGGTGTAAAGGGTCGGCGCAGCCGGAGAATTGTGACCCGCCGGAAGGTCGGCCTTGATTTACTGATCGTTACACTCGCACACTCGCAGGAAGCAGCACCCCTCAATCGGAGGCAAACCGGAGTATGAAAAGAAGAAATTTCATGAAAACCACCGCGGCGGCGGGAGCGGGCGTCATAGCCGGCGCCGGTTGTTCGTCCATGCGCGCAGCCAAGCCCACCCCCCTGAAACAGGCCAGCCATGACATGCTGCATCCGTTTATCCGGCAGCATCCCGAGGCGGTGTTCATCAAGCTCACCGATATTGAATCCAAGCGCGATGAGAAAGGTATCCACGATACCGGTTTCAACTTGGCGAAAGAGCTGTTTGTCCAGAGCCCGAAGGGCCCCCAGACCCGGATCACCTGCAAACCCAACTGGACTTGCAACACCCTCCAGAACGGCCAGTCCGTTTTCGAACAGCGGGGCATCAACACCGACACGTTCTTCACCGAGGGTTTCCTCAAGGGAGTCCGCGAAGTCGAAAAACCCAAGGACATCTATCTCCACGAATGCGCCTGCCCGAGAGACTGGGAGGCCCACGGCTGGACTCAGATGGCCCAGCGGAACGGCTTCATTCTCCGCGACCTGACCTCCAAGGATTTCTGGGAGTACAAGGAAGGCGAAGACCTGAAGTTTATTGACATCCCCAACGGGACGGTATTCAAGGGTATCGCCATGCAGGCCCCCATGACCGAACCGGACACCTACCTGATCAACCTGGCCAAGTTCAAGGCCCACGGCATGGGAATCACCGCCAGCATCAAAAACCTCCAGGGCATCAGCGGCAAGCAGTTCCACCAGATGTGCGGCGGTATTGCCAATGTCTTCAACCGGACCGACAAACGGTATCACCCGTACTTCCAGAAAGATTATCTCGACCGGATCAAAGAACTGGCCGCGAAACATGTGAAGGACGGCATCCCGCGCTGGGACAAGCCGGGCGAGAAGGGCAATACCTTCGGCGGCGAGTACATGGAGCAGTGGGTACAGCGTATGCTCGACTCCCTCTCGGTCACCCCTCTCGGGCTGAACGTGGTAGAAGGCATTTACGGTCGCGACGGCAACGGATTCGTGTTCGGGCCGCATGACGGCAAGGGCATGGACTTCATGGCGAACCAGGTCACCTTTGGACTTGACCCCTTCCGGGTGGACATCATCGCCCACTGGCTGGCCGGGCACGAGCCGGGGAACTTCGGCCTCTTCCACATCGGCATCGAGCGCGGCATGTCCAATGTTCTCGATCCCCACGACATTCCGGTCTATCTCTGGGACGAGGGGAAGGCGACGCTCACCAGGCTCGATACCTTCAAGCGCACCCCGCTGATGACCTACTACATGCAGCGGAACTACAACGGCCAGAACGAGCCGTACTACCACATGTGCGACGAGCCCTTCGATTACTCCGCCTGGAAGGCCGGCCGCAAACAGGCCGCCCGTCCCGATGTCCGCGGAATCGGTCGCGACGCCAGGGGCAACGTGGTCATGGAAGTCACTGTCCCGGAGCGGAACGATGTGTTTGTCGACGTTCTCAACCGGAACGGCGAAGTGGTCTGGCGGCTCCGGGCCGACGGGCTCGAGCCCGGCACGCACCAGGTGGTATGGGATGGCTTCTGCCAGCCCGGCATGTACAATGTATACGCCAAGGGCATGGGCTGGGACGCCAGGAGCCAGATGGTTGTCTTCTCCTGACCGCCGTTGCGCTCAATTCAGGCCGGGACGGATTTCCGTCCCGGTCTTTTTTTTCCGGCAAAGAAGGAACCGGGGCCGGAAGTCAGGCACGGTAGAAAGAAACCACGGCGACAGCGTCCGCCATAACCCGTTCCGTCCATCGTTTCCTTTGTGCTTCGGGCTGTTTTTTCCCTTTGTGCCTTTGCCGCTTTCCACTCTGCAATCTTGGTTCCCCGTACAAACCGGGTTCTTCGCTGTATTCTGTGGGTACATGCGGGTGAACGGAGCAAATGAAGGGGAAACGGGGCAAAGGCATAGAGGCACAAAGAGAAAGACCGTAGGGGCGAGGCATGCCTCGCCCCGCTTGAACCGTATGCCCGGCCTTGACCGTGGGTTCCCTTCTCCTGTCTCCCGACTCCTTCTTGCATCACTCACTTACCCACACCACTCCGCGAAACGCCACAAACCGTGGAAAGCTTTTTCCCGCACCAAAACCCTTTCATTCCGGACTCATTACGCGGAGACACACTTTCGCCTTGAAAGCCCGCAAAATTCATTATATTATACATAATGATATTTTTGTACATTTATGGCATTCCCCTGTTCGCCTTCGAGTTCTTTTATGCCCCTGCCTGAAGCCCCGCCCGCTCCCGTTGCCGTATCTTCGGTTCGCACCGAATCGCCTGCTCCGGAATATGCCCCGGCGTATGCCGGCTTCTGGAAGCGTGCATGGGCCTTCATGGTGGATATCGGTATTGTTTATCTCCTCCTTGCCTCTGAGGTTTCCCTGCTGATACCGGCGGTTGACATGCTTGCAGACAGCGGGACCATCTCCGAAGAATTTCGGGCGCCATTGGGAGAGTTTCTCGGGACTTATCTCTTTCTCCTGAGCTATTGGCTTTATCATGCGCTCATGGAATCTTCAGCGGGGCAGGCCACGCTGGGCAAGCGCCTGATGAGAATCCGGGTCACGGACATGGAAGGCCGGCCGGTGAGCTTTCTCCGTGCCTCTGCCCGTAATCTGGGAAAACTCCTTTCCGATCTGACTTACTGGATCGGATTCTTCATGGCGGGATTCAGCCCCCGAAAACAAGCGCTCCACGACTATCTCGCCGGCTGCGTTGTGGTGAACAGTTCCCCGCAATCGCCCGTCACCGGGTCAAACAACATTGCCAGGTGCAACTGAGCTGGCGAGACATTCAGATTGCAGGGCATGAATGTATTCACGCCCAACATTCCCAGGTGCCATCATGTCACGCCAGAATTCTTCCCCCTCTCCGAGTACATCGTCCGACATTGCAACCGGACAGGAAAATAAATACCTGTACTGCGCCTATCACGAATGTACCCGGCCGTCGTGGGAAGATCATATTCGGGATGAGCATTACTGCATTTTCCACACCCCCCGGGCTGAAGCCAAACGAAAGGATTTTGAAGCCGCTTGGAAGAACCTGCTTGCGTCGACACGAAATCCTGATGGGGAATACCAAGATTTGGACTGTACCGGTTTCGTGTTTCCGGTCAAACTGGATTTCCACGGCGCCCGGTTTTCCGGACGCACCGTGTTCAACGATACGCTGTTTCTCGATTTCGCGGACTTCTACGAAGTTGAGTTCTGCGATTACATCGAGTTCAACGACGCCACATTCACCGCCAATTCGGACTTCAGCTATGTCCGCTTTCCCGAGTATGCCGGATTTCTCCGGGCGGTATTCTCCGGTAACACTCATTTCTACAACGCCCGATTCGGAGGAGTGGGCGACTTCCGGGAAGCCCGGTTTAAATCCCGGGTGAATTTCGCCTATGTACGGTTTGAAAAAATTGGTATTTTCGACAACGCAGATTTCATCGGGGCGGACCTGAGCTACTCATCTTTCGGAAACTGCCGCTTTGAGCATGTGCGTTATGCAATGCAACCCATGTATATAAACGGAATTATTTTCCCTCCGGAACGATGGAAAGTGTGGCGCTGGCGTCCCCGTCGCCGGGTCCAGGCCACCAACTTCACCGGGATAGAGACCCGGGATATTCTCACCGCCACCAATCGTCAGTTTGTCCGGGACATCGAAGACCAGCAGTACATCAATCAGGTCCGTGAGACAAGTCCCGTTTGGCAGTTCATCTGGCGAATCACATCGGATTACGGACGGAACTTCTGGCTGTTTCTTCTCTGGTGCATGGGCGTTATCAGCCTTTTCGCGCTCATATACCGTATCGCCGGCTCCCACTGGTTCTCCGACACTGAACAGTGGACACCCATAACCCCGCTCTACTATTCCCTGGTCACGTTCTCCACGCTCGGGTTCGGGGACATTCATCCACGCCTCGACGCCGGATGGGGACAGTTCACCGTGATGATCGAGGTAATCCTTGGATATCTGGGTCTTGGCGGACTCCTCTCCATCTTTTCCAACAAGCTGGCGCGACGAGCGTGAAGTTTCGACAACATATGGACGAGGCGGACACCGGGGGTAGGTTGGGACGATGGTTAGGGACAGAAGGGTTCCGAGCGGTCACGGTTTGCCCTGCCCTGCATACCGGACAAGCGCTTCTGTGACCCGTACCGACCGAATGAAAAAAATCCCCTTCCGGGCAATCCGGAAAGGGATTTTTCACTCGCGCTGCACCCGCCCCGCACACAGTGGGCGGAAAGCCGGTTACCGCTTCCGATAAGTTTCCAGCATGCGGAAGAAGTGCTCCATGCCTCCCTTGAGCGCGCCGGAGTAGAACACGCCGGGCACATCGCCGCCGGACTTTTCAATATACTGCAGGACGACTTCCAGCATGGTCACCCAGTAAAGGTGATCGAGCACCACGCCGGAGGTGGGGCAGATGCGCTGCTCGAATCCGGGAATGGCAAAGAGACCGTACGTGTCGCACATCCGCCCGGCGTGGAGGCCGGTTTCCTTCGGCACGGTCCGTCCCTGGGGAACCGCGATGCTCCGGGTCATGGGCCCGAGGGAGGCGACTTTCATGCCCCGCTCGCGGAACATATCGAGCATGGCCAGGTCAACTTCATCGTCCGGTTTGGTGATGCCCATGATGACACAGTCTTTCGAGGTCCCGGCGAAATTTTTCCGTTTCTCCGGTGTATCCAGCCGGAACCCGTAACAGCCGTTGGTTATGGAAAGCCCGCTGCGGCGCGTGTCCGCTTCACCGGCCACTGAATTGTACCGGCTGTACCCCCAGATCATTCCGCCCGCGAGCGAGGTTTCCACCGCCATCGCGGCGATTTTCCGGATCGTTCCGTACTCCGCGAACACCATCTCCAGCTGGTTCATGACCTCCCTGAAATAGTCGTCCATGAGCGGTTCGGTGAGCTTCACCCAGCCGGAGAATGTCTTGTAGTCCGGAGTGCCGCTCCCCTTCACTTTGGGCTCGTCGCCCCTGACCGGGCGGGTGATGCCTTTGCGGGCCAGAATCCGGCTGGCATCGGCGAGCATCATCCAGAGCGTGGTCTTGCCGGTGATGCCGGAGACCGGACCGATGGGCGCGGGCATGCCCGGCACGTTCACCACACCGCCGAGGGTGGTGGCTCCGGTTTCAATAAAAATGTCGGCATAGGGCCGCAGTGTCATCTTCTGCACATCCTCGCGCACCAGTTCCCGCAGACCGGCGTCTCCGCTCCAGGGGCTCGGGCAGCCGACGATGAAAACACCCTTCTTGACCAGTTCTTCCGCATTGTTCGCCTGCCCGGAGGTGAGGAGCAAATCGCCCTTTTTGGCCTTCCCGGGGTCGAAACTCGTGGAGAAGATTTCCGGCTCGCCATTGCGTCCGGGCCAGGAATCGCCCTCGGTGTGCCCGGCGTCCCAGCCGGCCTGATAGCACTGACCGCCCGCCTCCACTGTCCCGGCGATGGCGTGGGCCGCTTCCATGAGGCTTTCGGACTGGTTTTCCCGAATCCAGGTCAGGCGCTCCCGCACCTTCTTCGAGTACTGCAGGGCAAGCGGCTCATCGAACCGGGGTATCGGCCGTCCTTCACCTTCCTGCCCGAACACCCGTCCCGCCATGCCGGCCATACCGGCCATGGACAGGGGAACCATACGGATCGCGTCACGTCGTTTCATTCGTCCCCTCCTTCATATTCCGTCCCGAAAAAAATCAGCCACAACAGAAAGGTAGAATACGGAAGCCGCAGCCCGGAATCCAGCAAAAAAACACATACGTCTTCACGTCGAGAGGCAGAGGAGAAATTATCTCATCATAATTTGTCCTGCACCTCGGTTCTCCCTTTTTTCACCCAGGCGCCTCGCGAGAGAGGGGAAGCAAGGGAGTGAGTTACTCTTTTCGGATTTGCTGACGTCACCAGACCACCATCAAAGTCCATGCATCGACATATGATGGTTCAAACTGTTCCAGCCGTTTTTGCTCCTGTTCACTCCGGCCGTCTTTTCCCTTGCCCGCGATACATATGGTGTATATTATATATCGTTTCCGACTGGATACGCGATCGTATGATCACCGTTATACAACCACCCGGGAAAGGATGCAGATATGGCTGTACGAATGTTCCTGCCAATGGTGCTGATGGCGACCGCCCTGACCCTGCCATACTCCGGCGTTCCGGCCCAGGCGCAGGGAAACGTGAATGCCCGGCTGTCCACCCGCTGGACCGCGACGGTAGCCCTGGGCAAAACGTGGCAGGAATATCCCCGCCCGCAGTTGGTCCGCTCGGATTGGCTGAACCTCAACGGCTCCTGGGAATACGCTGTCCGCCCGAGAAACGAAGACCGTCCGGCGGTGTTCGACGGCGGCATACTGGTCCCCTATCCCATCGAATCCGCTCTTTCAGGGGTGCAGAAGACCGTGGAACCGGATTTCCGGCTCTGGTACAAAAAGGGATTCGAGATTCCCTCCGCCTGGAAGGGCAAGCGGGTCCTCCTGCATTTCGGCGCGGTGGACTGGGAATCCACAGTCTGGGTGAACGGCCGGGAACTCGCCCGTCATCAGGGCGGCTATGATCCCTTCACCGTGGACATCACCGGCGCGCTCACCGGGCGCGGTCCCCAGGAAATCGTCTTGGCGGTATGGGACCCCAGCGATGCCGGGTATCAGCCTCGCGGCAAGCAGGTATTGCGTCCGGAAGGCATCTGGTACACCCCGACCACCGGCATCTGGCAGACTGTCTGGCTGGAGCCGGTCGCGGACACCTCGATTTCCCGCCTCAAGCTGACCCCGGATGTGGACCGGAGCGTCCTGCGGGTATCCGCCGAATGCACCGGAGCCGTCGCGGGCTGCACGGTTACGGTCCGCGCTCTCGACGGCGGCAGGACGGTCGCCGAGAAGACCGGCAAAGCCGCCGATGAACTGGAACTCCCCATCAAAAATCCCAGGCTCTGGTCTCCGGATTCGCCGTTCCTCTATGATCTGGAGGTCACGCTCCAGGCAAACGGGAAGCTGACCGACACGGTATCCGGCTACTTCGGCATGCGGAAAATCAGCATGGGGAAAGATTCCCAGGGCTATCTCCGCCTGATGCTGAACAACGCGCCGCTCTTCCAGTTCGGGCCGCTGGACCAAGGGTTCTGGCCGGACGGCCTCTACACCGCCCCCTCGGACGAAGCGCTCAAATATGATGTCGAGGTCACAAAGCAGCTCGGGTTCAACATGGCCCGCAAGCATGTCAAGATCGAACCCGACCGCTGGTATTACTGGTGCGACAAGCTGGGGCTCCTGGTCTGGCAGGACATGCCGAGCGGCGACCGGTACATCGGTCCCAACGACAAGGACATCGAGCGCACCGCCCAGTCCGCGCGGCAGTTCGAGGCAGAACTCAAAGGGCTGATCGACACGAAGTACAACCACCCCTCCATCGTGATGTGGGTCCCCTTCAACGAGGGATGGGGCCAGTACGCCACCGAGCGGATCACCGACTGGATCAAGCGGTACGATCCCTCGCGGCTGGTCAACAACACCAGCGGATGGTCGGACCGCAACGTGGGAGACGTATACGACATTCACCGCTATCCCGGCCCCGACATGCCGCCGCTTTCCAATACCCGCGCGGCGGTGCTCGGCGAGTTCGGCGGTCTGGGACTCCCCCTGAAAGGCCACACCTGGCAGGATGAGAAGAACTGGGGATACCGGAGCTTCGAGAACTCCGAGGCGCTCACCGCAGCCTATCTCGACCTCATCGAAAAGCTCGTCCCCCTCAAGAATCGGGGGCTGGCCGCCGCCGTGTACACCCAGACCAGCGATGTGGAAATAGAGGTCAACGGCCTCATGACCTATGACCGCGCCCTGATCAAAATGGATGCCGCGAAGATCTCCGCCGCGAACAAACGGCTTTACGGCAACCCGGCGAAATAAGCGTGATTTTTCGCTTCTCCTGTGCCAATAAAGAAGGGCGTCCCGCGCGGGACGCCCTGCTTTATACCCCACTGTGGATCGGGCCATTTCAGCAAAAATAGGATAGTCGCGGCGGGAAACACAACGGACGCTCCATGTGGGCTCCCGTTTTCGTTTTTATCCCGTGATTCAAGTCCGGTAATCCGGGACA
The DNA here is from genome assembly GCA_041690195.1 of Candidatus Latescibacterota bacterium. Lineage (GTDB taxonomy): Bacteria > Latescibacterota > Latescibacteria > Latescibacterales > Latescibacteraceae > JAWLHT01. The sequence goes on from JAWLHT010000205.1 coordinate 9,527, forward strand.
TTTCGGGTGTCCGAAATCGGACATCGAGCGTCCGTTTTTGGACACCCGAAATGTCCATCAGACTGCACTCCTCACGTAACGGCATGGAACGCGGTGGATTATCCTTGCGGGCACAGTAATTGCTCTGTTTCTTTGGTATACGATGACCACCCCTTTCCCGAGGACTGACATGACACGCCCTTTTCCTCTCATCTTGACCCTTACCCTTCTGTCCATAACCGTTCCGGGACGACCCGGAGCGGAAATGGTTTCACTTAACGGTCAGCTTTCGGTCCCCATTGCCTTTACGGAATGGCGGGAACCGGGCGGCGGGACGGGGTACGTGGCGAGGACGCCGGGCGGGAGCGTCACCGTCACCGCCGGGGGCCTCTCCCTGGTTCTGAACGCCGGGGAGTCCGCCGGTTCCCCGGCGGCGAAACCGGCCGGGGGAGAGCGCCATGCGCTCC
>JAWLHT010000206.1:0-9960 GCA_041690195.1 Candidatus Latescibacterota bacterium
CCATGGCTGCCTCCCGTGACAGGTAAGTGTAATACTTTATAATGTATAACTCCTGTCACTACTTTGCAACCTCTTTCTGACCCAACCCGATAACCGTCTTATGTATTGATCGCATTTTCGTATTATATGAAGCCGCGGGCAAACTCCGGCCCGACGAACAGACGCCGCATACGAAGCAGCCACATCCGGGCGAGGATATAACCAGTCGGAGAAGGGCTGAATTCGTTTGAGCACCGCATCCAATGTTCTGAACATGTTTGGCGAATGCCGCGCGCGGGAGCCTGAACCGGGAAGAGGTGGACGGAGACAGCGAGATATCACTGGGCGCCTGCAGGATGTCAGGCACCGAGGAATACCGGAAACCGCAGGATACCCGGTGATGTGAGAGGAGGGGGAGGAAACTCCCCCTCCCGCTCGCACTGCACACTCCTTCCTTTACCATACAAGCAATGCTCGCTTGCCGTATTGTCCGCTTGTTCCGATGCCAGATTCCAGATTGCTCCGTTTTTTCCCCCACGGCACACGCCGGTTTTTCTGGTACGAATGACCGCATCCTTCCCGCCAACTCCCCTGTCGATAAACGGTATCACTCCGTGTCCGGTCAAGTGAAGGAATTGCACATATGGCGCAAGAGAGCTTGCGATAGAAACACCGTCATTCACGGTCATCGCTCGTTGCCCGCATTCGGAAAAAACGGATTATTTGAATGACAGACAACGCAGGAAAGCACAGGCGGTATCATAGTGAAAATATAAGACGGGATATTACCGGGCAACGCACAATTCATGTTTCGGCACAACGGTATGGATAGACAACCGTTGCCGTGTTTCCACATCCGTCAATACGGGAAGTATATGAAATGACTTCCTGCTGCGTTTGTGCGGGACATAATGCGCGGAGATGATTATCTTACTTCCTCCCGATAGTACTGCAATTCGTGTTTCATTCAGTTATTTTCCAATTCAAGTAACAAAAAATAAGAATAGCAAATCAATCGACAATTATTTATAAATTCAGGTAACATTATCTTTTCATCAACGTACGCTGTATTTTTTCAAAAGGAGGAATGTTAAATGAACGGTGAAGACAGGTTCCATGAGATGGCCCGCGAAAAGTTCGCGGAACTGGAAAAGCAGGAAAAGGAACTGAAGGCGCGCCTCGATGAAATTCAGAAACAAAAAACACCGCTGAAAAAGTATCTGCAGAGCGCGGGACTGATCGAAGTAAGACGCCGCGGCCCAAGGCGCAAGAAAGCCGCAGAATCCGGCGGCGCGGCACAGTAAGGGTAATCCGCGGCTGTTCGGGACAGGTCCACGGCACGGAGCCGGATTTCGAGCGCTCCAGTTCGCATCCAGGATTGTTTCCCCTCGGAGAAACACGCGCCCCCGTGCGCAGATGGATGAGAGAATACGTTCCATCACCATCACACAATCCGTGGACCTGTTCTGCGCCCGGACAGTCGTTGTTTACCGCGGTCCTGGTCCGGACGGCGCGGGAGTTTTTCCCGGGGAAGTCAGTCTATGTTCAGGTCATGGAAAAGTGCTTGCGGGACCGGTTGAATTTTGCTATTATATCAATCTGTACAAGCGGAGAGGTGACCGAGTCGGCTGAAGGTGCTCGCCTGCTAAGCGAGTTGCGGCCACAAGCTGCACCAGGGTTCGAATCCCTGCCTCTCCGCCATTTTTATGCCCCTTTTTCCCCACCGAATATCCCTATAAAGCGCCGCGCCAGATCCGTTCCCCGCACCAGATGATTTTGTCGCGGTGCATCTCCGTGGTTTTCCGTCTTCATACCAGTATTGTGTCAAAACTGAATGCAAGGGCCCGCCCCGGGCCTCATCCTCCGGCTCAAAATCGTAAACACAACGGATAGTCTTGGGCATACAGGAGCACACGGGATGATCAGTGGCTCCGGCCTGCCCCCTTCCCTCTCTTTCCGCTTGCTTTTGCCGCGCGCCGCCATTATTTGATACACATTCCACAGAAGCATCGGCAACCATCCGGAAAGGAGAGCAATTCCCGGTGAAACAGCGTCTTTTCTTCCTCGCCCTGCTGGCAGTCATGACCGCGTCCACCTCCGCGCACGGCCTGGCCCGTCCGGACATGGAGTTCAAGATTTTCCAGTTCCCCCGGGACCAGATTCCCCGCATCGACGGCGACACAAGCGACTGGAACATCGTCCCGGACGAATACATCTACGGTACCGGCCTGCTCAACGACACCGAGGACGGCCACGGGACGAATATCGACCCGAAGGACCTGGACGTGAAAGTCCGTGTCGGCTGGGTCAAGGGCGAAAACCGCCTCTACTTCCTCTACGAAGCCTACGATGATTTCTGGGATTTCGGGCGCTTCAACCCCCGCGGCTACCTGAACGACATTTTCGAGATCGCGGTGGACGCCGATCTCTCCGGCGGACCGTTCATCCAGAATCCGCAAATCAAGGACCGCATCGAAAACCACTTCGCATTCAGCGGTGTGCACGGCCAGAACTATCACATCTACACGCCCCCGGTGAACAACTGCTGGTGCCTGGTGTGGGGCTGCCAGCCCTGGATCGCCGAGTTCCCCTGGGCCAATTACGCCTATTCCTACAATTTTCACCCCGGCGAGAGCGGGAAACTGGTCCTGGAATGCTGGATCACCCCCTTCGATTATGCTCCACATGAGGGGCCGGAAAAGGCGGTCGTTTCCAAGCTGGTTGAAAACACCATCATCGGGCTCGCCTGGTCCATCCTCGATTTCGACGGGGACAAGCGGGACGGCCACGTGAACCTGGCGCATGATGTCAACATGGTCAAGGACGGCTCCTATCTCTGCGCCTTCCGTCTCATGCCGCTGGAGAAGAAATTCCTCAAGCCCATCGAGGCGAAGTGGAGCTTTGCGGAACTCGGAAACCGCACCATCGCTTTCACCGACCAGTCCGTGGGCGAGATCACAAGCTGGAAGTGGACATTCGGCGATGGCGAAACCTCCACGGAGCGCAATCCCGTTCACACCTACAAGGAGCCGGGAATCTACTACGTTGTCCTGCTCGAAGTCACCGGCCCCGCGGGAACATCGAAGACAGCGAAATACTGGGATGTGATGGTGAAATAGGCGCTGGGAAAACCGGGAAGTACGGAAAGAATCTGTCTGAATGGGGATGCGGGGGATGTATGGGATAAAAGAGGATGAAAGACAAAAACGGCGGATGTGGGATTCTTTCATCGCTCTTTCATCGCTCTTTCATCCCGTCTTTATCCTGCGCATCCCAATTCAGACAAGTAGTTCCGGGTATTCCCCCGCATCCCCATTCAGACAGGCTTTCCACGGCCTTTTATCACGACATGATTCACCGTTCGCATGATACGCATCCTGTCCCGGCGCCTGTGGAAGCAAAAGAGCGAGTCAGATATCCTTCGCGCACACGACTCAAACACGGAGCATTCCATGAAAAAAACCATTCTCTCCGCAACGCTCGCCGTGCTTTGCGTTTTCTTCGCCGTATCCGCTCCGGCGGCGAATCTCCCCGATGTCCAGGTGCGCCCGTACAAGGGAAGGCCGGTGGTGTTCATCGACGGGAAACCCAGCGCCCTGCCCGGGTACTCCACCTTCGGGCGGAGCGCCTGGGAGAAGGACCTCCCCCTGTTCTACCGCCACCCCATGGGGGTGTACTTCATCGAGCCGCCGGTGGTACACTGGGAGGGCGGTCCCGTGCTGCGGGAGAATGAGCAGATGACCGGCAACCGGATTTCACTGGAGGAAGCCGCATCCCGCATCATCGAGGGCGACCCGGACGCCTGGATCATCGTCCGGTTCGGCATCCGGGCCCCTCAATCGTGGTATGAGACGCATCCCGAGGAGTATTTCCTCTCCGAGGAATTCAGCGTGGACACCGAACAGGCCCCCTCGCTGGCCTCCGACCTGTTCTGGAGCACCGCGGAACGGGTAACCGAAGATCTCGTCCGGCACATCGAGTCCCGTCCCTGGGCGAACCGGGTGATCGGCTATGCCAATTTTCAGGTGACCGAGGGAAGCCATTCGGCCCTCCACGAGGGGCTGCTCTTCGACCATAACCCCCTCATGCTCCGGGAATACCGCTCCTTCCTGCAACGGAAGTACGGCACGGCGGAGAAGTTGCGGGAGGCCTACGGCGACCCGTCGCTCACCTTCGGGACGGTGAAAATCCCCTCGGACAAGCTGCGCGGGACGATCCCGGAGGTCGCCCAGCTCCGCTACTGGCAGAACGCCCGCGAGAACCGCGCCCTGCGGGACTACCTGGAACTCCAGGCCGAACTCTGGCACAAACGGTTCACCCAAACCCAGGAGGCGATGAACCGTGCCGTGGACCGCAACGTGCTTCTCATCCACGACTGCTTCAAGCAGACCATGCAGGGCTGGAGCAACTTCGGGTTCTTCAAGTACGGCGGCCCGGCACGGGAGGAATTCGGCTGGCGGACGGCGTACCCGGAGACCATGAGCGGCTCGGGGCACATGAATATCGCCAAACTCTTCGACACCCCGGGATTCAGCGGACTGATCACTCCCCACGACTACCAGGCCCGGGGCATCGGCGGCGTCTACGAGCCGGAGGGAATCGTGGATTCCATCATCCTCCGGGGCAAGTATTTCATGAGCGAGATGGACACCCGCACCCACCTCATTCCGGGCAACGAGATCGCCCGGGCCAAAGACCTGAAGGAACTGGCCGCGATCACCTGGCGCAACCTGGCCGCGAGCTTCACCCGGGGATTCACCTCCTACTGGATGGAGTTCGGCGGCGGCTGGCTCCGTGATGACGGCATCCAGAACCTCGTTCAACGCCAGTCGGAGGTCATCAACCAGTCCATCGAGTGGGAGCACGAAACCGTCCCCGGCATCGCCATGATCATCGACGACACCTGCGCGCTGGAAACCAACGGCGACGGGAATTTCCTCAACGAGGCGGTGATGTCCGAATGGAAGATGGGCATGTCCCGGTGCGGCGTTCCCCGGAACATCTATCTTTTCGAGGACCTGAAGCTGGACAACTTCCCGCGCCATCGGGTCTACTACTTCCCCAACCTGTTCCGGGTGACCCCGGAAAAGCTCGCCGTGCTGAAGGAGAAGGTGTTCCGCGACGGCGTCGTGGTGGTGTGGGGGCCGGGTTCGGGCATCTCCGACGGCGATAAGGTCGGGACCGAATCGGCGGAGGAACTCACCGGCTTTCCCTTCCAGATGGTGAACGTCAACTCGCCCCGGCGATTCCTGGTGACCAACGCCGGGCATGCCCTGACCGCCGGTCTGCCCGAGGATACCATCGTGGGCAGCCCGCTCTCCTACGGGCCCCTGCTTTTCCCCACGGATGGGATAATCCTGGCTGACGCCTGGTCCAAGGGCGGACACCGTTACACCGGCATGGCGGTGCAGGAGTACGGAAAGGGCGCGGCCCGGAGCCCGCAGGACATCGCCTCCCGCGGCGCGGGGGATTACGCCTCGGTGTTCGTCACCGCCGTCCCCCTTCCCGCCGGTCTGTGGCGGAACATCGCCCGTTACGCCGGTGCGCACGTGTATTCGGAGACCAACGACGTCCTCATGGCGGACAAGAGCGTGGTGGCGCTCCATTCGGCCTGGTCGGGGAAGAAGACCATCTCCCTCCCCGGCTCCTTCCGGGTGTACGACGTTGTCACCGGCAAGCTCTTCTCCAAAAAGACGAGCCGGGTCAGCTTCGACCTCGACGCACCGGAGACCCGCGTCTTCCGCCTGGAACCGGTGAAGTAACCGGGCGTACCGGCGCTTGCAGAGCAAAGGGACCGAGCCACAGGGAGCATCGAGAGGGCCGATAACAAGTCATCCCCTCTCCGAACGGGACTGAACGGTGATTCAGGCTTTCCAAAAAACAGCCGAAAAACTCTCTTTTTTGGAGAAGGAATGAAAGCTGACCCATTTTCCCCCTTGCTTTTTGCTTGTGAAGCGGCATTATTGATATAGTGCAAATACGGAGTTGAATCATACATTTCCCGCCTCCCGGGATGCGTGTCGCAGCGGGGCGGAACGGCAGGGTTTCCTACTGAAAGGAGCACTTTCCATGAGCGAGAATTCTTCGCGGCGGACCTTCATGAAGACCGCGGCGGTGGCGGCGGGCGCGGTGACGGCCGCGGGCATGGCGCCTTCCTCGGCACTTGGGGCCAACGACCGGGTGAATTTCGGCTGCATCGGTCTCGGCGGCATGGGCACCGGCCATCTGCACAGTCTGGTACGACGCAGCGGCGACGACAATATTCAGGTGGTCGGCCTGAGCGATGTCTATCAGCGTCGTCTGTCCCGCGCCATGAACATCTGCAAGGAAGCCGGGCAGAACGCGCAGGAGTACATCGACTACCGCAAGCTTCTCGACAATAAGGATATAGATGCCGTTCTGATCGCCACGCCAGACCACTGGCACGCCAAGATGGCCATTGACGCCATGGAAGCCGGCAAGCATGTCTACCTCGAAAAACCCATTACGCTCACCGTTGAGCAGGCGCTGGCCGTACGCGACGCCGTAAAACGCTACAACAAGTGCCTCCAGGTCGGTCCGCAGCGCACCTCCGAGGCCCGGTACTGGAAAGCCCAGCAGGAAATCCGGGATGGCAAGATCGGCAAGGTCACCATGGCCCAGGGCAGTTTCAACCGCAATGTCCGCGAGTGCGCTTTCAATCGCTGGTTCAAGATAGATGAAGGAGCCGGTCCCCACGGAACGGGCGAGGATTACATCAATTGGGATCTCTGGCTCGGACACGAGTTCGGCCTGGCTCCCAGAATTCCGTTCAACCCGGAGCACATGTTCCGCTTCCGCAAGTACTTCCAGTACAACGGCGGCGTGGCGACCGATCTTCTCTATCATTACCTCGCCCCGCTGCTTCTGGCCATCGTGGGGGAAAACGGCGCATATCCGCGGCGGGTGAGCGCCGGCGGCGGGCTGTATGTCTATAAGGACGGCCGGGATATTCCGGATGTATTCGCCATGGTGGTGGACTATCCCCAGGAGTTCTCGGTGTACCTGGCGAGCTGGCTCACCAACGACACCCAGGTCCCGACCCGTGTCTACGGCCAATGCGGCACCATCGATTTCCCCGAGGACAGGCCGGAAGCCACTTATTCCGGCAACGGCGATTTCCGGCAGGAGTTCCGGGACATGCACGACGGGTATGACGAGGTAATCATTCCCTCCCGCAATCAACGTGACATGGAGGGTAACCTCATCGACGCCATCCGTCAGGACACCAAGCTCTTCTGCAATGTCGAACTCGGCGTGTCCACGATGGTCGCCATCAAAATGGGAGTCGAAGCCTACCGTCAGGGCAAGGCGTTCTATTGGGATCCCAAGAAGGAAAAGATGGTGTAACTGGGGCGGTACATATTTCTGTGTGGAAAGGGGGCGCCGCCGGCCGGAAGCGCCCCCTTTCTTTGCCCGAAGCATCGGGACGCGTTCACCGAAAGAACCCTCGGAAAAGAGTAACTCACCCCTCGGTCCCATTGTCGTAAAGATAAGCAGATAGTAGTGAACGGTTGTTTTGTGATTCAGGCCTGAAAATATAACTCACCCCTCGTTCCCCTTCTCTCGCAAGAGAGGGGATGACTCGTTATCGGCCATCTCAGTGCTTCCTATGGCTCAATTCCCCCTCTCTCTGGAGAGAGGCGGGGGGGTGTCCCCACCTTGGAGAGCTGGGATGACAAAAAGGGAGATCAAGAGGGGTGAGTTACTCGTGTGGGGGAGATACGCACTACCGGTGTTACCCCCCCTTCTTTTTGTGCTTATATGAACAACATTGCCTCTGTGGGGGACAGGAGATGAAGGGCCGGGATGGTTCTTCTCCCCGAAAATGAATCGTCCCGGTTTTTTTGTTGCTGTGGTATCATTCCACGATGAGAATATCCTGGCTGGCGCGAACAAACAGCATGTCCTTGATGTTGTCGAATCCTCTCAGGAAAACCCCTCCGTCCTGCTGCAGTTTGTTCAGGGAAAATCCGGTAATCACGAGATCGGATACCTCGGAATACTTGTTGACCATCTCATCGAACTGTATTTCCTTTTGCAAGGGAATCTTGGTGACGTTTTTCAAGGAAATGGGAATGCGCCCCCTGGTTATCAACTCATTGAGCCTGCCGACCTCCTCGTCCATATTCTCTTGGTTGAACGCGGCAAAAAGCACGATCTTGCTTTTCTTCCACTCGGGGTGTCCGCTGATGATGTAGCCAAGCAGAATCATCAGGTTTGCATTCTGGTAGTCTCCTGGGGTCAGCCAGATATGGATGTCCTTTTTATACCCGAACCGTCGTTCCGATCCACGCAGAATACATACATTATATCCCACAATTCCAGCAAACTGGCACCCGTCGACAATATCGACCAGCGCGTCTTTTTCCTCCAGAAGAAACTCAAAGAAGATGCTGTTGTTCTCCATTCCGGAGATCCCCGGCACTTGTACCATTTGTGCCACGGCGGATTTGAAACTGGGAGAAATGATAGTGTCAACATATATGGACGCATCACTCGACTGTACCATACCGACCAGGCGTTCGTATTGCTGGCTGGCTTCCTTGTTGGTTTCCGTGGTCAGGTTTCCCTTGATGAAGTGGGTATAGGTGCCAAAGCCATAGTGCTGACAAATCCAGCGCAGCATATCGAAGGACGACAGCCGGGTAAAGGAATTTGAGGATATGGCGATAACCGAAGGCCGCCAGTTGGTTACTGTCTGACTGGCCCGTTTTTTCTGGATGAGCACGTGCATATGGCGTGTCTGCTGCAGAAGCACGCCCTGAATCACTTCCGAGAGATCACGTTCGTTCTTCTGGTTACGTTTCAGCCAGTAATAAATTAGGCCCGTGGCTATGACCGCGAGCACCGCGTATACCGGTTGCATCTGGTACATCATAAAAAATGAAGCTATCGCTCCGAGAAGCGACAAGTACCACTTCGAACGGAACGAAGGACGGTATGACGGGTTTCCGGCAAAATGCTCAAAGAAACTGATCGCGCAGAGCGTGCCATAGGTCACCATGAAAAACATACTGATAATCTGTGCCACGAAATTTACATTGCCCATCGAAATGAACAAAATCGCGATGGCCGAAGTTATTAGCATTGCATTCACCGGCTCGTTGACCTCGCCTTTTCCGGCGTGCAGGAACCGGTTGATCCTTTCCGTGGGAAAGACATTATCATAGGCGAGCGCCTGCAAGGTCCGTGGCGCGACAAGAATGGAGCCGATCGCCGAAGAAAGAGTGGCGGCGCCGAGCCCGAAGAAGATGATCGGTCCCCATATCGCGATACGGCTCATTATGAACTGGTCGCTCGCCAGATCTGCCGGAGACGCGGACGTTCCCAGTTTAATGATGATGAAAACATAGGCGATCATCCCGGCCAATGTACCCCCCATAGTCCCGAGAGGAATAGACCTCGCCGGATTTTTCAAATCGCCGGAAAGGCCGACTCCTGCGGTCATGCCGGTGAATGCGGGGAAAATGATGGCGAACACTTTAAAAAAATTGTCCGGATCCTGTATTTTGACATTCAGATTAACCTCGGAAAGGGAAACAATTGGCTTTCCAAGGAAAAACATAGCCAGAGAAACCGCAAGTATGCCGCTGACAATCCACAGCATCTTTACTCCAATATTCGCGCCTTTCCGTAAAATAAAGAACAGAAGTATGCATGTCGCCGGGATACCGATCAGCCGGGGGTCGGGCTCGAATCCAATATATTGCTTCACCAGCGGAAACAAGGGTCGAAATGCCTCGGAAAAAGCGAGCATGTAAAACGCGACTGATATGGCTTGGGAGAAATACAGCCAGATTCCGATTGACGCGCCCACAGTAGTCCCGAATGACCGGCTGATGATGTAATATTCTCCACCGCCTGGTTCTGTCGGAATTTTTGTGTAAATGGGATTTTGATTTTACATCTGGACACGGCCCTCGAACCTGATAGAAAGTTGGTGGAGGGCGAGATTCCAGT
>JAWLHT010000207.1:0-9945 GCA_041690195.1 Candidatus Latescibacterota bacterium
CAATGGAGGAAAAAGCGATGCGTTTGCTACATTGGCTGATGGTGCTAATGCTGTCCGCGCTGCTCATTGCCTGTGGTGGTGGCGGTGGCAATGGTAGTGCAGGAGTTAATGACGGCGGTACGGGTGGCGATGCGCGGGGGCAACGATCCGGCCTCTCGCGCTCCTCACGTGGGGTTTCGAATCGTCCGGGGCGGAAGAGGCGGGTGACGGAGGCTGCGGGATATATCAGTGACGCAGAAAGTTTATACGGGAAAACGGGCCGGAAGCGCTGCACCGGATGGAACAGTGATTACCGGCCGGAGGAGAAGGACGCCAGGCATGTCTTTCCCTGCCGGCCGGTGTTTCAGTTATTCGCGGAATATCGCCGCGATGACGGTGATGTTGTCGTGCCCCCCGGCGTCGTTGGCGGCGGATATGAGACGGCGGCACATTTCGTCAGGGTCCGGGGTCGAGGAGGTCACTGCCAGGATAAGGTCTTCGTGCATCATTTCCCAAAGCCCGTCGGAACAAAGAATCAGCACGTCTCCACTGCGGGGGGTGACAGTCGTGAATTCCGGTTCCTGTCCGCCGATGCTTCCGACACAGCGGGTGATCCGGTTGCGGAGCGGATGCGTGCGGATATCCTTTTCGGTGATGACTCCGGCCTGAACAAGACTCATCACAACGCTGTGGTCATCGGTGACTCTGCTGATTTCCGGGGAAGAAACGGGTTCCGTACCGGGATCAATTGTTTTCAGGATGACCGTCTGCGCCTCCGGGTTCACCGGCGGTTGTTTCCCCCTTTTCGAACCGTCATCTCCGCGCCCGGTTATCAGGTAGGCTCGTGAATCGCCCACCCAGCCGATCACCAGCCGTTCATTCACCATGAACGCCGCCAGCACCGTTGTTCCCATGCCCGAAAGCTTCGGATTCTGTTCCGCAACAGATCGGATCCGCTCATCAGCTTCGCGGATGGCCGACCGGAGAATATCTTCCGCTGCCTCAAACGATGCGGGGACTTTGCCGTCCACGATGGAGTCTACGGTTCTGACCGCGATGGAACTGGCCACTTCTCCAGCGGCAGCGCCGCCCATGCCGTCGGCGACTATGAGCAGCGGCTCCCGAACGAGGAACGCGTCCTCATTTCCCGCACGAACCCGTCCCGTGTCGGTATACCCGGCCGAAGTCATCTTGAGCATTGTGTCCTCCCCCTCTCCGGCGCGGCGACCAGCTTCAGTCAACGAAGAAAACCAAATAGAACATCAGAACCAGACAGATCCCGATGATGGTGAGCGCCAGAGGACTGAATCCCTTCTGGGCGGCCTCAAGTTGCGGGATTTCGGCTGGCAGCTCTGTCGAGAACGGGAATCCCGTGTCATCGGAGGGCAGGTCCAGGATGCTTGTGTCGAATTTTCCCACCATGGTGGCCTGAACGCTCGGCTTGAGCTGGAGATCATACCGGATCAGCGTATCGCCAATACGAATGTTCTCGCCCGACTCGATGGTAAAGCCGGAGCCGAGTCCCCTGGGAACGGCCCTCCCGGAAACTTCCGTTCCGTGGGTACTCATGTCGGTGATGAACACACGCGTATAATCGCTGGTGATCCGGAGGATGGCATGATTCCTGGATATTGTCGGATCCGGGAGAACCATGTCATTGTTTTCGGCCCTTCCGATGGAAATGGGCGAAGTGTAGAAGACTTTCTGCTGGCCGATCAAGGCCGTGTCCGGCGATTCCAGAACACTGAGGGTAATGCTCCAGTCCTCCTGCATGATTCTTCCCCCGCTGCGTCGAGTGTGGAATATCGGGTGTAACTATATCGCCCGGGACGGGTTTTGTCAAGCGGTTTCTCCCCGGTGCAGGGGCTTTACATTGCGGTTGACAGCAGAGAATCGGCAACCCTATATTGAAACCCGGCTCGGGAGTTCGGATCGGGAACGACAGGCCGGTCCCTCTATTCAGGGAAATCAGCGTGAACCGAATGGGAATGGTTTCCCGCCAGCGCCTGCATCCCGGAAGAACTGAATCACCTTCGGTTCGAGGGAACGCCTGCGGCATTATGGTGGGATGCGATCGGATATTTTCAAAATATCGTTCAAGGGGATCGTGAGTATCATGTACCTCCTTATCCTGAACGGACAGCAGGAAGGTCGGCGATATGCGCTTACCCCCGGAACCTGTGTGATCGGTCGCGCACCGGAGGCGGGAGTATCCATTTCCGGAGATCCCTACATCTCGGGAATCCACGCCGAATTGCGCATTGAACACGATGGACGGCTGGTTCTTGCCGACCGGGACAGCCGAAATGGGACATTCCTGCTCGGTGAAGCGGTTCGAGAGCCGGTTGAGGTCCGCCCGGGTGATATTTTTCAGGTGGGAAAAACCTTCCTCAAGTTTTCCCGGCGTTCCGCCGAAAGAATCAGTATGCCGGATTCCGGGGAAGGGGCTCCGGAAGCCATACTGGTCATTGATATGGTCGCATCTTCCCGGATCGCCGATGCAATGGGTGACCGGATGGCCGGAAAAGTGAAGAATGTACTTTCCGGAAAGCTGAATGCCGTGCTCCAAAAAATTCCGGCGGAGTTCCTGAAGGGTACCGGCGACGGGTTCATGGTGGTTTTTGCCAACGCCAAACACGCTGTTCGGGCCGCGCTCGAACTTCTGGCCGATCTCCGGGAGGATGATGCGTCCCGGGGCATCCATGTCCGAATGGGAGTTCATTTCGGGGAAACCACCGTGCTGCCCGATGGCGACCGTCGCGGGATGGCGGTGGACATGGCTTTCCGGGTCGAATCGGTGAAGGTCGATGACATGCACCAGACCGTTGTCGGGATTAAAAAGGACATGCTTCCCCGCATGGACCGAATTTTTATCACCGAAGTGGTTCAGCGGATGATCAGTTCCAATTCACGGATCAGAACCCGCTGTATCGGGTATTTCGACCTTAAGGGTTTTACCGGACGGCACAAGCTGTTCGAGGTGATGGTTTGATCCGGAGTATGACGGCGCTTCCCGGGTGCTGCATCGAACCCGATGCCGGGGATGGGTCACACTCTGCGTTCGTCACGGGACTTTCGCGATACGGAGTGAAACGTTTTTTGGCTTCTTTGCAGTATTCTATGGGGAAATGCGCGTGAATGGTGCAACGTGATGGCGAAGGGGCAAAGGCACAGAGGCACAAAGGGAAGACCGTAGGGGCGATGCATGGCTCGACCGGTCTTAACGGTACGCTCCGGCATGGGCGGCCGTTGCCCTTCTCCTGACTCCTTCTTCCATCACTCGTTTACCCACAAAAAACCGCAAAGCGCAGTTTTTCATGCGCCCCTGAACTGTGCCGACCGGGGGGAGACGGTTTTATTCACGCTTGACAACCAGAATTGTATGGCTTACTTTGTAGCAGCGGAATAGTGTCGTAAAGAATGCCCACGTGGGAGAATGTACCTCATGGCCGGCGCCCGGATCGGGAATCTGCTCGTTAAGGACAGGAAAATTTCGGTTGAGCAGTTGGAGGCCGCCCTCAAGCGTCAGCGTGAGAAAGGGGGCAATCTCGGCGGCAACTTGATTGAACTCGGTTTTGTAAGCGAGCGGGACCTCACCGAGACCCTGGCCAAGCAACTCGGCGTCCAGCCCGTGGAACTCAGGGTCGAGGAACTTGATGAGGATGTGGTGAACATCATTCCCGCCGAGGTGGCCATCAAGTTTCAGGTGGTTGCATTCGAAAAGCTGGGAAAACTCCTCAAAGTAGCGATCGCCGATCCCACCAACACCTTTGCCCTCGATTCCATCAAGCTCATTACCGGCTGCAAGGTCGAGCCCTATATTGCCGCCGATAGCGCCATCCGTCACACCATTGACAAAGTCTACAAGACCACCGAGGAGATTTCCAGTATCCTGGACGACATCGAAAGCGAGGAGTTCGAGGTTGTCGAGGAACGCGAAGATGAAATCACCGGGGTCAACGTGGATGATGCCCCGCTGGTCCGGCTGGTAAATTCTCTCCTGGTCGATGCGGTGAAGCGTGGCGCCTCGGACATTCACATCGAACCATTCGAGAAGCATGTCCGCGTGCGGTTCCGCGTAGACGGTGTTTTGCACGAAATGCCGCCCCTGCCCAACAAGCTCAAGCCCGCGGTGATTTCCCGTATCAAGATTATGAGTGAGCTGGACATCTCGGAACGGCGGGTTCCCCAGGACGGCCGCATCAAAATCCGTATGCCGCAAAAAACCGTTGAGTTTCGCGTTTCGACCCTGCCCACCCTGTTCGGCGAAAAGATCGTGATGCGGATTCTCGACCAGGGAAATCTTACCCTCGATCTAACCAAATTCGGCTTCACCGAGGCGGCGCTGAAGAATTTCATCAACGCCATTGAATCCCCGTATGGCATGGTGCTGGTCACCGGCCCCACCGGTTCGGGCAAGACCACCACGCTCTATTCCGCCCTGAGCCGCATCAACAAGACGGATGTGAATATCATGACCGCCGAAGACCCGGTGGAATACAACCTCTTCGGCATCAACCAGGTGCTCGTCCGGAACGAGGTCGGAATGACCTTTGCCGCGGCGCTGAAAGCCTTCCTCCGTCAGGACCCCAACATCATCATGATCGGTGAGATCCGCGACCTCGAAACGGGGAGCATCGCGGTCAAAGCCGCGCTCACCGGTCATCTCGTCCTTTCCACACTCCACACCAACGACGCACCGAGCACGGTCACCCGTATGATCGACATGGGTATTGCGCCGTTTCAGGTGGCCTCCGCGGTCAACCTTATCCAGGCTCAGCGCCTTCTTCGGCGGCTCTGCCAGGAGTGCAAGAAGCCGGTTCAGGTTCCCCGCGAACTCTGGGAGTCTCTCGATATTCAGGAAGGTGATGTCATCTATGGCCCGAACGGGTGCCCCAAGTGCAGTGGCACCGGCAAAAAGGGCCGGATCGGCGCGTACGAGGTCATGGTCATGACTCCCGCGCTGCGGCAGCTCGTTCTGAGCGGCGTATCCACCACTGACCTGCGGGATCAAGCCATCCGTGAAGGCATGCTCACGCTTCGCATGGACGCCATTCTCAAGATGAAGAACGGGATTGTGGACTACGAGGAAGTTATTCGGGAAACCATGAGTTAACCAGGGAGCGGATATAGAGGAGCCGGGAGCCGAAATCGGGCTGAAAGGAAATTTGCCTGAACCGGCGCCGAGTCCGGCTGTTCTTTTTCGAGGCGCGGTTCCGGATTCCAACGCCCGCATTCTTCGTTTATTCAACCGCACGGGAGCCCGTATCATGCCGGAATTTATTTACGAGGGCAAGGCCAGAGGCGGAAAGTCGGTCAAGGGGGAATACTCCGCCCAAAGCCGCGACGAGGCGTTCCGTTTTCTTCGGGGACGCGGAATTGTGGTTACCTCGGTCAGGCGGAAGCCCAAGCCGATATCCTTTACATTCGGTACCGGGGTAAAGCCGGAAAACGTCACCGGATTCGCCCGGCAGTTCGCGGCCATGATTTCCGCCGGACTTCCGCTCATCCAGTGTCTCACCATCCTCACCGAGCAGAGCGAAAACCCGCACTTCCGGAAGGTGCTCATGTCGGTTACCTCCGGGGTCGAGGCGGGGAATTCACTTGCCGACAGCATGGCCAAGCACCCCAAGGTGTTTCCCGAACTCTTCGTCAACATGATCGCGGCGGGCGAGGTGGGCGGAATTCTGGATACCATCCTCAACCGTCTGGCAACTTTCCTGGAGAAAGCGGCGGCCCTCAATCGCAAAATCAAGGGCGCCATGATGTATCCCATCGTCATCAGCGTGGTTGCGGTGGTTGCGGTAGCCGCGCTGCTCATTTTCGTAATTCCGGTGTTTTCCAAGATGTTCACGGATTCGGGCGCGGCGCTCCCCGGACCGACCCAGTTCGTGGTGAATCTGTCCAATTTCATGAAGACGCCGTCCAAGGTGTTGCCCATCGTGGGAATGATTACCGTGGCGTTTATCGCGTTCACCCGATACCGGCAAACCCCGCAGGGGAGATACAACGTTGACAAGCTGCTCCTGCGCGTACCGGTAATGGGCGATCTGGCGAAAAAGAGTGCGGTCGCACAGTTCTCCCGTACCCTGGGAACCCTGCTCGCCAGCGGAGTTTCAATTCTCGAGGCGCTGGACATCACCTCCAAGACTGCCTCCAACATGGTGGTCAGGAGAGCGCTCCAGAGCATGATCGGAGCCATCTCCGAAGGGAAAACCATCACCGAGCCCATGAAGGCAACCGGTGTTTTTCCACCCATGGTCATCCAGATGGTGGCAGTGGGAGAGGAATCGGGCGGGCTTGACCAGATGCTTACCAAGATTGCCGACTTCTATGACGAAGAGGTGAACGCGGCGGTCGAGACCCTCACCAGCATCATGGAACCAATCATCATCGTGGTTCTGGCCGTAATAATGGGTGGGACGCTTATTGCCATGTATATGCCCATGTTCGACATGATCAACACGGTCGGGGCGGGTGGGTGACCGTGCCCTGCAGACAGCGCGACATATTCGGCTTCTCGTCCGGTGGAGTATGCCCGTCCCGCTGGACGGCAGCCGTTTCTCCGTCATCCCGGTCCTAAAAGCGTTCCCGATGAAATCCGGGCTTGCTTTGGCGGGAGAATAGTCGCATTTTTCCTCCGGCCCGGCCGCCTCTCTTTACGCCGATATCGTCCCATCCTGCTCCGGCAGGCAGTCCCCAGCAAACCGACTCGTGCATGGATCGTCGCCGGACCGTGTGTCCGGCGGCGGGAGGAGCAATGAAAAAAATCTGCATTTTCGCAAACCAGAAGGGGGGAGTGGGGAAGACCGCCTGCTCGCTCAATGTCAGTTTCGAACTGGCCCGTCTCGGTCGTACCGTGCTTATGGTGGATACCGACCCCCAGGGTAATCTCACCTCATGGTCGGGATTCGACCCCGATTCCTTCGACGCCACGACCTATGATGTCATCAAGGGGGCGTTGAAGGTGGAAGATGTGATGGTCCAGGTCCGCGATAACCTCTGGCTCCTCCCGGCCAACATTCTCCTCGCTTCCGTCGAACGTGAAGTGTTCGCTTCCATCGGGTATGAGCGCATTCTCAAGAAAGCGTTCGCACCGGTGCTCGACAGATTCGACCATATAATCCTCGACTCTCCTCCCGCGCTGGGTGCGCTCACCATCAATGGTCTTGTGGCGAGTGATGAGGTTTATGTCACTGTGGCCTGCGAGCATCTGAGCGTCATTGGCACCAGCAAGCTTCTGGAAACCATCGAAGCCATTCGCGAGAACTATAATCCCCGTCTGGAAATCGGACGGGTTATACCGACCTTGTATACCAACACCGTGCTGGCCAATGAAATGCTCAAGCAGCTCGAATCATTTTTCGGGGAGAAGCTGACCCGCACGGTCATCCGGCGCAACGTCAAAATCGGCGAAAGTTCAGCCATGGGACAAAGCGTGATCTATTATGATCCGGCCAGTATTGGCGCCCAGGACTTCGCCAGCCTGGTCGAGGAAATTTTATGAGTGCCGCACGGTTCAAGAGCAAGGACGATTATTTCGGAAAGCGCTCCGGACTCGCCGAACGGGTCCTCGCCACGAAATCGCCCAAACCCGCCCGGAAACGGGGAGTGGAAAGTTCCATTCCCGCGGCCCTGCTCCGGGTTCACTTCTGCAAGACGGTGGACCGGTTCGAGATTGAGGGCAGGGGACGCTACCGGAAGGGAGAGTATCCGCTGGACGATGCTTTGCGGAATCACCTGGACGGTGACGTGACGGTGCTGGTGAACCCTCTTTCCGGCGCTGGAGAAACCGCCTTTTCCGTGGCGCGTTTCGACCTGTCCGGAGGTATGGACCTTCCCTTTTCCAAGGCCAGGCAGTTTGCCGACGAACTCCAAGTCTACGGTGTTCCATCCCTGGTAGAGGTCGCGGAGGGGGGAAAGGGGCATTATCATGTCTGGATTTTCCATGAGGAACCTGTTCCCTCCTGGCCGTTTTCGGAGGCGTTGATCCGTCTGGGGCAACGGCTGTTCGGGGTATGTCTGGAAACCGTACCCTCGGTCCGGGGAGATGAGTACATCGCTCTTCCCCTGCAGGGAGAATCCATGCTTCTGCAGCGACGGGTTTTCGTGAATGCCGTCGGAAAAATGATCAAGGATCAGGGGCATGTTCTCCAGTCCATAGAATACTGCCCGCGAAACACTGCGGAATCGTTCATGACCGCGGTGGCTCAGGCTGCTCACTCAACAAAGGTCGTCCCCTCTGCCCAAACTTCTGCCTCCCCGGCCAAACCGGGAACAGCGCCGGCTTGTCCTCCGGTCGGGGCAGCCCACCCGGGAACTGCTGTTCCCACGGAGCGGGTAAACCCGGCGCAAGTGCAGCAGCGTGTTTCCGAAACCGCACCGGTCTCGCAGGTTCCTGCTGAGTCTTCCGCGCAAGCCCCTGCTGCCGGGAATCGGTCGGTACCCGGTTCCGGGGTGCTTCCCGATACACGGAAATCCGCTCCGGCGGCAGAGACAATACGAGAAGCCCGCACCGGCGCTGCCGTTGTACCTCCCGAAGAGCCGCGGTCGCCGGAACCGTTGAAAAACGCGGCGACAGTGGATGCACCGGAACCCGGTGAAAAGCGGAAACGCGGAGAAACCCCCCCGGCCAGCGCATCTTCCGGGACCGGGACGGAGTTGGCTGCCCCTTTGAAAAAAGGCCGGACGTCCGGAACGCAGACGTCGCGGGAAGAAACGGCGCGGCTTTCGGCCGGAGACCGGGCGTCGGAACCCATGGAACAGCCGTTGCCCGGGGCTGGGTCTTCAGCGGAAACCGTTTCCGATCCTCCCCGGCCGGTGCAAGCGGCTTTGCCAGAGGACGGACCTTTACAGGCGCGGGAAACAACACAGCCGGCCATCGTAAATCAGGTCTCCGGTGAACCCATGCCGGAGGACGACCCGGAAACCCCGCCCATGCCGGTCTCCTCCCTTTCTCCAGAGGCTTCGGAACCGGAGGTTGCCGTTCCGGAGCAGTCCGCAGAGCTGGATATTTTGGTTTTTTCCCGCAATGGAGTGCTGTTCGCGCTGGAGACCGGAGAAGTGGACCGTGTACAGGGTGTGGGAAGCCTGATTCTGGCGCCCGTGCCGGGAGGTGTGTATGGAAGGATTGATGATGGCGGGAAGACGATAACCGTGCTGGATTCCTCGGTGGTGTCGGGGAAGGGAGGCTCGCCGGCGCCGCGTCGCGGACGGGTTATCATAATGGGGGGAGCGAGGCGCGGGTACGGATTCCTGGCCGATTCTGTCGTGGGAACCAGAAGGATTTCTCTCGACAGGGTGCTGCCTCCCTGCGGCGAGCCCCGCATCCGGGGAATCATTTCCGGTGATGGTGCACGGGTGTTGCTCATCGACGCGGAGGGGATGTCCATAATGCGCGGAGCGGACCCGCACCGGGAAAACCCGGAGAACGGACTGCGCGAGGCGGCGGGCCGCTATGTCATCTTCACGTTGTATGAGAGGACATTCTGCGTTCCCGCTGACCGGGTCAGAGAAATTCTCCCATCCGGTAAGTCGTTGCGGACTGCGGTTACTGCCGTTCCGTACCGTGGGGGAGAACTGCGGTTGATCAATTTCACGGTGGAGACCGGCCGGAGCGAGAAGGCGTCCGAGTCCGCCGTGAAGACCGCTTCGAACCGCGGTCGGGTTCTGGTTCTGGAAGGGAAGACGGATCTCGCCGGATTATCCGTGGAATCTGTCGGAGAGATACGGGATATACCTGCCGAGTCCATCGGCGCCCCGGAAGGTGTTTGCACCGGAAGCTGGCCGGTTGCCGCTGTTGCCCGGCTCGGGAACGCGGGATCACCGGTTCTTCTGCTGGACCCCGGCGGGATGATGGAATCAGTCAGGTAAGTGAGCCGGTTCGAGTGAACCGGAGATAGTTTCGCCACTCCTCTTCGAAATTCGGCGTAAATATGCCGCTGCCGAGCAGGGAATCGATTTCTG
>JAWLHT010000208.1:0-7241 GCA_041690195.1 Candidatus Latescibacterota bacterium
CTCACGACGTATCTCACTCATCACTGCACTCCTGTGTTTTTGGTGGGCTTTAAGTATACCATCTCTCCACCATTTACACAAAAACTCTTACAGACTCGCTTGCAAGCAATACCATCCTGAGCATAGCAATGGAACCCAATGCAGCAATGTGGTTCGGATCAAAGGACCGCGGAGTTTCCCGATTCGACGGTAAAACTTGGAAGATATTCTCCATCACTGATGGTCTTGGAGATAACTTTGTGCGCTCAATTGCAGTCGATACTGATGGTTCTCTATGGTTTGGAGGAGCGGTCCTCACGCACTATATTCCTGACTCAGCCATAGTACCCGTCGCCGAAGTCACCCCCATCCCCCTCCTCCTCCACCAGAACCATCCCAACCCCTTCAACCCCTCGACCACGATCTTCTTCACCCTGCCCGAAGCCGGAGACGTCCGTCTCACCGTCTACAACACCCAGGGCCAGACAGTGAAGACCCTCGCCGAGGGCCGCCGCGCCGCCGGAGCGCATTCCGTGGTGTGGGACGGGAGGGATGACGGGGGAAACGCGGTCGCTTCGGGCGTGTACTTCTCCGAGCTGGTCACCCCTTCCGGCGCGGAGCGGAAAAAGATGCTCCTGCTGCGGTGAGACATGGCGGAGAGTGGAGGATATGGAAAAAGGGCGCACGGTGGTGCGCCCTTTTTCCATATCAGGTATGTTGCCCGGGACTATTCCGATTCCGGCGCTCCGATGAGACGGATGTTGCGGATGCCGCTTTGGGCAGTGGAGCCGGAGTCATCGGTGTCGCAGCGGATGCGGATTTTCTTCAGCGTCAGGTTGCGCTCTCCGGGGAGAAAGCGTTTGATATCGGCCAGGATGTCCCGCTTTTCGTGCATCCAGCGGCCGGTCATGTACACGCCGGACTCGATGGGAACCACGGTGACCCGGCTCGTGGCGGGACTGGGATAGGGCTCGTCAACCGGAACCTCCGCCGACCAGACATAGCTCAGAACCGCTGCCGGGGGGTTGCCCCGGAAGAACGAGGTGATGAGGCCCTTCCGCATGATGTTCAGCGGATTCCACTTTCCCCCGCTATAGTCATAGACCAGTTCCAGGCGGATGGTGAAGTCGTCCTGCTTATCGTTCCGCTCCCACTCCACCGCCGGGAAGCTGATGGTCTTCCACTCCCACTCCAGGACCGGATACCGTGACGGGTCCACCTGTCCGAGATCTCGCTCGATCCAGGAACCCGCGCCATTGGACGCGGCGTGGATATACGGCCCCTCTCCATCATACCGCACCAGGTAATTCGTGTACAGCCGTCCCTTCGGCGGGAGAACGTTTTCCCATCCTTTCGGAGTTTCGTCCACGGTGTCCCGGGAGACATCCGCGACCGTCAGGGTATCGGCGGGGACAGCGAAAGCGGGAACGGCGGACAGGGCGAGCAGCAGGAAGACGAGAGCGGCTGATTTTCGCATATTTGCACCACGCCAGAGGATTATCACGAGGAATAGTACACTTTCGATTAAAGTTGGCATTTCGACCCGTTCAATATAGGCGATTCCGGTCCGGCTGTCCAGCAAAATGGGATACGCCCATGGCGGGGAGACGCCTGAAGCGGAGAAAATGTTCCTCGCTGTGGTTTTTGAAACTTCCCGAATCATTTTTTTCCGATTTTCGAGCGCTCTCCCATTGTTTTGTTTCATTTCATCTATTATATTCCTTTCCACTCTGAATTGCCGGATTCCGGCCCGTGCCGTTCGAGGTCCGGGATCCCGGGACCCGCACGAACCGGTAAATCATGCCATGAACGGAGAGTCGATCGCGAAGGGATTACCAGTATGATGAATCAAGAAGTGAATCCGGCGACTGCTTCCATAGATCAGGAAATTCTCAACCGCATCATCCGTGAGGTGTTCGAGCGCCTCAACGCCGACGGGGGAAGCGGGGGGAGCGCTGTTCCGGAGCCCGCCCTCTCCGGGGACCACGGAACGGCGGCCAACTCCCACAAGATTCCGGTGGGGGTTTCCGTTCGCCACATCCATCTCAGCAAAGCCGATGCGGAAACGCTCTTCGGTCCGGGCGCCGAACTGCACCCGTACCGCGAACTGTACCAGCCCGGAGAATTCGCCGCGCAGGAGACGGTGTCCCTGGTCGGCCCCAAGATGCGGGTACTGGAGCGGGTGCGGATCCTCGGACCCTTCCGCGATCGCACCCAGGTGGAACTGGCCCGTACCGATGCCATTTTCCTCGGGGTGAACGCCCCGGTCCGGATGTCCGGCGACCTGAAAGGGTCCGCGCCCATCACCCTCATCGGTCCCAAGGGCGTGGTCGAACTGAAGGAAGGCTGCATCAGGGCAATGCGTCATGTTCATATGAATGACCGGGAGGCCGCGCTTTTCGGCCTCAAGGACGGCGACAAGGTCAAACTGCGTGTGGGCGGCCCCTCCGCGGTCACCTTCGAAAATGTGGTGGTCCGGATCAACCCCAAGCTCCGGCTGGAGGTTCACCTCGACACCGACGAGGGTAATGTCGCCGACGTGCACTGCAATCAAAAGGTAGAGATCATCAAGGATTGACATAGTTGCTCATCACTCAACCATCACCTGGAGGTTTTTCTGTCATGAAGAAAGCACTCGGTCTTCTCGAAACCCGCGGCTTCACCGGTCTCGCGGTTGCCACCGACGCCATGCTGAAGAGCGCGAGCGTTGAACTCCTCAAGCAGGTCTCTATCGGCGGCGGTTTCGTCACCACGGTCATCACCGGTGATGTCGGCTCGGTCAAGGCCGCGGTCGAGGCCGGCACCGAGGTCGCGAAGAATGTCGGCGAGTTTGTCTCCTCCCACATCATTGCCCGCCCGCACGACGAACTGGACGGGATGTTCAAGTAAACCCGGAAAACCGGAATACGGGAGGAACAGATCATGCAGGCAATGGGATTCATCGAAACCAAAGGCTATGTCGCCGCGGTGGAAGCCGCCGATTCCGCGCTCAAGGCCGCCAATGTCTCCCTCGTGGGCCAGAAGCGGGTGGGCAGCGGGCTCGTCGCGGTGATTCTCACCGGTGACGTGGCCGCGGTAAAGGCCGCGGTGGAAGCCGCCGCCGAATCCGCATCCGCCATTGGCGAGGTGGTCGCCGTCCAGGTGATCGCCAGTCCGCACGAGGACATGGCGGGAATTCTCTTCGAGGAGCAGCCGAAGACGGAAGCGAAGTCCGCTCCCGCGCCCAAGGCCGCCGAGGAGTCGAACAACCGTAAGAAGAGCCCCGGGGTCTGACCCTGAAGCGAGGTTAAAACGTGGTAGTCGGCAAGGTCATCGGAGAGATCGTCTCCTCGGTCAAGGTGGACCGTCTGGTCGGGCAGAAGTTCCTGCTCGTGGAAATCCAGAAGGTCAGCCGGGACGAGGCGGGGGTCCACATCACCCCGACCGGCAGCACGCTGGTGGTGAATGATCCCATCGGCGCGGGACGGGGCGAAGTGGTCATGGTCGTGCAGGGCTCGTCCGCCCGCATGACCGACATCACCGCCACGATTCCCACCGACGGCATCATCATCGGGATCGTGGACTCGATCACCGTGGATACGGACATGGTTTACCGGAAGGATATGTGACGTGGCCGGAACCGGAACGGACATATCCGCCGTTGTACGCGACGCCGGCATTGTGGGTGCGGGGGGCGCCGGCTTCCCCACCCATGTCAAGCTGGTCAACCGGGTTGACACGGTAATCGCGAACGGCGCGGAATGCGAACCGATCCTCGAGACGGACAAGTATCTCATGATTCAGGACGCCCCGGAGATTGTTCGCGGTCTCCGGGCGGTCATGGAGCAGGTGGGAGCGGTCCGGGGGTTCATCGGCATCAAGGACAAGAACCGCGATGCCATCGAATCCGTGGAACGGGCCATTGCGGGCGACCCCCGCCTTTCCGTAGCCGTGCTCCCGAACACCTATCCCGCCGGGGACGAAATGGTCCTCATCCGTCAGGTGACCGACCGGATCGTGCCCCCCGGCGGCCTGCCTTTCATGGTGGGCGTGACCGTCAGCAATGTCGCCACCCTCAAACAGGTTGCCGACGCGCTGGACGGTAAGCCGGTGACCTCCCGGCTGGTAACCGTCGGCGGGGAAGTCCGCACCCCGGTCACCGTGGAGGTCCCCATCGGCTCCCCGGTGCGGGACTTGGTGGAGTTCGCGGGAGGTGCGGCGATCGCGGATTACGAGGTGGTTTTCGGCGGACCGATCATGGGCCCGGTGGGAAGCGTGGACGACCACACCACCAAGACCATGAACGGCGTGCTTCTCTTCCCCCGCGATCATGTCACCATCCGGCTCAAGCAACAGACTCCCCGGGTGACCAAGATCCGCGCCAAGATGTGCTGCACCTGTCAGGAATGCACCATACTTTGCCCCCGGAATGCGCTCGGCCACCCGATTGACCCTGCCAAGCTGCTGTCCCGGGCCTGGCATCTGGATGCGATTCTGGAGAAAATCCGGAACCACGACCTGGACCGGTTCACCCTGTCCATGCTTTCCGAGGCGTTCCTGTGCTGCCAGTGCGGCATCTGCGAGCAGTACGCCTGCATTTTCGGGCTGTCGCCGAACCGGGTGTACGCCCTGGTCCGGGATGAGATGCGGAAGGCCGGGATTAAGCCCGACTTCTCGGGGATGAAGCTTTATGGCGGCCCGCTGTTCCCGTACCGGAAGCTGCCCGCCCTGACCTACGCCCGCAAGCTGGAGTTGAGCCCCTATCTCGTCCACACCGACTACCATCCCCCGGGTTCATTCCGTCCCGGAACGGTGCGTCTGGCGCTCTGTCAGCACATCGGGGCCCCGGCGGTCCCGGTGGTGAAAGCCGGAGACCTGGTGCGAACCGGAGACCTGGTCGGGGAGATTCCGGAGGGAAAACTATCCGCGCGGGTGCACGCCTCCATCGACGGCCGGGTCGGTGAGGTGACTGACCGGTACGTTGTCATCGAGGGAGATCGGTAATGGGACTTTGCATTGGCTTTCTTGAGTACCTCAGCGTCGGCAAGGGCATCGAGGCGGCGGACCTCATCTCCAAGAATACGGATGTGGATATCCTGCTCGCTTCGCCCAACTGCCCCGGACGCTACCAGGTGCTCTTCACCGGCGATACCGGCGCGGTCAACGAGGCGGTGGCGCTCGCCCGCGAAAGCGCCGATTTCACCTTCCTCGACTCGCTGGTTCTCCCCCGGGTGGACGACCGGGTGGTGAGCGCCCTCTACGCTCCCGGGACAACCGATATCCGGGATGCGGTGGGCGTCTTTGAAACCATGACCATGACCGCCATCATCACCGGCGCGGACACCATGGTCAAGGCTTCGGATGTCCAGATCGTCGAGCTCCGTCTGGGCAAGGGCCTGGCGGGCAAGTCCTATGTCATTGTCACCGGAACGGTGCAGGATGTCCGCACCGCCATTGACGCCGCGCTCGTGGACGTGCAGGACCGGGGAGTCCTCATTTCCGCCGTGGTCATCCCCTCCATCAACCCGGAGCTGATTCGGCATTTGGTGTAGGAAAGTGCCAGAGTGCCATAGATCCAAAGTGCCAAAGTTAACGGAAACAACGGAGCTTCCGTGAAAACATTTCGGGAGTTGCTGGTCTGGCAGAAGTCGATGGATCTGGTGGTGTATCGATCGACCGCGAATTTTCCAAATGGGGAATCGTTCGGGTTGACTTCGCAGTTGAGAAGATGTGCTGTTTCTATACCGAGCAATCTCGCGGAAGGATACGGGCGTAATACAAAAAGTGAATTGTTAAGGTTTGCACAAATCGCGACAGGCTCGTTATATGAACTGCAGACCCAATTGGAAATTTCTTTGCGATTGGGATATTTGAACGAAACCGAATTTGAAGATATTCACGGCAAAGCCCGGGAAGTCGAGCGAATGCTCAACAGCCTGACCCGTTCGCTTCAAAAACCGTAATTCAGCTTTTGCTCTGGCACTTTGGATCTTTGGCACTCTGGCACTTGAGGTTTTTATCAATGCGCGATGCAGTTGTCATTGGCAGTGTGACCACCACGGTCAAACACCCCTGTCTTGTCGGCAAGAAGCTCCTCCTCGTACAGGTGCTCGATGCCGCCGGGCAGCCCGAAGGGCGCCCACAGATCGTGGTGGACTTCACCGGCGCGGGGAAAGGCGACCGGGTTATCCTGAACTGGGACGGCATCGGATCCCAGGAGTATCATAACGACCCCGAGGTCCCCCAGCGGGCCTGGTTGAGCGGCATTATTGACGAGACATGACGCGGCTGATACCATAGAGAGAGCAGGTCGAAGATGAATCAGCAGGAATTGGTCGAAGCGGTAATCAAGGAAGTCAAGCGGGTGCTGGCGCTTCGGGGAGTCCAGATCGGACCTACGACGCAGACACCGGTGGCTCCCGAGACAGCGAATACCCGCCCGAGGGCGGCAACGGTTACGGGTGTGGACCGGGCAGCAAATCCCGGTCACGGCCCCGATCTGACCGCCAAACAGGTGATCGTGCTCAAGGACATTCAGGGATTGCAGGGCGGAACGCTCCGGGTGTCCCGCAAAGCGGTGCTTACTCCCATGGCGCTGGACCACCTCCGCGAGAAGGGCGTGAAACTGGAGCGGGTTGATGTTCAGGAACGGAAAGAGTCCGTTGCGGCCGGTCCCGCCCAGGTAGTGGCGGGCTTGGCGGTGAGTCCGGACTTTCCGGGTAACAGCGTTATTCTGAACTCGCTTCTCGCTTCCAGGGGAATACAGGTCCGGGAATTCAAGGCACAGTCCTACGAAGCCGCGATCAGCGCCATGTGCGATGCGGTGGCCTCCGGAGCGGTGCATTTCGCGGTCTGCCTGGAAAACACCGGTATAATCGGGCCAATCCACGCCAACCGCAACCAGGCTGTCCGGGCGGTCCACTGCCGGGACACCTACGAAGCGCGGGCGGCCAGGGTGGATATCGGTGCAAACGTTTTCGTGCTTGATTCCCACTCCGATCCGGAGTATATCATCGCCGGCTTCACGGGGATGTAGGAGACCCGGAATTCCGGAGTCCACGATTGCGGGTTCCGGTCCCGGTTTTTCCGGGGAATTACAAGCAGTCAGATGGAAGTCATCCAAATGGTTCACGTCCCTGTCGGGCGGGGTGGCGCTGACTCCAGGTTTTCGGAGGTATGCTGAATGGATATGGGGAGAGTACGGGGGACATTGGTGCTGAACCAGACCCTGCCAGCGCTGGCGGGAAAAATGATCCGGGTGATCGAAGAAGTCGATCCCCGCG
>JAWLHT010000208.1:7251-9922 GCA_041690195.1 Candidatus Latescibacterota bacterium
CGCGATGTGAACAAACCAGGCGAGTTGTTTCTGTCGTTCGACTATATCGGGGCCGGACACGGCCAGTTGGTGCTTTACGAGGGGGGACCGGAGTCCGCCATGGCCTTTCTCCCCGTTCTGACCGGTTCCGACGCCAATATTCTGGCGATTGTGGACGATATCGTGATATGAAGTCCGGAACCGGGCGTTGCGGCATCCCCTTTTCGGATTTCACGATTCCCTGCGAGGTATGAACATGAAAATCATGGTCTGCAATATCGGCTCCACGTCGTTCAAGTTCCAGCTTCTCGATATGACCGGCGAGCGTGTCATGGCTCGCGGCGGCATCGAACGTGTCGGGTCGGACCAGGCCCGTCTGCGTTTTTACCGGGGGGCGGACGAACTCCGGATTGACGAGGTCCGTCCGATTCCGGACCAGGGAGCCGCAGTGCAGGCCGGGCTGGCGTTTCTTACCGGAGAGATTATCCATACGCTCGACGAACTCAACGCGGTCGGGTTCAAAACCGTGCAGGCGGGCGAGGAAAACGGCAGCGTGCTCCTCTCGGACAAGGTGCTCAAGGCCATGGAAGACTACAGCGACCTGGCCCCGGCCCACAACCCGCCCTACCTCCAGGCCATCCGGATGTTCCGGGAACTTCTGCCCTGCAAGGATCTGGTGGGAGTGTTTGAACCGGGATTCCACACGCAGAAACCGGAGTACGCCTGCGTGTACGGCGCTCCGCTGGAGTGGTACGAGAAATACGGCGTCCGTAAGTACGGCTATCACGGCGCGTCCCACCGGTACATAACCGGCGAGACAATCCGCCGCCTGAACCTCGACCCGAAACGCCACAAGATTGTCTCCTGCCACCTGGGCGGTTCCTCCTCCCTGTGCGCGTTCAAGGACGGTGTCTCCATCGACACCTCGATGGGGCTCTCCGCACAGTCGGGTCTGGTCCAGTCCACCCGGGTCGGGGACATCGATGCCTTCGCCATCCCCTACATCATGAAGAAGAAGGGGATCACCATGGAGGAGGCCTACAGGGAACTGGCCTCCAACGGCGGACTCAAGGGACTTTCCGGCACCTCCGGCGACGTGCGCGACATCCTGGCCGCCATCGAGCAGGGCAGCCGCGCCGCGCGGCTGGCGCTTGATAAGTATCTGTACGACATAAAGTTTTATTTGGGAGCGTACATTCTCCTTATGGGCGGAGTGGACGCGGTTGCCTTCACCGGAGGCGCGGGTGAAAACAATCCCTGGCTTCGGGAGGATGTACTCGGCTCTCTGGGATTCATGGGATTCGCGATGGATCACGAGGCAAACAACCGGGGAGCCGAACGAATTGACGCCCCGGAATCAAAAATCGCGGCTCTGGTTCTGGAAACCAATGAAGAATTGATTGTCGCCCGCGAAACGGTTAAAGTGGTCATGGGCAAAACGGGATAATCCCGCGACTACGCCGGGACGGAGATTTGACAGAAGCGGCGGCTGCATACAGCCGTGACATTTTGCGGTGCATCCGCGGGAATGGTTCCGGCGGTGTCGGAAGTGAATTCATACGGGCATGTGCCTCAGCATAGAGGATGGTATGGAAAACCGGGAAAAGGAAATACGCGAACAAATCTGTGAAGTCGGCCGGCGCGTCTGGCTGAAGGGGTGGGTCGCCGCCAATGACGGTAATATCAGCATGCGCATGGACGACCAGTATGTGATCACCACCCCCACCGGCGTCTCCAAGGGCTTCATGTCCCCGGATATGCTGGTGAAGGTGGACATGGACGGCAATCTCCGGGGCGGGTATCTGAAGCCCTCCTCGGAAGTCAAGATTCACCTGGAAGCATATCGCCGTCGCGACGATGTCAGGGCGGTTGTCCACGCGCATCCTCCAGTCAGCACCGGATATGCCGCGGCGAATATCCCGCTGGACGCCCCGATTCTTCCGGAAGTGGTGATCAGTCTCGGAACGGTTCCCCTGGCGCAGTATGGAACCCCGTCCACCATGGAACTCGCCGACTCCATCTCCAGGCTGGTGCTGTGCCACAATGCCATTCTCCTCGCCAACCATGGCGCCATGACACTGGGGAAGGATGTAATGGACGCGTACTACAAGATGGAAAGCGTGGAACTGTTCGCGAACATCTCCCTCACCGCGCACCAGCTTGGCGGGGCTCGTCATTTTACCAAACCCGAAATGCAGAAACTTGAAGAGGTCCGCACCCAGTTCGGCATCCAGATCGGCGGCAGCGCCTGCCTGAACTGCGGCACCTGCACCGGAACATGCGACATGCAGCGCTCAACCTCCGATGAATACGAGGCGCTGATCACCGAGATTACCGAAAAGGTCATGAAGGAATTTGGCGGAAAAGCATAGGATAAGCAGGAAAACAGGAGCCGTGATAACTGAACAAAGCCGTCCCGCTCCGGAATGATGACCGGGCCCGGCAATATGGTTTCTTCGGCACTCGGGTACTTTGGCATTTAGGTACTATCTTTCACAATACATCAAGGAGAAGGACCATGGCAGCAGCATCGGGAAGAGCGCTTGGATTCATTGAGACCAAGGGGTTCGTGGGCGCGGTTGAGGCCGCCGATTCCATGCTCAAGGCCGCCTCGGAGGTTGGCGTTGACCCTCGCCGGATGAGCTTCCGAAACGCGCCCTTGTCGGTGCGCAACTTCTGCGTCACAGCGTGG
>JAWLHT010000209.1:0-9899 GCA_041690195.1 Candidatus Latescibacterota bacterium
CCTGATGGACCGCCGGAGCAAGCATCCCCATCATTTCCGTATCGAGGACCGTCCGGAGTGATTCATTTCCATCTCCCCTGAGCGGCTCGGTCAGTAAGGTACCGTCGGAGAGCGCCAGAAACGCATTTGCGTTTGCACCGAGAATATCCATGCTCTCGGTTACCATGGCCCCCACATTCCGCATATCGATGCTGAGTACGATACATCCCACGATGCCCGACCCGGCGATGACGTCGGTTACCGGGAAGACCGCTTCCATGACCGTTGTTCCCATGATATCGGACCGGTATACGGGAGAGAACGCCACGTTGCCGCTGTCCATGGCCCCGGTTATGAACGCCAGGCCCGATAGATCAGACCCCTCGTATTCCCGGCTTGAGGAGCAGAGTACCTTGCTGTTCAGCCCCACCAGGCTCGCTCCGGCATATCCATACGCGTCCCGCACTTTCTCCAGGTACGTTCTGGCTACCCCGGCGTGCTCCATGCTCGAGGGATGCTCCATGTCCCAGTCATATCCCTGGAAAATCTGGAGAGGCAGCAGAACATCCATGGATGAACCGATCAACTGGGCGTCTCCCCGCCGTTCGCGAAAGTAGGAATCGATCTTGGCGGTTTTGCCCTGAATCAGCGAATCACAGTTGCGGAAAAGCGCCGTTTTCAACTCGGCCGAGGAACGGTTGTGAATGAATCCCGTGATGACGAAAAGCGGAACAAGGCTGAGCACGAGCAGTATGCCGGTAAGTTTTGCGGAAAGCGAAAGACGAGCAACCATGGTTTCCCCCTGAAGCGCATAATTCCAGAGACGTACGGCCCGGTAACGGAACGGCTCCGGGTACACTGAATCAGCGCCGAAAACATACTCCACGACCGTTAGTGAACGGTTAGCGAAGTCGAGCGATGCGGTTAGTTTTTTGTAAAAGCGTCAGACAAAACATCGCATTCCAATCCACAAATACGCAGTGTCAGTACCGCCCACATCCTCCTTGCTCCGGGAACGGTTCTGGAGTATTATTGAGGAAACCATATTCCCCGGAATTCCGGATTCCCGGAAAGCCGGAACAGACCCGCATTCCGGAGCACCGCCCATGTCAAACCGATTCCGCTTTCCCGTAATCCTGCTCGCGCTCGTTCTGACGCTTTCCACCCCCGCCTTTTCCCGGATTCTCCCCGCGAAAGCCCCGGCTGAACTGATTTCGGCCATCCGCCCGGACCACCCCCGGCTTTTTTTCAACCGTGACACCTTTCCTGCGGTCAAGGCCCGAGCCCTCGGCCCGGATCGTCCCGAATTCGACCGGATGAAAACCCGTACGGACAAGCTCCTCGCCGCTGACTCCCTCGCCTCCGCCGATTACGGGACACAGTCCTCGGAAGCGGCTTTCGTCTGGCTGGTGACCGGGGACGACCGGTATCTCGGACTCGCCAAACGCCTCCTGAAAACGAGCATAGACTTTTACCACGCCTGCTACCGTCAGGAAAAGCCGGTGAACTGGTACGCTTTCAGCCGGGTGAACGCCTGGGCCGCCTACGACTGGATATTCGACCGCCTGACCCCGGAGGAACGGAAAGAATGGGGCGCCTCCTTCCTCGGGGAAGTGGACCTGGTACAGCCCACGGACGAGCGGCATTACTTCTACCCCCAGGAAAACTGGTCCGGGCCGACGACCGGTTTTTACGGCAACCGCTCGCTCCTGTGGTACGCCGGTCTGGCCACCTTCGGGGAAAATGTCGATCCCCGGTCCGAAACGTTCCTGGCCGAGGGATACGGGCTGTACATGGAAGTGCTGGCCCATCGCCGGAAAGGCTCCGGCGACGACGGTGGTTCCGCCACCACCGCGCTGAACTACTCCATGGCGGCCTATCCCTGGTCGGTGTTCAATTTCTTCCACACCTACCGGTCGGCCACCGGGAAAAACATCGCCCTGGACTGGCCGGACGCGTCGTACCTTCCCGGCTATCTCTTCTGGAACCTGCTGCCGGGCGGACGTGAATTCGGGGTCGGCGACGCCTACCACAAGGACAATGTCATATCCCTCGGCAACATGCGGGCCCACATCCTCCAGATCATCCATTTCTTTGGAGCTTCCGAGCCGAAAGGCGCCGGATTCGCCAAGTGGATGCTCTCGCAGGTCCCAGAGGGCAGTTACGGCTCCTTTCCCTGGCTTCCATTTTTCCTGACCGAACGGCGGGACGACCTGCAGCCCATCCCGCCAGCGGAAGTGATGCCCTTCGCCCGCCATTTCGAGAACATGGGGCAGGTTTTCATGCGCTCCGGCTCCGGCCTGGAAGATACCTACGCCCTCTTCATGTGCGGCGGTGTCCTGGAACAGCACAAACACTGGGACAACAACCATTTCGCCATCTTCAAAAAGGGCTTCCTCGCCCTGGATACCGGCTCCCGTCCCCACAGTCAGCATACCCAGCACTACTACCCCCGCACCATCGCCCACAACTGCATCCTCATCCACAGGCCGGGAGAAATCCTGCCCACTTTTGTGGACAAGGGCGCGGGTGGCGGCCAGCGCTGGGGCGCTCCCGCCGAAGGCGAGGAGGAGCTTCCCATTCCCAACGACGGCGGCCAGCGGGAGCTGATGGGCTCCGAGGTGGTCGCTTTCGAGACCCACGACGATTATTCCCATGTCGCGGGAGACGCCACGAAGGCCTATTCCCCCGAGAAATGCCGCCTGGCCCTGCGCCAGTTCGTGTTCCTCAACCCGGACTACTTCGTGGTCTTCGACCGGGTGGTCTCGACCCGTCCCGAGTACCGGAAAACCTGGCTCCTGCACTCCGCCACCGAGCCGCGCATCGAGGGCGACACATTCACCGCTGTCCAGGGTGGTGGACGCTTGTACTCCCGCACGCTCCTTCCGGAGCGGTTCGGCATGGACGCTGTGGGAGGCCCCGGAAAGCAATTCTGGGTCGACGGCCGCAATTTCCCCATGCCGCCGGGAAACGCCGTGCCCGACACCACCCAGCTTCTCGGCCAGTGGCGGGTGGAAGTGAGCCCGCGCGAGCCGCGGACGGAGGACGTGTTCCTCCATTTTCTGCAGGCGGGGGATATGGGGCTCGCGGCTCCGGCGAAATCGGAACTTGTGCGAAGGGGAAACCGGGTGGGAGTACGTTTCTCCGACAGGGGCCGCACCTGGGAGGTGCTGTTCGATACGGAAGGCCCCGCGGGGGGACACATCACCATCCGGGAGGGAGCGAAAACCGTGGTGGACCGTGAGCTTTCACGGTCCGTGCAGAAGCAGAAGGGACTTTTCGGGACGGAGTGAAATTATACGGAAGTCGGGGTCGAACCGGAAAGAAAGAACCCCGTTCCTTCGTTCCGGCCCATCCTCCCTGCTCCCTCTCCGGCCAGACGGAAGAGGGTGAACCCATTCGCGCCGGGTACGGTAGGGGTGGAGTACGGCGGGAAGAGCCCTTTCACGCATGTCGCTTACGGCAGCGCATAATACAAAAGCGCAAAAGAAATCCGTACAGCCGCTCCGGAACTGAGCCCGGGAGGGCCAAACTCCTGCTCCAGAAAGAACTAATCGCTTGCCTTTTCGTCTCCGACTCCGCATTTTTCACCACGGAGAGCCATGTGGCCGGAAATCCTCCCCCGCACCGGGCGCGGACAGCGTACACTCCGGCCCGGAACGGTCTCTCCACTGACGAGGGTGACCGCACCGGCCGCCCTGATACCGATATCTCTATACGGGAGTCCGCACTCCATGAAAAACGATTACCATGACAGTGTCACCGCGACCGGCCGCCGCGGTTTTCTGAAGCGCGCCGCGCTTGGAGCGGCCGGAGCCGCCTTCGGCGGAACAGCTTTCGCCCGAGAAAGCATGGCGAAACCCGCCGTCCCGGAAAAGAGCGATGTTTCCTTCCTGACCGGCAAAGACCGCCGGGAAATGGTCTACAAGTCCCTCAAGCCATTTGCCGCCGAAATCGAGCGGGGAATCGGCAGCAAACAGGTGATCATCAAGGCCAATGCCGGGCTGGCCGAGCCCAGGTTCGCGAGCTGCTCATCCCACGCCGACGAACTCCGGGGCATCCTGGACTTCCTGAAGGAAACCGGCTACGACCGTCAGGTCATCATCACCGAAGGCACCGCTTCCACCAAATGCAATGCGTTCATCGGGTTCGAGAACTACGGGTACATGCCGCTGGAAAAGGAATACAATGTCCGGCTCACCGACGCCAACGACCAGCCCTATTCACCCCGCTTCATCTACGCCGCGGAACATCGCCCCCAGCCCATAAACATCATCAATCTCTTCATGGACCCCGAGGTCTATCTCATCTCCGCGGCGCGGCTGAAATCCCACAACGCCGTGGTGGCCACCTGCTCCCTGAAGAACGTGGCCATGGGTTCCCCCATGTGCCACTGGCGCAAATCCGGCGCCGCCCAGGAAAATGAAAAGTCGAAGATGCACGGCGGCAGGGGTTCCGTGGGCGGCCGTGAACTGAGCTACAATCTCTTCCTGGTGGCCCAGATGGGAGTGCAGCCGGACCTGGCGATCATTGACGGTGTCGAGACCATCGAGGGCAACGGTCCCTGGGAGGGGACGGTGGTGGAACACGGGGTGGTGGTGACCAGCACGGATTTCGTCGCGGCGGACCGCATCTGCACCGAACTCATGGGCATCGACCCAAAATGGATGAAGTACCTCGAATGGTGCGGTCAGGCCGGCATGGGGAATTTCGACCTCGCCAGAATCAAGGTCAACGGCCCGGACTATAAAAAGCACGTCATCAAATACAAGATGAACGAGAATTTCGACTGGCAGGTGAGCTGGCTCCGGGAAACAGAGAAGAAGTAAAAGAAGGCGCAAAGGGGAATCGGTCCAAAGTCCAAAGCCCAAAGACGGCCTGAACCGGTGATGTCGTGAGCCCCCCGGAAAAGATTGTCTGAATTGGGATGCGGGGGATGCATGGGATAAAAGATGATGAAAGACAAAACCGGCGGGTACGCGATTCTTTCATCATCTTTTCATCCTGTCTTTATCCCGGGGCCCCGGGCGAATCGGTACGATTCGGCTGGGGTTATCACGCGCATCCCCATTCAGACAATCTTTTCCTTTTTTCCTTTCTTTTCCCCGTATCTTTTCTTTGCGCTTTTGCGCCTTTGCGTGAGCCAATTCTTTTTTTAATCTCTCTTTTCTCCGCGTCTCTGCGAGAAACCAATTTTGACCGACAGGTGCGTATCATGAATAATAATCAGCATTCGCTTTCCTCAAGCCGCCGCGGATTCTTCCGGCAGGCCGCGGCCGGCGCCGCCGGAATGGCCTTCGGCGGACTGTCCCTTGCCCGCTCCTCGGCTGCGGCGCGCGCCCGTGGCGTCGAAAAAAGCCGGGTGGAGCTCCGCACCGGCAAAGACCGCCGGGAAATGATCTTCCAGGCGCTGAAACCATTTGCGGAGGAAGTGTCGCGGGCCATCGGCGACAAGCAGGTGGTTATCAAGGCCAACGCCGGGCTCGCCGCACCCAAGTACGCCCGATGCTCCTCCCACGCCGACCAGCTCCGGGGCATCCTCGATTTCCTGAAGGAAATGGGTTACGACCGTCAGGTCATCATCACCGAAGGCACCGCCGGAGCAATGTGCGACGCCTTCATCGGGTTCGAGAACTACGGGTACCTCCCGCTGGAGAAGGAGTATGTCTGCCGTCTGACCGACGCCAACGACCAGTCCTATACCCAGCGGTTCATCTATGCCGCCGAGCACCATCCGGTCCCGGTGAACGTCATCAATCTCTTCACCGACCCCGACTGCTATGTCATTTCCGCGGCCCGGATGAAGACCCATAACGCCGTGGTGGGGACCTTCTCCCTGAAGAATGTCGCCATGGGCGCTCCGGTCTGCCACTGGCGGAAAACGGGCGACGAGAAGATAAACGAAAAATCAAAAATGCACGGTGTGAAAGCCTCCAACGGCGGCCGTGAGCTGAGCTACAACCTCTTTCTCCTGGCCCAGCTCGGGGCGCACCCGGACCTGGCGGTCATCGACGGCGTCGAGACCATCGAGGGCGACGGTCCCTGGGGCGGCGAGACCGTGGAGCACGGTGTGGCGGTGGTGAGCACGGACTTTGTCGCGGCGGATCGCCTCTGCTCAGAACTCATGGGCATCGATCCCAAGTGGATGCGCTATCTCGACTGGTGCGGTCAGGCCGGCATGGGGAATTTCGACCTCGCCGACATCGAGGTCAAGGGCTCGGACTTCCGAAAGCACATCATCAAATACAAGCTGAACAAGAATTTCGACTGGCAGGTGGCCTGGCTCCGGGACGAAGAAAAATAATAGCCGTCCGCTCCGGGCACGGCGTCCCCCCGCCGGGAGCGTCGCCGCCCGGCGGGATGTCCGCCGCATGCCGCCAGCACTTCGGGAGAAATCGTATGCGCACGCTGCTCTGCTGTCTCATGCTCGCCCTGGCCGTTCTCACGCCCGCTCTCGCGAATGACACGGCTCCGCTCCGCGCGACCGTGGACATGGATATCGGGGAGACCCGGACGGTCACTCTCCATGACGGGAAGAGTGCCGAAGTCACCCTGCTCTCGGTGCTGGAGACCCGTGACCGGTTCCGTAAGGCGGTGCGCTCGGCGGAGGTACGGGTACGGGTGAACGGCACGGAAATCACGCTCCCCAGCGGCAACTACACCCTCCCGGTCACCGCGGCCGGGGTGCGCATCGACTGTCCGGTCACCGGCGGATACAATTCCAACGCCAGCTCGGATTTCTGGGGCCTGGAAAAGGATGCCCGCCTGCGGCTCTGGCCGGAGGGTTCTCCGCTCATGTCCCCGGGAACCTTCGGGTACCCCGTCCGGCAGGCCTGGTTCGCCTCCCACACCCAGATGGGGAACGAACCCTGCCACGTGGACGCCTCCGATGTACCCGAGCGCCAGGCCGTGTACTATCACAACGGGCTCGATTTCGGCGGCGCGGAAGGCATGGTGGATGTGCTGGCCGCCACGGACGGTCTGGTGGTCTCCATCGCCGGGCGCACCCTCGAAGGCCACGAAAAGGATACACCGGTGGCCGCTCGCTATGATGTCATCTATGTCTTCGACGACCGGGGGTGGTACTACCGCTACTCCCACCTGAAAAGCTTCGAGACCAACATCCGGCTCGGTGAGCGGGTCCGCGTGGGGCAGAAGGTCGGGGAACTGGGCAAGGAGGGCGGCAGCGGCGGCTGGTCCCATTTCCACTTCGGAGTCTCGGCCCGCCAGCCCTCCGGCAAGTGGGGGTCGGAAGACGCCTACGCCTATTGCTGGGAAGCCTACGCGAACCTCCACAAACCCGCCCTGGTGGCGGTGGCGCGTCCGCACCATCTGGCGGCGCTCGGCGATACGGTGGCTCTCGATGGCGGCCGGTCGGTGTGCCTCACCGGAAAAATCGCCGAATACCGCTGGACCTTCTCCGACGGCTCCACGGGGCGCGGCCCGGTCCAGCCCCGCGTCTACACCCGTCCCGGAACCTACAGCGAGGTACTGAAGGTCACCGGCACAACGGGCGCAGTGGATTACGACTTCGCCACAGTCACCGTGGTCGATCCCCTCCACCCCGATCGTCTGCCGCCCACCATCCACGCGGCATACTCCCCCACCTTCGGCATCCGGGCGGGCGACCCGGTGACCTTCAAGGTCCGCACCTTCCGCGCCGGCCCCGGCGAGGAGACCTGGGATTTCGGCGACGGTTCCCCCGCGGTGCGCTCCTCCTCCAACCCGGTGGACCAGCACGCTCCGGACGGGTACGCCGTCCTGACGCACCGTTTCCCCAAACCGGGCCGCTATCTCGTGCGGGTGACCCGCTCCAACGAGGTCGGTCCGGCCACGACGCACCTCGATGTGACCGTGGAATAACATTCCGCGCTTCTGCATCTCCGGTCCCCCTTCTCCGAATCCCGGAGGAGGGGGACTTTTTTTCTCGGAAAAGTCAAAACCGCTTGCGCCCGGCTCACAATACCACCATATTGCTCCACAGGCACCTGCACACCGAAACACATCTCCGCGCCATCGCATCCTCCCCGGAGGCACCCATGATACTCCGAATCCTGCTTCCCCTGCTGTTTGCCGCCGGGACGGCATCCGCCGTGCCGTTCTCGCCGGACCCGCTCCGGATTTCCACTCCGGCGTTAAAGGTACTGAACACCGACAAGGATGTCGCCATTCCCTTCACGGTGAGCGGCGCCCCCGCCCGGGTCACCTTTCTTGTTTACACCCGCAGAGAATCGTATTATCTGAAAGCGCAGCGAAGCGGGCATCTCGGCTGGCACTATGTGAACCGCATCGATACGTGCATATACGTCTCGCCTCCGATGGACTGCGAGACCGGAAACCATACCATGACCTGGGACTTTCAGGGCGTCCCCGGCGGAACCAGCGCCGGAGTACCGTATAACGGGTATGTCTACTACTTCTGGGGATATGACGCATCCTCACCGGAGAAACGGGCAACCCGCTTCATTTCCCCGCGCCGGTTCGCGGGAGCGAGTATCAGGATGTTCGACCCGGATGGAGTGGCCATCGCCAACCCGATCATCATGGATGGACTCACGTCCTCCTTCATCTACGATACGCCGGTCCAGGTGACCAGAAACCGTTGGACGCTGGGCGACGATCCCGAGGACATAACGCTGCTCCAAACCATCACGTACCAGACCGAAAGCGATGCCTGCCGCATCGTCTACGATTTCGGAGATTTCTATACCCTTTCCCGTCGGCCCGGCGAGTACATCATCCGTAAATACTACTGGGTGCCAAACGGGGAAGCCGTTCTCCGGACGGAATGGGGCAATGACGGCGAGGCCGCATACCCGGGGCCGGAGTGGGAATTTCTTCCGCAATTCGGGGGTCTGTCAAGCAACGGCGAGGACCGGATATACTTTCCGAATATCCGGCCGGTTGGCGATGGACACGAGATTCCCGATGTCGATGTCGGCATCGCGGAAGTGGACATGAAGGACGGCTCTCTTCTGCGCACGATGCCCCTGACCGGATGGTTCGGTCCGCCTGATGCGGTCCATTCTCCCCATTTCGCGGAGTACCGGGACGGCATGCTCTGGGTAAGTTCCCCGGCTTCCTGCCTCGTGCAGATGGTGGACCCGCTCGTCGAGGACGATACCCGTTTCCTGCGCTGGGAAAACCGGTACGGTGACGGCACCTGGGACAAGGCCGGGGAGCCGGACCATGACGCCTGGGCTTGCCACGGTTCGGATGCTCCCCCCAATCCGGGGAATCTCACCGTGGGCACGCATCATTTCTCCCTGTTCCCGGCAACCGGACTGGAGGCCGCTTCCTTCGGAGGATTCGGACCGGATGGCACGGGACTGGGGTACTTCCCGCTCCCCGGTCTGGCGGATGGGGAAGTATACGGTCTCAAGGTTGTGGATCACGGCTCCCAGCTTGACGGCATCTACTACTCCGGAACCACCACGGACGGCGACAGCGCGGGCGTGTGGTATCGCGGGTATGACTGCGCGGAAGGACGCTTCACCGGCTTTTTCGAACATCTGCATCCGAGCGAGGTGGTCGATCCCCGGGCCGGAGAGGTCCTCCGACCCGGCACACAGTATACCGTCACTTGGCGATTGAGCAGCGGACATGTCAATATCGAATTCTCCTCCGACGGCGGCGCCACCTGGACCGCAATCACGGACACCACGAAAACATACTACTACAGCATGCGCTGGACAGTTCCCGCGGTGCACTCGGACCGCTGCCTGATCCGGGCCAGCGATCTCATCTTTCCGGAAGAAACCGCCACCAGTGATTTCTTCACCATCGAAAGCCCGCTCTCCGCTTCGGATGCCGCGCCCGCGCCCTTCGCGCTCCGTCCCAACACGCCCAACCCGTTCAATCCCTCCACCACGCTCTCCTTCACCCTCCCCACGCCCGGAACCGTCTCCCTCACGGTCTAT
>JAWLHT010000210.1:0-9872 GCA_041690195.1 Candidatus Latescibacterota bacterium
TGCCCCTCTTATACCTTCTTTCCGTTTGCTCAATCTTCACATTTCCCCTGCTCCCACGCTTCCCTAATTATTTTTATGCATAATCCGGGTTAGAACCTCTCTTCAGTTTTGGTGAGGTCAGCTATTATTTATCAGTGTCTTCCCTCTTTTTTCGTTGACGGAAATTTTTACAAGAAAAACGTTAAAAGAAGGCGACCTGTCTCTATGATGTCCCCCCTCTTTCCCCCTTGCCCTCCCCCCTCCCGCATGCTATCTTCTCTCCAACACCGTTTCCCGGCCTGACCGGGGCGAACATAACCACCGTGTGGAACGAGGGTTCCGGGCCGCATGAATCCGACATATCGGAATGAAATGCTGATTTTTCTGGCCATGCTGCTGGTGCTGGCGGTGGGGACGGGCGGCTATATGGCGATTGAGGGATGGTCGCTTCGGGAGGCGTTTTTCCTGACGGTATCTGCGGTGACCACGCTGGGGTTCGGGGAGAACCGGCCGCTCACGCCGCTGGGACGGGATTTCACGATTTTCCTGCTCTTCATCGGGCTGGGCACGGCGGCGCTGTTCATGACAAACATCGCGCCCGCCATCATCGAGAAGAGCGTCATCAACGCTTTCGGGAAGAAACGGATGCGGAACCGGATCGCAGGTCTGAAGGACCATGTCATCGTGTGCGGCTACGGCCGGCTGGGGAGTTCCATCTGCGCGGAGCTGCGGGAGAACGGGGTCCCGCTGGCCGTGATCGAGATTCAGGACGAGCTGTTCGACCAGGCGGAGCGGGAGGGCCACTGCGTCCTCAAGGGCAACGCCACGGGGGAGGCCATCCTCCGGGAAGCGGTCATCGGGCGGGCGCGGGCCATCGTGGCCGGGCTCAACAGTGACGCCGACAACCTGTACATTTCGCTTGCCGCGCGGGAACTGAACCCGAAGATATTCATCATCGCCCGGAGCGAGGAGCGTTCGGCGGAAAAGCGGATGCTCCGGGCCGGGGCCGATATGATCGTCTCCCCGCTGACCCTGGGCGGCAGGCACATTTCGGATCTGCTCTCCCGCCGGGGCGCGGACGATACGGAGTCACTGAACGGGAAAACGCCCTCGGTGCTCGGGTTCGGGCTGCGCCTGTTCCGTCACCCGCAGGGAATGACCCTGACCGTGCGGGAAGCCCTGGGGATGTCCGGTGCGGCTGGTGCGGCGGCGCTGAAACGGCCGGACGGCACAGTGGAACTCTCACCCCCGCCGGAAACGGTCATCGGCGGAAGCGACTCGCTCATCATCCTGACCAGCGAAGACGCAGTCTCCGGAGCGCACGAGGGAACGGAAGCGCAATCGGCTGGCGCGTAGAATCGCTGCCTATCCGCCTGGCGGGAACATTCCCTCCGCATTTCTGACTTGCATCACCCCCGCACAGTCCGCCGGGCTACCCCATAGTTGTAAACATTAGCGATTTGTAGTGAACGGGTGTCTTGAAAGGCTAACTCACCCCTCGTTCCCCTCTCTCCCAAGAGAGGGGATGACTC
The DNA here is from genome assembly GCA_041690195.1 of Candidatus Latescibacterota bacterium. Lineage (GTDB taxonomy): Bacteria > Latescibacterota > Latescibacteria > Latescibacterales > Latescibacteraceae > JAWLHT01. The sequence goes on from JAWLHT010000210.1 coordinate 1,512, forward strand.
GTTATCGGCCGTCTCGGTGCTTCCTGTGGCTCAATTCCCCCTCTCTCTGGAGAAGCGGGTTCCCGGCCCTGTGGAACAGGGCTGGGGTGACAGAAGGGGGCCAGGGGGTGAGTTACCGGCCAACACCTCTACTGACTATCTTTCGGTACTCATGCGTGCCAGTGGTTTCCCCTTCTGTTTACGACAATGCCCGTCGGACAGCCCCCCAAAAAATCCACCTTTGAGTGGCATGCAGTATCTTCTTGTAATTGCGCGCCAAATATATGATATATTTATCATATATTGTTAGCATGTCGTTTTCCCCAAAACCACCCCGCATAATCCCGCACAGGAGAATCCGCCATGAAACTGAACCTTCGCTGCTGGATATTTTTCGCGGCCTTTTTCGCTCTCCCGGCCTTTTCCGGGGCCCAGGATGTAAATCCCATTCAGGTCGCGCTGTTTGATCCGATTCAAATCTACGATTCCGATGAATCCATCACCGGGCTCAGGATCAATTTCATCTACAGCAAGAACGCAAGTCTTACCGGTCTGGATGCCGGACTCGTGAACCGGCTGACCGGGAATCTCTCCGGAGTCCAGAGCGGGCTGGTCAACATTGTGGACGGCGATACCAACGGATTCCAGGAAGGATTGGTGAACATCACCAAGTCAAACTGTGTGGGCATGCAGCTCGGGGTTTACAACGAAGCCGGTTCGATGAGCGGGCTGCAGTTCGGCCTGGTGAACAACGCCGGGGATCTCAACGGACTCCAGATCGGTCTTGTCAACATCAACCGGAGCGGCAACCCGCACACATTCCTCCCGATTGTCAATTATTCCTTCTGAGGAAAGTCAAATTCAGTGCCAGAGTGCCAAAGTACCAGAGTGCATAAGCGAAAAACCGCATTGATGGGGACGCCGGAAGCGGGGCCTTTCCGAGGCGCGGAATTCCGAACGGATTGCGGAGTACGGTCCCGGAAGGATATGCAAAGAATATTGTGCAAATAATCGAAATCGGGTATACTATGGAGAGTTTTTCCCAAACGCACATTACGGCGCGTTCCATATACCCGGAGAATGATCATGAAGCGACGAACCTTTTTCAAATGCGGGGCGGCGGGCGTCCTCGGCGTCACCCTGGGCGACGCCTCAATCGCGGAAACGCAGAAAATCGACCTGTACAAGTCCCTCTCCCCCTTCTATCCCCGTCCCAAAGACGGCTCCATGCCCATGCGGGAGTTGGGCAAGACCGGGATCAAGGTCTCCCAGCTCACCTTCGGCTCCCATATCCGGGCCGAAATGCGGGGCTACGACCGTCAGCGCGAGCATATCGTCCACGAAGCGCACGACCTCGGGGTGAACGTGTTCGACGTTTACGACCAGGAGGAAGGTGTTTCCAAGGGCGGGAGCTACCAGTACGAGCCGCTGGCAAAGCAGATCAAGCCATTCAAGAATGACGCGCTGGTCTCCATTTCCTTCCGGCCCTATGACGGGCGCACCGACGAGCAGGAGCTGGAGCGCGACCTCCGCATCTTCGACCGGGACGCTATCGACATGGTGCGCATCCTCCGCCAACCCAACGACCCGATCTGGGACAAGCTCATCAAGTGGAAGGAACAGGGCAAGGTCCGGGCCTTCGGCGCGCCGGTGCACGACATGGCGCACATCGACATGATCGTGGGCAAGGTCCCGGTGGACTACATCCTCTTCCCCTACAACTTCTACCACAACATCTGCTGGCTGGAGGAGAAGGAGGACGACTTCGAGTCCGTGCCCGCCCGTCTGCGCAAGAACGGCATCGGCGTGGCGGTGATGAAACCCTTCGCCGGAGACTACCTGGCCACTCCCTTCATCGAGGTCGCCAAGAAACTGCGGAAGAGCGAGGACGTTGACTTCTGCCAGGCGGCCATCCGCTATGTCCTCAATTCGAAGGTGGACCCGGACACCATGTTCGTGGGGATGTTCAATCTCTACCACCTCTACGACAACGTGGCGGCGTATTACAACCCGAAGATGTCCCGGGAAGAACGCCAGCTCCTCGACGACATGAAGAAGACCATCGTCCGCAACACCGCCAAGGCCTGGCTCCCCGAGCACTACCAGTGGCTGGACAAATGGGTCCCCGGAGAGCGGAATTTGCGGCAGGGGTGAGCGGGTTCCGGAGAAGGCGAGTCCCCGGCCCGGTTTTTACTTTTTGCGTGTGGCACGGAGCCGGGGAAAAGCCGCTCACTGTGGGGCCGTTCCATACCGAATCGTCATGGACGATGCGGATGCAGGTGTGTCCGTAAACAGGGGCAGTCCTGTGGACGCTCAAAAGCCCCGGTCAGGAAACTATCGAAGAACGGGTGCGCCGTATTGTGAATACGGTGCACCCGGAGCGGATTATCCCGTTCGGCTCCGCAGCGCGCGGCGAAATGCACGGCCAGAGCGATTACGATCTGCCGGTGATTATGCCGGACGGCGCGCACCCCCCGCTTTTCCCTTCCCCTCGAACCGTGGGAGCAAGGAGTCTTTTCCCAATCACCGGGTGATGATGTGCTCCGCTCCGGATAATGCAGCCCGGCGCTAAAGACTCTGCGTTCCGCCGCAGAATAAGAGGATACCGAAGAAACATCCCGTGCGTTCTCTCCCCCTTGACTTCTCTCCGGTTTTTCCATACTTTTCTGTATGTTCACATATCTTTACCTGTCGATGGCGTCCGGGATGAACAGGGACACCCGTTCTTCCGCCCGGACGCCGCAGCAAGGGGGACCCGTGTCCGTCAAATCGTTTCTTCCCGTTCTGACCCTCATCATCGGCATGGTTGCCGTAGCCGCCGGGGTTTCCGCGGTGGAATACCCCAAGCCGGAAGGCTATGTCAACGATTTTGCCGGTGTGATGGACGCCCAGACCAGGCAGACCCTGGAGCAGACGCTCTCATCGCTCACCGCCAAAACCGGGGCCGAGGTCGCCGTGGTGACTGTCCCGGACCTGGGCGGAGTGGATGTGGATACCTATGCGGTGGAGTTGTTCAAGCTGTGGGGCATCGGGTCGCGGGAGAAAAACGACGGAGTGCTCCTGCTCCTATCCGTAGAGGACCGCCAGGTGCGCATCGAAGTGGGGTACGGGCTGGAACCGGTGATCACCGACGCCCGTTCGGGAATGGTTCTCGACCAGTATGTCATACCCAATTTCCGCCGCAATGATTTCAACACCGGGCTTCGGGACGGCGCATTGGCCCTGGCCCGTCTCATCGCCGAGGAACGCGGCGCGGAACTGGAGGGCGAGCTTCCGGCCCCGGTTCCCCGCGCTGAAACCCGCCGCAATGGCGGCTCGGGCGAACTGCCCTTCCCGCTCCTCATTTTCTTCGCCATTCTGCTCCTGTTTATCTTCGGCGGGGCGCGCGGAGGCTGCTGCATCCTGCCGGGGTGTCTCCCGGGTTGCCTTCTGGGAAGCCTGCTCGGGAGCGGGCACCGGCGCCGTGGTCCCTTTGACGGGTTCGGCGGGTTTGGCGGCGGTTTCCACGGCGGCGGATTTGGCGGCGGAGGTGGTGGAGGCTTCGGCGGCTTCGGCGGTGGCTTCTCCGGCGGCGGCGGCGCTTCGAGGGGATTCTGATTTCCCTGATGGCGCGGAGTGAATTACTCCTTCCGTCCGCGCACCATTGACTTACTTCTTTTGCCCCATTCCGGCATTTTCATTACGGAGGAATCATGGAACACCTGTCTGAACGGACGCGCAAAATCGCGAACGAGTTCGTGGAGAATGTCCGTCAATGTTTCGGCGAGGAACTCCTTTCGGTGATTCTTTACGGACCGGCGGCCCGGGGCGAGGAGATAAAGGGGAGTACAGCGGTGAACTTCATGGTCGTGGTGCGGGACAACACGCCCAGCGAACTGGCGCCCTGCTCCTCCTTCGTGAAGTCATGGGAGCGCCACGGCATCACGGCTCCGCTCTTCATCACCCCGGAGTACATCCGGGATTCGCTGGACTCATTCCCGCTGGAGTTCATGGAGATGAAAAGCTCCTATTCCGTGATCACCGGAGCGGATGTCCTGAAATATCTGGAGTTTCGGGACTGCGATATCCGCAACGAGTGCGAACGCGAGATCAAGGGGAAACTCCTCCACCTGCGGGCCGAATACCTTCTCATACGCGGCGACCGGAAGGGGCTGGTGGACCTGACCGCACGGTCGCTGAACGCCTTCCGGCTGGTATTCGCGGGTGCGCTCGCCTTAAAGCGGAGCCTCGTTCCGGAGAAAACGCTCGACCTCCTCGAATCGGTGGCGCGGGAGTATGACCTGGACGAAGAATTCATGACCGAACTCAATGCCCTGGCCCGGGGAGAAATCCGACCCGATGCCGTGGAAACCGACCGTCTCTTCGACCGTTATGTCGAAGAGATGGACAAACTGTCCCGCGCCATAGACGTCTATTGTTCACCGGAGGAGTAACATGAAGAAAGCGCTGATCTTTCTCGGCGTGCTTGTGGTCCTGGCTGTTTTCGTCGCCATCTCGCTCGCCGGCACCTACAACCGGATGGTGGGATATCAGGAAGAGGTGAACACCGCTTACGCCCAGGTGCAGACCGTGCTCCAGCGGCGGTATGATCTCATCCCCAATCTGGTTGAAACCGTACGCGGTTTCGCCTCCCAGGAAGAACGGGTGCTCACCGCGGTAACCGAGGCCCGCGCCCGGGTGGGCGGGGCGCAGACGCCGGAGCAGCGGCTGGATGCCGAGACCCAGCTTTCCGGAGCCCTTTCCCGTCTTCTGGTGGTCGTGGAAAACTATCCGGAGCTGAGGTCCAACCAGAACTTCATCATGCTCCAGGATCAGCTTGAAGGCACCGAAAACCGGATCGCCGTGGAACGCAGGCGCTACAATGAAACGGTGCAGCAGTACAACCGGTATATTCGACAGTTCCCCCAGAACCTCGCCGCCGGGATGCTCGGGTTTGACCGTCGCGAGCCCTTCGAGGCGCCCGAAGCCGCCCAGGAGGCCCCGCGCGTGGACTTCAATACCCAGCCGGAGACACAGCAGTAATAATGGCTCGTCACAAGACAAATGAAACGCCCTCTCCACGTGGAGAGGGCGTTTCATTTGGGGGCTTCAGAAACAGGGCGCTCCCAGCCACACCGTTGTCGTAAAGACAAGAGGAATGTAAGGACACACACGAGTACTAAATATACTCAGTGGTGACTCTGGCCGGTAACTCACCCCCTGGCCCCCTCTCTCCAGAGAGAGGGGGAAACCCAGCCACAGGAAGCATCGAGACAGCCGATAACGAGTCATCCCCTCTATAGAATAGAGAGGGGACCGAGGGGTGAGTTAGATTTTCATCCGTTCACCGCTAACCGCTTCTGTGTGCGACTATGCCCATCCATATTCCGCTTCGTAAATATTCATCGGCTGCCTGTTTCCCGGAAATCGTTGCGAACGCAAGGAACAGTTGTGTATCTTCTCCCATGGCAGGTTCGTTCCGGGGAGTCCGTGCTGTTTGCCCCTGCTGGCGATGCTGCACTGCGTTGCACCGTCATAGATACCGCCCTGCCTTTTCCTGAACCAGCCGGACTGGAAGTTCAGCGCTTGACTTGATACATACACACACCGTGGGAGTTATCAGTGACACCGATTGCATTTCGTGTTTCCGGGTTCCCGTTCATCCGGTTTTGCGTTATTCTCCTCCTTCTCTCCCCTGGAATTACCCCGGCACAGACCGTTTCCTCTCCGGCTTCGGACGCCTCCCGCCAGGGACGGCCCATGGACGCCGCGCTCGCCCCGGTTTACCCGCCCCTTGCGGACTGGATTGTCACCCGTTTCAGCCTGACGGGAGCGGAAGGAATCGGCATCGATGTCGGCGGCGGCGCCGGTGATCTTGTTGTGGAACTGTCCCTCCGCACTCCCCGCATGCGGTGGATCAACGCCGATATCGATCCCGTAGTCCGGCCGCTCGTGCTGGAGAAAGCGGAAGCGGCGGGGGTGGAGAGACTGGTAGACGCCATAACCGCGGACGTTCACGCGCTTCCCTTCCACGACGGGCTTGCCGATATCGTGGTTTCCCGGGGTTCGCTGCAGCAGTGGGCCGACCTGCGCCAGGGGCTGCGGGAGATTCACCGGGTGCTGAAGCCCGGAGGGGTCGCCTTCATCGGGAGAGGGTTTCCAGAAGGCTTCCCGCCTGAGACCGCCCGCGCCATCCGGGACCGTCAGCGCAAAGGCGGTTTCGAGCCCGCCTATGATCCCCGCCGGACCGCCGGGGAACTGGAGGCGATCATGTCGGAGCTGGGTATCGCCGCCCACACTATCCATCTGCCCCGTCCCGAGGGAAACGAGGACATCCTCTACGGGGTCTGGCTGGAATTCCGAAAGGAGGGGGGCAATTCCGCCATACATGCGGCGGTGGAAAGCGCGGCGGAAGACGAGTCCCTGCCCATGCTGGAGCCGGTCGAGGTCCGCGCCGGACGTGGCAGAATCGCACTGGCCGAGCCGCTCGTGGAAACCGCCGGACTTGAGACTTCGGTATCCACGGTCACTCGCGGGGAGATGGCGTCACGGGGTGATGATACCGTGATCGAAGCCCTGAGCTACGCGCCCGGAGCCTGGGTGCAGACCCGCGGGCGGAAGGTCCGGCAATTCGTTTCATTCCGTGGGCAGACCTATCCCTATCCCGAGTATGCCATCAACGGCGCGATGTTCCGGGAATTCCACGAGATACCTTTTCTGCTTTCCACCACGGGTATCGAACGGATCGAGATCATGCGGTCGAGTGCCTCGCTGCTTACCGGGCTGGCCGGACTGGCCGGGGTGATCAACATCGTTCCGCGCGTCTATACCGGCCCGGAGACATCCCTGGGCATGGAGTTCGGGAGTTTCGGAACCTGGCGGGCCCGTCTCGCCCACGGCAACGGCACGCAGAAATTCTCCTACTCGGCGCATATCGACGCTCCCCATACCGATGGCCCGTCGGGAAGGTATGCCGCAGAAAGCGTGACCAGCTCCGGCCTGAATCTGCACTGGCTGCCCCGCCCCAACATCTCGGTCGAGGCGGGCGCGTACCACCTCTTCGGGGAGCATCGCCTGGCCCGGGCGCTCTCCCCGGCCCAGCCCCGTCTCCAAACGACCCGGGAGCGCTACGACCCGGTGCAGGCGAGTGTGGCATACCTCAAGACAGTGGTGCGGCACAGTCCCGCCGCGACAACGGAAGCTCTCGTTTCATGGTCCGAACGGGACAACGATTTTGTCGCGGAAACCGATTCTTCCTCGACGCTCACCCGGGAGTGGGATTTCGAATACGCCGCCAATATCATCCATTCCCGCGCGCTCTCTTCCCGGAACACGTTCCGGGTCGGCGGGCACTACAACCGCTGGGTCGCCCCCGACGGCAAGCGGTTTTATTCCGGACGGCGGTGCGATCTCGAAACCTTCTCGGTGGCCGCGGTCGATGAGCACCGCTTCGGAAAGCTCTCCCTGGATGGTGGTGTGCAGATGATGCGGACGTACATCCACGATTACGGCGCGTTCAATATCGAAGGCACCGCGTCCGGGTTCGGCAAGGTGGAACCGGTCGCCAGCCAGTGGGAAAAACCGGTCCTGAACGCCTCGTTCGGCGCGGCCTATCGTTTCCGGCCCTCGGTGTCATTCCACGGCAACGCAAGTTACGGGCGGGTCGAGCCGCGTCCGGGAACGCTGGATGCCGACCGGGAGGAGCCGGATTCCGAACGCAGGATCAAACTGGACGCCGGGGTCAGGTTCTCCCGCGACCGGTTCGGATCGGCAACCCTCACCGCCTTCACTGTCCGTCAGGACCGGGCCATTGTCCTGAGCGGCAAAACCGCCACCGTCAACGGCCATGTGCTCGAACTGTACCTGAACCGGGACCAGGAACAGACCGGGGTCGAACTGGAAGCCCGGTCGCGGGAGTTCCGGAACACCGTTCATTTCTTCCTGACCGGCGTGGCGATGCGTGTCCGGGCGGAAGCGGACGGCAAGATGCGGTCAAGCGCGGAAATGCCCGAGTTCATCACCAGCGGGGGCGCTTTGTTTGCCCGTCGGGGCTGGGACGCCGCCGCACTCTGGAAATACGTGTCGGAATACGAGAGTTCCCGGTTTGCCGCACCCGGAGCCGGTCCCCAGCCGCTGGGCGGTTTCCATGACGTTTCGCTGACCTTCGGGTACTCGTTCGGGGCAAAAAACAGGTCGCGGGTATACCTGGAAGCGAGAAACCTGTTGGACAAGCGCTATGCGACGGTGGTGGGATATCTCGATTACGGCCGGAGGATTGCCGCCGGGGTTCAGCATACACTCTGAGTGGAACGGCAGATCATTTGCCGTCGGGCTTTTCTGAAATGAGTAACTCACCCCATGTCCCCATTGTCGTAACGATAATAGAAAACCGCAGTCAGGCAT
>JAWLHT010000211.1:0-9723 GCA_041690195.1 Candidatus Latescibacterota bacterium
CTCATCACCCCCATCGCCATGCAGGAAGGCCTCCGCTTCGCTATCCGCGAAGGCGGTCGTACCATCGGCTCCGGCGTCGTCGCTCAAATTATTGAGTAAGGACCGAAAAAATGCCGAGAGAGTTGATTTATCTTGTCTGCCAGGAATGCAAACGCCGTAATTATACCGCCGACAAGAACAAGCGGTTGCATCCGGGCAGGGTCGAATACAAGAAATACTGCAAGTTCGACCGCAAACACACCGCGCATAAGGAAGGCCGGTAGTCCGAGCCTTCGGTTGGTGTGACCGATACAGTGCAGGCCAGTAGTTCAATCGGTAGAGCACCGGTCTCCAAAACCGGGCGTTGGGGGTTCGAGTCCCTCCTGGCCTGCCAGATGCCGACAGCGCTCAGGGTGAAGTAAACCGTGAGCTAAATCAGTTGTTTTTGATATTATGTGTATGCAAAGCGTGGGTGCGATGAATCAGGAGTATGCTGAAAATCGGGCTCGTCAGAAAGAACGGATGAGTGGAATGCAGCAGGTTGTCGAGAATGCGAAGCGCTTCTTGAAGGAAGTGAAGATCGAGATGGGTAAGGTCACATGGCCTTCCAAGTTGGAGTTGCGGGGATCCACCATTCTGGTGATCCTTGTATCCGCGTTTTTCGCGTTGTACATCGGCGCGGTTGACCTCGTCATCACCAACGTGATCAAACTCTTCTAGAGGGACCTTCGAAAGGCGAAAGAGGATCATGCCGAAGAGCTGGTATGTTGTCCACACGTTGTCCGGACACGAAAACAAGGTCAGAACGTTCATCGAGACGCAAGCTCCTTTGTCGGGGCTCGGTGAGTTGATGGGACGGGTCGTGGTTCCCACCGAGGATTCCGTCGAGATGAAGGACGGGAAGAAGCGGACAACGAAGCGGAAGTTCCTTCCCTCGTATGTGCTGATCGAGATGGATCTGACCGATGAGACCCAGCATTTCGTTAACAATGTGCCGGGTGTAACCAGCTTTGTGGGGCCCGGGCGCAAACCGGAGCGGTTGCGGGCTTCCGAGGTGGAGCGGATTCTCGGCCAGATCGACTCCAGCAAGGTTCAGGAAGCACCCTCCATGAAGTACATGGTGGGTGACAAGGTAAAGGTGATCGATGGTCCGTTTACCGATTTTGCCGGGACGATCGAAGAGACCAACCCCCTGAAGAACAAGGTGAAAGTGACCGTTTCGATATTCGGCCGGCCGACTCCGGTTGAACTCGATGTGTTACAGATTGAACCGTTGAAGCCCACGACGTGACCCGGACCCCGGGACGACCGGGAAGTACGGATCTGGAGCGGGAAAAGATAATTGGAGTGCCCGGACGGTATCTGAATCGTCCGTGCAGGCGCAGGCAAGGAGTGTTTCAGTGGCCAAGAAAGAGGTTGCTTCCGTAAAGCTGCAGCTTCCGGCCGGACAGGCGAATCCGTCGCCGCCGGTTGGACCCGCGCTGGGCGCCCATGGTGTGAACATCATGGAGTTCTGCAAGCAGTATAATGCGAAGACTCAAGGGCAGATCGGGATGATCATCCCGGTCGTGATCACCATTTACAGTGATCGCTCGTTTTCGTTTGTAACCAAGACCCCGCCCGCGTCTCGTCTGCTCATCAAGGCTGCCTCGGTTGCCAAGGGATCGAGTGTCCCCAACCGCGACAAGATCGGCACGGTGAGCATGGCGCAGGTTCGGGAAATTGCCGAAGTGAAGATGAAGGACCTCAACGCCAACACGGTCGACGCGGCCATGAGCATGGTGTTGGGGACGGCAAGAAGCATGGGAATCGTAGTAGAGTAACTGTCCGTTGGGCAGGCGTTCCGGACAATACCGGGGAACCCGTTTGCGGCTGGAGCGTTCAAGTAAGGCTGTAATTGTTTCTGTGTGAAATTATTCAAGGGAGCGCTGAATGAAACGGGGGAAAAAGTACAAGGAGGCACTTGCCCAGGTTGACCGCTTGCGGGCATATCTCCTTGACGAAGGACTTCAGCTCCTGCACCAGCTCCCGACGGTGAAATTCGATGAAACGGTCGAATGCGCCGTTCGGCTGGGAGTGGACCCCAGACACGCTGACCAGATGGTGCGGAGTACGGTTGTTTTGCCTCAGGGTACCGGGCGCACGGTCCGGGTGCTCGTGTTTGCCAAGGGCGAGCATGAGCTGGCCGCCAGGGAGGCCGGAGCCGATTTTATCGGCGCCGAGGATCTTGTGGAAAAGATCCAGGGCGGTTGGATCGATTTCGATGTGGCGATTGCCACGCCCGACATGATGAAGATAGTCGGACGTCTGGGTAAGATTCTCGGGTCGCGCGGGCTTATGCCCAACCCGAAATCCGGCACCGTCACGTTTGATGTTGCGAATGCGGTTCGTGATGCCAAGGCGGGAAAAATCGAGTTCAGAGTTGACAAGGCCGGTAACCTGCATGTTCCGGTCGGGAAGCGTTCGTTTACCGACAGTCAGTTGAAGGAAAATATTCTTGCCTTCATTGAGGCGGTGATGCGCGCCAAGCCGACCGCGGCCAAGGGTACCTATATCAGGGCCGTCACCATCTGCTCGACTATGAGTCCGGGCATCAAGATTGACCGGGTTACGTTGCTCCAGTCGCTCGGCGGCTGATGCGCTTCGGGAGGCATTGCATGGACAAACAGCAAAAAAGTATGGTCATAGAGGAGTTTGTCGGCGTGTTCGCCTCGCCCGGCATCTACCTTATGGACTTCAAGGGAATGACCGTCGCCCAGATAACCGCGTTGCGTTCGTCGCTGCGCGAGGCGAACGTGTCAATGCGGGTTGTGAAGAACACCCTTGCCAAGCGGGCGCTGAAAGGCGCCGGCGTGAAGAACTTCGACAGCTATTTTACCGGGCCCACCGGGGTGGTTTGGTCAACTGAGGACTCGATTGTCCCCGCCCGGGTTTTGCTCGACTTCCTCAAAAAGAATGACAAGGTCAAAGCGACGGTCAAAGCGGGGCTTGTCGATGGTTCCGTGATTGACGGAAGCCAAATGGACGCGGTGTCCAAGCTTCCGACCAAGCATGAACTGCAGGCACAGGTTGCGGGCGTTCTCAATGCTCCCCTGGTCAAGTTTGCGCGCGTACTCAATGCCATGCCGGTCAAGTTTGTCCGGACCGTGGACGCCCTTCGCGCGAAACGCTCCGAAGAGGAAGCGGCCTGACGAGTTTTCGAAGTATTTGCATCGTGAAAACACTCAATACCACACTATAATGGAGGTTTGCAATGGCAGGGGAGAATATCACCAAGCTGGTCGACGAAATCGGTGGACTGACCGTCCTTGAGTTGTCCGAACTCGTCAAGGCCATCGAAGAGAAGTTCGGTGTCGAGGCTGCCGCCCCAATGATGATGGCTGGCGCCATGCCGGCCGCTGGCGCTGCAGAAGCCGCTCCGGCGGAAGAGCAGACTGAGTTCGATGTCATGCTCACCGGTATTGGCGAAAAGAAGATCCAGGTCATCAAGGTAGTCCGTGAGCTGACTGGTCTCGGACTGAAGGAAGCCAAGGATCTGGTCGAAGCCGCCCCCAGCAAGGTCATGGAAGGTGTTGACAAGGGCGCTGCCGCAAGCGCGAAAACGAAGCTTGAAGAGCAGGGTGCGACCGTCGATATCAAGTAAACGAAGCACTTTTTCGAATACATTAGCCTCACTTGTAAAAAGCGGGAATCCGGAATGGAAACGACATTGATCAACCATACCCGGATTTCCGTTTTTTACCGAAATATACCATTTATTTCGAATATAACCATTTATACTTTAGCGGGAGCGTGATAATTTTGCGGGACAGAACGAAAATCGAGAGGCAGTCCTTCGCGAAGATTCCGGCAATCGTGGATATGCCCTATCTCCTCGATTTGCAGATATCTTCTTTTGACAACTTCCTGCAACTGGACGTAGCGCCCAATCGTCGCCGCGACCAGGGGCTCCAGGCTGTTTTCAAGTCGATCTTCCCCATTGTCGACGTACATAACACGATGAGCTTAGAGTTCATCGACTACTCGGTCGGGGTGCCGAAGTATTCCAAGCAGGAATGCATCGACCGCGATATGACGTACGCGGCGCCGCTGAAGGCTACGCTCCGGCTCGTGACCTATGAAAAGCAGGGGAACGAGCAGGTGGTGAAAGACATTATCTCGCAGCAGGTGTTCCTGGGCGAGATGCCGCTTATGACCGAAGCCGGCACGTTTATTGTCAACGGCGCCGAACGTGTGATCGTAAGCCAGTTGCACCGCTCGCCGGGCGTATTTTTCGGCGAGGAAACCCATCCCAACGGGAAGCTCCTCTTCAGCGCGCGAATCATTCCGTACCGCGGAAGCTGGGTTGAGTTTTCCATGGACATCAACGATATTCTTTACGCCCACATTGACCGTAAGCGGAAATTCCCCGCTACCATGTTGTTGCGGGCGTTCGGGTACGCGGATGACAGCACCATCTGGCGGCTTTTTTACGACACGGTGCAGACTCCTCTCGGTCAGCTCGAACCGGGCATGATCGCCATGGAGAAAGTGGTTGATCAGGAAACCGGCGAAATTGTGGTTGACGAAACGGATGAGCTGACGGAAGACATGATCGAACGGCTCCGGGCGCTGAAGGTTTTCAAGCTCGACACGCTCGTTTATAACCGTCAGAAGGATGCCGTGCTCCTGGAAAATACCCTGAAGCGGGATCCCACCCAGAGCGAGGAGGAGTCGCTCCAGCGCATCTATTCGCTTCTGCGGCCGGGCGATCCGCCCAACGTGGACACCGCTCGTAATCTGATAGACCGGATGTTCTTCAGCCCGAAGCGTTACAATCTCGGAGATGTGGGACGATATCGTTTGGGGCATCGGCTCAATTCCTGGGGCGACCCGGAAAATCCGACCGTGCTGACACGAGAGGATTTTATTGCGATCATCCAGTATATCCTTGGCCTGAGCATTGAGGAGGACGGTCACTTCACCGACGACATCGACCATCTCGGAAACCGGCGCGTGCGTTCGGTGGGCGAACTGCTCTCCAACCAGTTCAATGTCGGTCTTTCCCGCATGGCCCGTACCATTAAGGAACGGATGAGTCTTCAGGATGCGGAAAAGAAAATGACTCCGCATGATCTGGTGAATGCACGGACCGTATCCACGGTGATCGCCTCCTTCTTCGGCTCAAGCCAGTTGAGCCAATTCATGGACCAGATCAATCCGCTTTCGGAGCTGACCCACAAGCGGCGCCTTTCCGCGCTCGGCCCGGGCGGTCTTACCCGGGAGCGCGCCGGATTCGAGGTACGGGACGTGCACCATACCCATTATGGCCGCGTCTGCCCGGTGGAGACTCCGGAAGGTCCGAATATCGGTCTCATTTCTTATCTCGCCACCCATGCACGGGTGAACGAGTTCGGTTTCCTCGAGACCCCCTACCGTAAGTTTATGGATGGGAAGGTTTCCAATGTGGTCGAGTACCTGAGCGCTGATATAGAGGACAAGTTCGTTATCGCCCAGGCCAACGCGCCGCTGAATGAGGACGGGACATTCCAGAACCACATCATCAAGGCCCGGAAGCGTGACGACTATCCGCTGGTGACCCCTGAAGAAGTTGATTACATGGATGTTTCGCCCAAACAGCTCGTCGGCGTTGGCGCATCGCTCATTCCCTTCCTGGAGCATGACGATGCCAACCGTGCGCTCATGGGCTCCAACATGCAGCGTCAGGGTGTTCCGCTCCTTCGCCCCCAGGCCCCGGTTGTTGGTACGGGAATGGAGCGGAAGGTGGCGGTGGATTCCGGTGCGCTCATCACGAGCGACGTTCACGGGGTTGTTTCCAAAGTCTCCGCGGGCCGTATCGTGGTGAAGATGGACGAGTCGGAGATCACGCCCGAATCCATCTTCGAGACGCAGGAAAACGAGCGGATGTATCCCCTGACCAAGTTCAAACGCTCCAACCAGGATACCTGCATCACCCAGCGTCCGCTGGTGCGGGTCGGTGACCGGGTGGAGCCGGGGAGCGTGCTGGCCGATGGCCATGCCACGGAGCGGGGGGATCTCGCCCTTGGCGCGAATGTTCTCGTGGCGTTTATCCCCTGGTACGGGTACAACTTCGAGGACGCAATTGTCATCAGCGAGCGTCTGGCAAAGCTGGACACGTATACCTCGATTCACATTGAGGAGTTCGAGCTCCAGGTCCGCGATACCAAGCGCGGCACGGAAGAGCTTACCAAAGAGCTGCCCAATGTTTCCGAGGATGCGGTGAAAGACCTTGACAAAAACGGAATCATCCGGGTCGGCGCTGAAGTGAAAGCCGGCGACATCCTGGTCGGTAAGGTTACCCCCAAGGGTGAGACCGAACTTTCTCCGGAAGAACGTCTGCTCAAAGCCATTTTCGGCGAAAAGGCCGGCGATGTCAAGGATGCCTCCCTGAAGGTTCCGCCCGGAATCGAGGGAGTGGTCATCGATACACGTCTCTTCTCCCGGAAGGAGCGCGACGAAAAGACACGCCGCGCCGACAAGGACGCCATCGAGAAGATCAAGCGGGATTTTCAGGAAAAAATTCGAAAAATAAAGGACCTGCGGGGTCTGGAGATGGCCCGGCTGCTCTACACGAGCAAAGCGGGTTCCGATATTGTGGATATTGATACCGGCGTGGTGGTGATCGAGTCCGGCAAGACTTTCACCAAGAAGTCGCTCGCCGCGATCGATTTCGATCGGTTCCAGGCAACCGGAAGCTGGGTTTCGGATGAAGATGTCAACCGTACTGTGGTCAAGACGCTGAATGCCGCCGCCGCTCAGATTCATCTGAACGAAGAGCGGATGGACCGGGAGATCGAAAAGATTCAGCGCGGAGACGAGTTGTCTCCGGGAATCGCGCAGCTCGTGAAGGTGCGGATTGCCCGGAAGCGGAAGCTTCAGGTGGGTGACAAGATGGCGGGCCGTCACGGCAACAAGGGTGTCGTGTCCAAGATCGTTCCCGAGGAGGACATGCCCCGTCTTGAAGACGGCACTCCGGTGGACATTGTTCTCAATCCCCTGGGCGTACCTTCACGTATGAACCTGGGCCAGATTCTGGAAACGCATCTGGGATGGGCCGGTTCAAAACTGGGCAAGTATTACGCTACTTCGGTATTCGACGGCGCCGACTGGGCAGAAGTCCAGAAGGAACTCGAAGCCGCGGGGCTTCCACTGAACGGGAAGACCACGGTGTATGACGGTCGGACCGGCGAAGCTTTCAATCGTCCGGTCACGGTCGGAACCATTTATATGCTCAAACTGCTCCATCTCGTTGCGGACAAGATCCACGCCCGGAGCATCGGCCCCTACTCCCTGGTCACCCCGCAGCCGCTGGGAGGCAAGGCGCAGTTCGGCGGCCAGCGTTTCGGTGAAATGGAGGTATGGGCTCTCGAAGCGTACGGAGCGTCGCACATTCTCCAGGAAATGCTTACGGTGAAGTCCGACGACGTTCAGGGCCGTTCACGTATCTACGAGGCCATTGTAAAGGGCGAGAATCCGGCTGAACCCGGCATTCCGGAGTCCTTCAATGTATTGGTGAAGGAACTCCAGAGCCTCGGCCTCGATGTCCAACTCCTCAAAGACGGTGAAGTCGTCATGTAGAGGAGCCCTCGGCCCGTGTCACTCTCCGGCGCGCCGGAGAGTGACGCCGTTTTCCGTCGAGGTGATGGAAACGGTGCGGCGGAACTGGGAGCCGCGGGCGTGCTACTGAAATATGGATGCTTTTCGCGGTTCGGGCCGGCATGCCGGAGTCGCGGAAGTTTGCAGTATACCGGCTAAAAAGTTTGTAAGGAGGGATGTTCGTGAACAGCCCCAAGATGCCAAATGTATCCAAATCAACCGATTTCAATGCAATGCGGATTCAGCTCGCATCGCCGGAACGAATCAGGGAGTGGTCGTTCGGTGAGGTAACAAAGCCGGAAACGATCAACTACCGGTCATTCAAACCGGAGCGGGACGGGCTTTTCTGCGAGCGCATTTTCGGCCCGGTGAAGGACTGGGAATGCCAGTGTGGAAAGTACAAGCGGATCAGATATCGCGGAGTTGTCTGTGACCGGTGCGGTGTCGAGGTCACACAGGCGCGGGTGCGGCGCGAGCGCATGGGCCATATTGAATTGGCGGTCCCGGTCGCGCACATCTGGTACCTCAAGAGCCTGCCTTCGCGCATATCATACCTGCTGGATATCAGTGTCCGCAATATAGAGCGAGTCATATACTACGAATCGTACATCATGCTGGAGCCCGGGGATACAGACAAGAAGCCCGGCGACCTGATGGGCGAGGATGAGGTGATGGATCTCGAGGACGCGGGGCTGAAGTTCCGCGCCAACATGGGAGCGCCAGCG
Source organism: Candidatus Latescibacterota bacterium (assembly GCA_041690195.1). Taxonomy (GTDB): domain Bacteria; phylum Latescibacterota; class Latescibacteria; order Latescibacterales; family Latescibacteraceae; genus JAWLHT01. The sequence continues at coordinate 8,322 of JAWLHT010000211.1, forward strand.
GTTAGGGAACTCCTGTCCATGATCGACGTGAACGAGCTTTCCGCAAGTCTGCGGGCGCAGGTCAAGATCGAGACTTCCGCCCAGCTCAAGCAGGAAGCGCTCAAGCGGCTGAAAGTGGTCGAGGCTTTCCGTCAGTCGGATAATCGTCCGGAGTGGATGATCATGGATGTCATCCCGGTTATTCCGCCGGATCTGCGGCCCCTGGTTCCGCTGGAAGGCGGACGCTTCGCCACTTCGGATCTGAATGATCTTTATCGTCGCGTGATCAACCGGAACAATCGTCTGAAGAAGCTTATCGAGATAAAGGCTCCGGATGTGATTCTCCGGAACGAAAAGCGGATGCTTCAGGAAGCGGTGGATGCTCTTTTCGACAACGGACGCCGGACCCGGGCGGTGCGGGGCGACGGCAACCGTGCGCTGAAGAGCCTTTCCGATCTCCTGAAGGGCAAACAGGGACGATTCCGTCAGAACCTGTTGGGGAAGCGGGTGGACTATTCGGGCCGTTCGGTAATCGTGGTCGGTCCCGAGTTGAAGCTGCACCAGTGCGGTCTGCCCAAGACCATGGCGCTGGAACTCTTCAAACCCTTCATCATTCGCCGTCTGAACCAGCATGACGACCGGGTTACGATCAAACATGCCAAAAAACTCGTGGAGCGTGCCTCCACCGAGGTTTGGGATATCCTCGAGGATCTCTGCAAAGATCATTTCGTGCTCCTGAACCGTGCGCCCACCCTGCACCGACTCGGCATCCAGGCGTTTCTCCCGGTGCTGGTCGAAGGCAAGGCGCTGCAGCTTCATCCGCTGGTCTGCGCGGCGTTCAATGCCGACTTCGACGGCGACCAGATCGCGGTTCACCTGCCCCTTTCCTTTGAGGCGCAGGTCGAGGCGAACGTGCTCATGCTTTCCTCTCACAACATTCTTTCTCCGGCGTCCGGCAAGCCCATCGTGGTGGACAAGCCGCAGTGTATCGCCCTTGGTTGCTATTATCTGACCAAAATGTCCGACGACCCGAGGGGAGAGGGCCGCATCTTCTCCAATTCGGAAGAAGCGAAACTGGTTTACGAGAACGGGCTGATCTCCCTGAACACCAAGGTGCGGGTACGCATTGACAAAAAGGTGCAGGAAACCACGGTCGGCCGGATCGTGTTCAATGAAATCATGCCGGAAGGCGCTTCGTTCATCAATCGCACCATAGATGCGGGAATGATGAAACGTATTGTGGGCGATTCGTACCGCAAGAACGGAAGACGGGCGACAGTGCAGTTCCTTGACGATCTGAAGAATCTCGGATTCCGCTATGCGACCCATTCGGGAATCTCCATCGGCATTGAGGATGTCATTATTCCCGAAGCCAAGCACAAGCTGGTGAGTGAAGCTACCGGACGCGTTGATGATATCCGTG
>JAWLHT010000212.1:0-9719 GCA_041690195.1 Candidatus Latescibacterota bacterium
GGGGACCCCAACTCTCCAGAGAGAGGGGGAATCAAGCCACAGGGAGCGCCAAGAGAGCCGATAACGGGTCATCCCCTCTCTTGCGAGAGAGGGGAACGAGGGGTGAGTTACTCTTTTCAAAACACCCGTTCGCCACGAATGGTCGCTGCATACAATTACACCCGGAGAGAGGCTCATGAAACGCCTGCTGCGGACCTGTTTCTCCGCTATCCTTTTCGCCGTTATCGCGGGAACTGCGTTCCGCGTCAACGCTGAAATACTGCCCCGGACGCAGAAATCGCCCCAGGAGCAACGCGAGTGGGAAGAGCGCTTCGATTTCCGGAATATCCGGCGGTCCGCCGCAATGCAGGCCGACAGCACGGAGCGGTTCCTCGCGGTTCCCGCCGAATATACGGACTGGCGCGATTTCGATGTGGCGAAAACGCCGCCCCTCGTGTGTTTCGCCATTGTCCAGGGACTAGAGCCGTGGTATCTCCGTTCCTTTGACAGCGTGGAGGGCGGCTTCTATGGGGGGTGGAACGGGGTGACCCGGGGCCCGGACGGCTGTTTCTACTTCTCCATCGGCAATCACTATTCCTACGGCGCCGATGCCCGCATCATCCGGTACGATCCGGCGCGCCGCGAACAGAAGACAGTTCTGAGCACGAAGCGCCTCATGGGCTGGAACCCGGAAGACTACGGTGATGCCAAGCTGCATGGCGACCTGGAGATCGGTCCCGGCGGCGAACTCTGGGCGCTTACCTATTTCGGACCGTCGCCTTCACCGGAGGAGTGGCGGACGAAATACCGGGGCGGCTGGCTCATTCGCTACAACGTGTTCACGGGCGAGGCGGAAAATCTCGGGGTACCCCTGGAAGGCGAAAGCTGGCCGGTCCATACCTACGACTGGGATCGGGGGCTCCTTTTCGGCGTAGGGCATGACGGCCGGGTGATCGCATATGACACCAAAGCACGACACATGGTGTACGGCGCCTGTCCTCCCGGGGGATTCCGCTGGTTTTCCCGGATAGCCCTGCTTGACCGTGATACGGGGTTCATCTACGGGTCCGAAGTCAAACCCCCGTGCCGTCTCATCCGCTATGACCGCCGGAACAACACGTTTACCCCGCTCTCCTGTTCAACCCCCATCAACCCGGTCACCGGGAAAGTCTCCCCTTTCCGGACCCATACGAAAGTTAAGGACGCCGATGGAGCGTTCTGGGGCATGACCCAGAACGGCGCCATGTTCCGGTTCTTCCCAGGAGCGGAGAAGGTGGAGCCGGCCGGTCTCAACTGGGGGCCCGCCGGGGAATACGCCGCGGGGATCGCGGTGAGTCCCGGCGGACGCTACCTGTATTATGTCCCCGGAGCCCAGACCGGCGCGTTCAAGTGGGGTTTCCCCCTGGTGCAGTTCGATACCCGTACCGGACGAAAAAAAGTGCTGGCATTCCTCCGGGATTTCTACCTGGAGCGTTACGGGTATGGCCCGGGCGGGGTTTATGGAATTGAGCTTGACGAAGAGGGAGAAAACGTGTTCTTTTATACCAACGGACGGTTCACCACCCTGGACCGCGGATGCTCCTACGGCCGTCCGGCAATCTTCCATGTGACCATCCCGGAATCCGAGCGGCGGGAATGAGGGCATAGTCGAAACCGTAAAGGAAAACCGCAGGCACGCATGAGTATCAAAAGATAATCATTGGTGGCTTTGGCCGGTAACTCACCCCCTGGCCCCATTGTCGTAAACTTAAGGCTGGGATGCGGAGTAAATGATGCTCATGGGTACTCCTGGCGCCACTGAACCCTCTGCCGCCTCCGGCGGCATCTCCCTTGTCAAGGGAGATAGAAGAGCAACGTCATCATCGCCCTGCTGGGGCTTGTTTTCTCAGTTGTCCCCCTTAACAAGGGGGATGTCCGGAGGACAGGGGGTTCAGCTCCCCGTGAGTGCCCATACGATACATCCGTTCCAGTATCACCCCTTAAGTTTACGACAATGCCCCCTGGCCCCCTCTCTCCAGAGAGAGGGGGAATTGAGCCATAGGAAGCACTGAGATGGCCGATAACGAGTCATCCCCTCTCTTGCGAGAGAGGGGAACGAGGGGTGAGTTATATTTTCAGGCCTGAATCACAAAACAACCGTTCACTACTATCTGCTTATCTTTACGACAATGGGAACGAGGGGGGAGTTACTCATTCCGGCCGGGGCCAAGAGAAATCTTCATCCATAACGGCGCATGTTTGCGCCCGCGGGGTTGAGCACGCTTTCGAAGATACGTTCATGATACCACTTTCACCACCGCAAGGAGGAACTGATGAGGCGCATCACCACAGCCATACTCGCCATGGGACTCGCGGCAGGGGCGCTCGTCCCCGCGGCATCCGCCCAGGATTTCAAACCCTGGCCCGCCCCGCTCGCGGGGAAGAAGATTGCGGTGTTCCTGGACAACGATTTCCAGATCGACGAGGCATACTACACCCCGCTGCGGCTGAAAGAAGCGGGCGCCGACGTCAAGATCGTCAGCCATTATCCCCAGGTTGTCCGGGACACCTTTGTGATGAAAGCTGACATTACTCCCAAAGAGGCGCTCAAAACCACCTGGGACGGCATCTTTATTGTCGGAGGTTTCTGTCCCCTGGAGATGCGTGAGGACCCGGATGTCATCAAGATCGTCCAGGATACCAATAAACGCGGAGCGCTCGTGGCCCCCATCTGCCACGGGGTGACTGTGTTGGTGACCGCCGACATTCTCCGGGGCAAACATATCACCGGCAATATCCCGCGCCACAAGGAATTCACCAACGCGGGCGCGATCTGGCACGAGGAAGCGCCGCAGATCGACGGCAATCTCATTACCGCCATCGGCCCGGCGGACAACGGTCCCATGCTCGACGCCATCATTCACTGGTTCGACGGCGGCGAGGCGGCGGCCAAAGCGCACCTTCGCGACCAGTACCTGAAGGGGAAAAAGGTCGCCATCGTGTTCGACCAACGGTTCGAGTACACCCAGGTGAAATATCCCCGGGACCGTCTGGTCCAGAACGGAGCCGATGTCACCATGGTGGCGGTCACCGCCGGGGATTACCGTGAATACCGCAACGTGGGCAATGTAAAGGCTGATATCGGCGCTCAGGACGCTTCCAACGAGCGCTTCGACGCCATCCTCCTTGTCAGCGGATGGTCCGCGGATACCTATCGCCGCCATGCCGATGTCCGCACCTTCATCAACAAGAACCTGCGGAACGGGGTCATGATCGCTTCCATCAATTGGGGTCATACCGCCTTTATCGACGGCGACACGGTCAAGGGATATTCCTTCGCCAGCACCCCGGGCATGGCCAACGACATCCGCAACGCCGGGGGAACCCCTGTGCTCGCGCCGGTTCACCGCGACCGTAATCTCATTACCTGCGCCCGTGACGAGGACCTCGCGGCGTCGAAATAACCCGGTGTATTCTGCTGTCGGGAATGTTTCCGTCCGCATAATCCACCCTTCCGGACCATCAGCCGGGAAAAAGGATAGTCTCCATGCGATTGCATACCCGCCGCTCGTTTATGGCCCGGGCCGGGGCCGGCCTTGCGCTCATGCCCCTGCTCACCCGGACGGCCCACGCCGCTCCGTCCAACCCCATGGCGACACCGGAAGCCCGCGCGCTCCTTGCCTATATCTCGGGAATCGGCGGGAAAAGCATCCTTTCCGGCCAGCACAATTTCCCGGGGACCTTTTCCCGGTTTACGGACCGGGTCAATGCGCTGACCGGAACGTATCCAGCGATCTGGGGACAGGATTTCGGGTTCTCCGCGGACGGCGGCGACGGCATTAATCATCGTCCCGCGGTTATCGAGGAAGCCAAAAAGCAACACGCGGCCGGGTCAATCATCACGCTCATGTGGCACGCCGTACGGCCGATTGATGACGAGCCGAACGGCTGGAAGGAAAGCGTCCAGAACCGTCTGACCCCCGAACAGTGGAATGAACTGGTCACCCCTGGCTCGGCGCTCAATGCCCGGTGGGCCGCACAGGCCGATGTCGTGGCTGAATGGCTCAAGATTCTTCGGGACAGCGATATCCCGGTGCTCTGGCGGCCCTACCACGAGATGAACGGCGGTTGGTTCTGGTGGGGGAGAAAGCGGGGCGAGAATGGCTACGCCGCATTGTGGCTCATGATGTACGACCGGTACGTGAACCACCACGGTCTCCACAACCTGCTCTGGGTCTGGAACGCCAACGCCCCGGTCCAGGGGGTTGATCCCTACCACCTGTATTATCCGGGGCATGCGTATGCAGACGTCCTCGCCACCGATGTCTATGAAAACCAGTTCGAACAGCGGTTTCACGACGACCTTGTCGCGCTCGCGGAGGGAAAGCCGGTCGCCTTGGGCGAAGTGGGAGACATGCCCACCCCGGAAATTCTGGAAGCCCAGCCCCGCTGGAGCTGGTTCATGACCTGGACCAACTTCCTCGAAAACAACAACACCCGCGAGGAAATCCTGGCACTCTACCGGTCGCCCCGGGTCCTGACCCGCGACGAAGTGAAGATTTAAAAAATACGTTTCTCGCAGAGGCGCGGAGAGAAATAAGAGAGAAAAGATATTTCTCACGCAAAGACGCGAAGACGCCAAGAAAAGATAAGGGGAAAAGAAAGACGCAGTCAGGACCGTGATTCAATTGTACCATAATTGAACCGAAGATCACGCAGCCGAGATGGTGCCCTTTGTCATCTTTTATCAAACAAATCATGCGCATTACCGGTTCTTACCGTTCAGACAAACCACAGTACGGGTTCAGGGACTTTTCATGAAAAAATATCGTAATCCGGTTCTCCCCGGTTTCCATCCCGATCCCTCGGTCACCCGGGTGGGAAACGAGTACTACCTGGTCACCTCCAGCTTCCAGTGGTTTCCGGGCATCCCCGTGTTCCGGTCCAAGGACCTGGTGCACTGGAAGCCCTTGGGATACGCCCTCACCCGGAAGTCGCAGCTCGACCTTGATGGCATCCAGGATTCCCTCGGCATCTGGGCGCCGGACATCCAGTATCTGGATGGCGTCTTTTATATCGCCTACACGGACATGCGGCGGTACAACAAACACGACCGTCGGGACAAGGTCATCGAGAACAAGCTCATCCACGCCGCCGACCCCGCCGGACCCTGGTCCGATCCGGTCATGGTCAACGGCAACGGAATCGACCCCTCCATTTTCCGGGACGACGACGGCCGGACCTACTGGATCAACCAGGTCTACGGTCCCGATACCTATTCCATGGGCATCCTCTGCCAAGAGATCGATCTTGCCTCCGCCACGCTCCTGGGAGAAGCCCGTGTCCTCTGGCCCGGAACGAAGGCCGGGTACACCGAGGGCCCGCACCTCTACAAGCGGGAGGGGTGGTATTACCTCCTCACCGCCGAGGGCGGCACCGGTCACAACCACCAGTGCTCCATCGCCCGCTCCCGCGACCTGTGGGGTCCCTACGAGACCATGCCCGGCGTGTCCATCCTCACCATGCGGGATTCCTGGCGGGAGGCCGGCATTTCCCGGAGCGGGCATGGCGATTTCATCGAGGTCGACGGCGACCTCCGGTACATCGCTTTCCTCGCGGCGCGGCCCTTTGGCGGCGATGACCACGCCAACCTGGGCCGGGAGACATTTCTCCTCCCCGTGGAATGGAACGCGGAAGGCTGGCCGGTGGTGAACGGCGGACGGGGCGCGGCGTTTGAGTGTCCGTTCCCGCCGCTGCCGGAGTCGGAAGGGTCCGCGCCGCCGGTGCGGGAGGATTTCGATGACGCAAAACTGCCTTTTGACCTGAATTTCTGCCGCAACCCGGAGCCCTCCGGGTGGTCGCTCACCGAGCGGCCGGGATTCCTGCGCCTGCGCGGTTCGGCGCACGACCTTTCCTCGTTCGCCCACGAGAATCTGGTCGCCCGCCGTCAGGAGCACATCACCTTCACCGCCGCGACACTCCTTGATTTCCAGCCCTCCGCGAAAGACGACGAAGCGGGCCTGACCTGCTACTATGACACCCGGGACTACCTCAAGCTCGCGGTGGTCCGCGCCGACGGGGGCCGGGTCGCCCGCCTGACCGAACACCGCACCGTTCCCGGACCGGACAAGGCGGAAATCGGGGTGGACACCGTGCTCGGGGAGCTTGCCCTGCCCGATTCCGGGCCGGTGGAACTGCGGGTCGCCGCCCGGGAGCAGCGCTACCAGTTTCTGGCCGGTTCGGAGGGGACCCTCCAGCCGGTGGGAGAACCGACCTGGGGCGGCATCCTAAGTGACGAGTTCGCCATGACCTTCGGCTGGGGCTTCACCGGCGCGTTCGTGGGAATGTACTCAGCGGAACGGAGCGGAACGGGTGCGACGGCCGATTTCGACTGGTTCGAATACGAGGGGAGATAAGGAGAAGGGGGCAGAGCACCCGGTGAAAGCACGCGGTTCCGCTTTCCCCGGCACGGCAGGGAATCAACGGCTCAGGCCCCTGCCGGTTTTTACTCTGGCACTTTGGCACTCTGGCACTCTGGCACTGCATTCAAAAAACGGAGGACCCCACATGCTCAGGCCTGTTATCGCGTCATCTCTTGTCGCCCTGCTGCTCCTGTTCCCAGGCTGTTCCGCGTTTCAGAAAAAGCGAGCGCCGGATTCCGGGCTGAATATCCCGAAGGTCCAGCGCGAATTCCGCGCCGCCTGGGTCGCGACAGTGGCCAACATCAACTGGCCGAGCAAGCCGGGGCTTTCGACCGAACAGCAGCAGGCGGAAGCGATTCAACTGCTCGATACGCTGGTGAAGAACAATTTCAACGCGGTGATTTTCCAGGTGCGCCCGCAGTGCGATGCCTTTTTCCCGAGCCAGTACGAACCCTGGTCATACTTTCTGACCGGTGAACAGGGGAAAGCCCCGGACCCCTATTACGATCCATTGGCCTTCTGGATCGAGGAAGCCCACAAGCGCGGACTGGAACTCCACTGCTGGTTCAATCCCTACCGTGCCCACCATCCCGCCGGGGGAGAGATATCCGGCCGCTCCATTGTCAAAACCCGCGCCGATCTGTCGAAAAAGGTCGGAGAGTATCACTGGCTGGACCCGGCCAAAAAAGGCACGCAGGACCATTCCTATGCAGTGGTTATGGATGTCCTGCGCCGGTATGATATCGACGGCGTCCATTTCGACGATTATTTCTATCCCTATGGCGACGGCAGCTTCCCGGACGACGAGACCTGGGCGGAATACCGCGGCAAGGGCGGCAAACTCTCCCGTGAAGACTGGCGGCGGGACCAGGTTAACCGGTTCATCAAGCGACTCCATACCGGGATCAAAAAAGAGAAGCCCCGGGTGAAATTCGGTCTGAGTCCCTTCGGCATCTGGCGGCCCGGATATCCCGAGTCGATCCGGGGTCTCGACCAGTACAGTATTCTTTACGCCGACGCCAAACTTTGGCTGAACAAGGGATGGATAGACTACTGGAGCCCCCAGCTCTACTGGCCGACCAACCAGATTCCGCAGAGCTTCCCGGTGCTGTTGGGCTGGTGGGAGAAGGAGAACACAAAAAAACGCCATTTCTGGCCGGGTATCATTATCGGCGACGGTCGAGACGAGAAACGCACCGACGAGACCATCAATCAGATCATGATCACCCGGGGAATGCTCCCGGAAAGCCCCGGGGCCATTCATTTCAGCATCAGCGGCATCAACGACGCGGAGAACGGTCTGGCCGAGACGCTGCGCAAAGGTCCCTATGCCAAACCGGCGCTGGTCCCGACAACCCCCTGGCTGGACAATAAAGCGCCCGCCGCTCCGGTGGTAAATGCGACGGCCCGAGGCGAAGATCTGGGGCTCACCCTGGCCCCGGGAAACGACGAGGCGGTCTTCCGGTGGGTTGTGTACATGCGATACGGAGAGATATGGGACTACACCGTCTGCAATTCCGGCGACAGCGGTATCCGGATTCCCCTGACCCGCGAGACGGTCATCCCGGCCCGTTCCGGAGGAGAGCCGGAAAAACGGGTGGACCGCCTGACCCTGTTTGCCGTTTCGGCGGTGGACCGACTGGGAAACGAGAGTGTACGAACAGTAGTGGAAAAGTGGTAACACCGGGTTTCATCAGATGCGGGATTTGTTTCAAAAAGTTGTATCGGGTTAAGTCAGCATCCGATTTCAGCCATTGCGGTTCCCCGTTCCCGCATTCGATTTACGGCACAAGTTACTGTAATATTCACGATCTACCGTCGGGACAACACCATGCATTTTCAGCAGTCGAACGATTTACCCTACGTCGGAGTTGATTTCGGAGGCACCACCATCGCCGCGGGCCTGGTCCGGGGCGGAGAAATTATTGCCCTCCACACTGTGCCGACCCGGCGGGAACGTTCTCCGGAAGCAATCCTTGATACCATTGTCGAAGCGGTGCGAGAGGTCGCGGACGGCTCGGCCCCCGGCGGCGTGGGAATCGGCGTTCCCTGCCCCTCGGGACCGGGCGTGGACCGCCTCACCATGATCGAAAACCTTCCGGCCATGGAAGGATATCCCTTTCGTCCGCTGGCGGAAAAGCGGCTGGAATTACCCGTGGTGCTGGAAAACGACGCAAAATGCATGGTAATGGGGGAATACCGCTCCGGCGCATTGCAGGGATGCCGTCACGGTGTCTGCGTCACTCTGGGTACGGGGCTCGGGTGCGGGGTGATCATTGACGGCCGCATCTACCGGGGCGCGGGGAGCTACTCCGGCGAAATCTGGAATATCCCGTACGGAGAATGCGGCACTCTGGAGGAAAGCGTGTCCATAGCCGCGCTCAAATGCCTCGTCCGGGAATTGACCGGGGAGGAGACGGAACCACATGAACTGTTCACCCGCTTCCAAAGCGGCGATCCCGCTGCGGCGAAGGTATTCGGGCGCTACGGAGAGCGGGTGGGACGGGTGATGGTCATGCTCCTGTCCGTACTGGACCCGGACCGCATCGCCTTGGGCGGCGGGCTTTCCCGGGCCTTCGACGCCTTCCGGGGGAGCATGCGCTCCGTGGTGGAGACAACGTGGGGTGTATCAGGCGCGGACCGCATCGTACCCGCCGAGCTCTCCGACCGTGCTGCGGTGCTCGGAGCCGCCGAGGCTGCGAGAATCGGAACCGGAGGCTGAATCCGTCATCCCGGACGCACGATAGTCAGCGGTGTTGTCCGGTCTTGATGGCAGGTAACCTTTACGGATATCGGGTATGGTCGGCAGCGGGTCCCGTACCGCGGATGGTTTTCTTGTCTATCTCCCCCTGACGGGGAGATGCCGTCGAAGGCGGCAGAGGGTTCAGCGGCGCCGGAGTGGCGGAAACGTGTCTTTTTAGTCAACCCGTTATTCGTATAACCGTTACGATTACCGGATTGACTGAACGGAGGTTCAGAAAAAAATCCTGGCGCATACTCTGGCTTTTCCTTCTGCATCCCAATCCCGCAGCGCAGGGGTGATTGATGGTGACCAAGGGGCTGGGTCAGGCTTGGGGAAGACGGGGAGAAGATTGGTCTTTGCTGATTCGGTCAGATAACCGCATCTTTTTAGAGGGGGATTATCGTGCATAAGCTGAACATCGCGGCGGCGCTGGTTGCGTTCGCGGCGTGGGGGGCGGTGGCGACCGCGGAAACGGTGGTAACATCCTGGAGTCATGATGCGAAATGGGTGTATGACGAGGGGTTCATGCACATGCTCCGGAAGAACGACCGGGGCGTCGGTCTTTTCAATCAGGAACTTATTCTGAATGACGCTCC
>JAWLHT010000213.1:0-9688 GCA_041690195.1 Candidatus Latescibacterota bacterium
CAGCCAACGGGCTGGCGCGGAATGCGATCACCGCCGCGTCCACGGACAACACCGGCCAGGTGTGGTTCGGCACGGATGGCAGCGGGGTTTCGGTCACCGCGGACGGCGGCTTCGTGAACTTCACCACATCCGAAGGGCTTCCGGGCGATTACGTGCGGGCCATTGCCGCGATCAGCCCCTGGCGGGTGTGGGTGGCCACCAACCGGGGCATGGCGGTGTTCGACGGGGGAAGCTGGAACCGCATGAGCGCGGGAGACAGCCTTTCCCTGAACCATGTGCTGGCTCTGGCGGCGGAATGGGAAAACGAGGTATGGATCGGCACGAACGGAGAGGGGGCCGCAAGATACGACGCCCGGGACCGTAGCTGGACCCGGTACACAGCTCGCGACGGCTTGGCGGAAGATGTGGTCACCTGCATTGTGCCGGACGGGCAAGGCGCGGTGTGGTTCGGCACGGTCGAAAGGGGACTTTCCCGGCTCAGCCAGGAGACGTGGCAAACCTTTACGACGGCGGACGGGCTTCCCGATAACCGGATTACGGCGCTCGCTACGGATGGCTACGGCACGATGTGGGTTGGGACTCCCAAGGGAGCGGCGCGGTTCGACGGTTCGGAGTGGGAACGCTACCCGCTCCCGCTGGGGAGCGGAAAGAAAGAGTAATATCGAAAGGGTCATATTCTTCACTCGGCGCCTCACTCTCTTTTCCCACATTGTGGTGAACGGGTGCCCGGAGGTACGGGTTTGGAAAATATAACTCACTCCTCGGTCCCCTCTCTCGGGGCGAGAGGGGATGACCCGTTATCGGCTGTCTCGGTGCTCCCTGCGGCTCGGTTCCCCCTCTCTGCAAAACACATCCTTGCCGTTTGGTTAACCATTCCTTTAATCAGGCCGTTCACCTTCAAGAGGATGCGCACTGACGGGCGCATCAATCAAAAAGAGAGCCGCGAAAAGCGGCTCTCTTTTTGATACGGCTGTCGGAAACGAGGCCAGAGTCAATAAGAGAGAGACGAAAGGCCCGGGAACGGCATCTCTCTCCGGCGTGGAGATGGGGACGGCAGACGCTATGCCGTTTCCCGGCCCGCCACTTCCATTTCCGTGCCCAAGGCTAATCCTCCCGGGAGGGTGATCACCTCGCCCTTGTGGAAAAGCGAAAGGAAGAGGAGAAGGTAGTCCCGGATGTGGCGGGTAATGAGGAAGTTGTTGCGGATGTGCTCTTTGCCGTTCCTTCCGAGTTTCTCCGCATAATCCGGAGTACTCAGGAGCTGTTTCAGATAGAACGCCGTGCCCTCGATGGAGTAGGTCAGGATGCCCGAATACTTGTGGGCGATCTGGAGCGGGATGCCGCCCACCGCTCCGGCAATCACCGGCCGTCCCTTCCAGAGCGCCTCGGATACGGTGAGCCCGAAGCCCTCCTTGAGGGATTTCTGGAGCACCACGGCGCTGGCCCTCTGGAGTGCGTTGATCTCGATATCCGCCCCGGGCGGCAGGAAGAGCACATGAATATCCGGATCGTCATTGGCGGCGTCGCGGACTTCCTGGAGCACCTGCATGCCCTCGGGGTCGTCGGTGGCCCCGCCACCGGCCAGGATGAGCTGGCAGTCGATGTTTTTCCGGACGAGCTGGAACACCCGGACCACTCCCACCGGGTCCTTCAGGTAGTCGAACCTGGATATCTGGGTGACAATGGGGCGGTTGCGGTCGATGCCGAACCGCTCCAGGACGCCGTCGATGGTTTCCTGCGGAAGGTCGCGATTTTTGTCGCTCAATGGGTCGATGGACGGCGCAATGAGCACCTGCGGCACCTGAAAGTCCCGGGAGAAGGCAGGAGCCGAGAACACCATGCTGTCATAGCGCTCGATCCAGTCGGTGAGAAAATCGATCACATCTTTCTGGGGCGTGGTGAAATCAATGTGGCAGCGCCAGGCCCACTTGGCCCCGCTCTGATTCCGTTTCTCCACCAGTCCGATGGGCTGGGGATCGTGGATGAACATGACATCGCCTTCAAGATTCATTTCTTCGGCATTCTGACGGTTAACATCGAGGAAGAACTCGAAATCGTCGGGCAGAAACTCGGTCGGGGTGCCGTGCAGGGCGTTATGCATCTTCTTGGTTATGCCGAAGAACCGGTCGTTGCCCTTGATGACATCCCAGTGGGCGTCCACGCCGAGCTGACGGAGCAGGGGGATCATGCGGGTGAGGATTTCCGCGACCCCGCCGCCCACCGGCGTGGAATTGATATTGCGGATCAGCTTGCCCTGGAGACTGTCCGCCAGGATCTGCAGTTCATCGATGACACTCTGGCCCACAATGGGGGCGTACTCATGCAACTCGGGCATAGCGGCTCACCTCCTTCACGATGCGTTCGCGGAGTCCTTCCAGGGTCATGGTGTATGGATCCAGCCGGGAAATATCCCGGGCGAGCTGTTCCTCGCCGATGCCCTTGAACCAGGCGGTGAAATCGTTTTCTTCCGATTCGAGCCGCATCCTGGCCTCGAACACGTGGAAATAAAGGGAGCGGACGCTCACCTGGCTGATGGCTTCCAGAAATTCATTCAGATTATGGGCCACACAGTGGGTGGGCAGAACGAACACCTTGCAGTTCATGAAATGGAATTCGCTGCCCTCGGGAGCGCTGATGGCGTATTTCCCCTTGGAGAGATAGTCGTCCAGAATACGAATGAACTCCTTCCGGAGGTTGTCCATGCTTTTCCAGCGGACGATGTCAACCGCAGCCATGGCTTCGCCAAGTTCCCGCAGATTGAGAATGCTGGTGAGCCAGTATGCGAAATCGTTGGGGGGTTCCGGTGACAGATAATGGTGCTGTTGCAGGAACCTGTGGGTATGATAATACACGGAGAACGCGGGAACCGTCTCGAGCCCCTCTTTCAACTCCTGGGGATTCCGCGCCTTCTTTCCCAGCAGGTAGACCAGGTCGGCCTGAGTGTAGAAATGGAACGGGTTGTTCATGAGGTCATATCCTTTACGAGTTCACGAACCTGACGATAGGTGCGGAGGTTAAACCGGGCATGGGACTGTCCCATACCCACTTTGATGGAGTACGCCGTTTCCGGCAGTACGCGGAAAAGATCCTCGTCAGTCCAGTCGTCGCCGGCTGCGAAGATGAAGTCGAAGGTGCGCCGGGGAACGAGAGTCGCGCCGGTGGCTCCTTTGTTGATTCCGGCGCTCCGCACCTCTATCACCTTGTTGCCCGGGAGAATCTGGACGTTGATGTTCGCGGTGAAGTGCACCAGCTCATCCATGAGTTCCTTGGCCCGGACGGATCCCTGCTCGGGATCGGCCATGCGGTAATGCCAGGCCAGGGAATAGTCTTTTTCCTCGACAAAGGCGCCGGGGAGCCGGTCGGCGTACATTGCGAGCAGCGGATGGAGGCGGAGCTTCCAATCGGGAATCACGGGTGCTGTCGGATGCCACTCCCCGCTTTTTTCCCGGATCCAGGCGCCGTGCTCCGCCACGATGACAATATTCAGCTCTCCCAGCCAGCGTTCGAGGGTGTGACGGTCGCGGCCGCTGATAATCACCACCTCGTTGGCGGGAATGGCCGCGAGCTTGTCGAGAAGCTCCCGCACCTCATGGCCCGGGCTGGCCTGGTCGGGATGGGGTGAGAACGGTACCAGCGTACCATCATAGTCCAGGAGCAGGAGCCGTTCGGAAGCCGCGCGATAATCCCTGAGCAGGCGGTCCCGGGATGAATTGCTGAGCAGGCGGGCTTGCAGATGTTCCCGCTCGCGGATGGATACGGAAAGTTTCTGGATGAAGTCCTCTGCCCAGCGCACCACATCATACCGGATCAAGCGTTCCTGCATGATGTTGTTCCGGCGCTCCTGCTCCACGCCGGGCATATCGAGCGCATCCCGGATGGCGTTGGCGGTGGCGCCGATATCGTTGGGATTTATGATGATGGCCTCGCCCAGTTCCTTGGCTGCTCCCGCCATTTCGCTGAGGATGAGCACGCCGGTGCGGTCGGTGCGGCAGGCGATGTACTCCTTGGCGACCAGATTCATGCCGTCCCGCAGAGGTGTGACCAGTGCAATGTCGCTCAGGCTGTAGAGCGCGGCAAGGGGATAGAGGGATTCAAACTTGTAGAGATAGTGGATGGGAGTCCAGCAGATGGACCCGAATCTCCCGTTGATATTCCCCACCGCCTCGTCAATCTGCCGCTTCATTTCCCGGTAGTCGGTCACCCCGATCCGGGAAGGCACCACGATGAGCACCAGCATCACCTGCTCATGACGGTCGGGGTTCTCTTCCAGAAACCGTTCGAAGGCCCGGAGACGGTTCAGGATGCCTTTGGTGTAGTCCAGACGGTCGACAGAGATGATCGCCCGCTGGCCGTTGAGCGAAGGCTTCAGCCGCTCCCGCTCCGCTTCCGCCTCGGGGCTCCGCGCCGCCTCGGCGTATTTTCGGAAATCGATGCCCATGGGGAATGTATCCGCCCGGACCGTACGGTGCTCCAGCTCGATACTGCCCATGGTGTGTTCATGACCCAGAATGCGGAGTACGCACCGGAGGAAATACTGGGTGTAGTCGTGGGTGTGAAAACCGATGAGGTCAGCGCCGAGGAGGCCCGTCAGAATGCCCCGCCGCCATTCCTCGGGCAGGAGCCGGAACACCTCGAAGGAGGGGAAGGGGATGTGCAGGAAAAACCCGATGGTGAGATCCGGCATCCGGGCGCGCAGAAGCTCGGGGAGCAACATGAGATGGTAGTCCTGAACCCACACGATATCATCCGGCCGCGCAATTTCCATGACCGCTTCCGCGAAGCGCTCGTTCACCTCGCGATAGCAGCGCCACTGGTCCTCCTCGTAGGCTACGAGAGAGGGGAAGTAATGAAAGAGCGGCCAGATCGTCTTGTTGCAGAAGCCCAGGTAGAAAGCGTCCATGGTGTATTCCGGAATGAACACCGGATGGGCCTGGAAATCCTCCTGAAGCCGGGATTTCACCATCCCGCGGGACTCTTCCCCGACCGCCAGTCCCGGCCAGCCCACCCAGACGTATTCCTCCCGGGTGAACGGAGTCCCCCGCATGGAATCCAGGTACGCGCTCAGGCCCGAAACCAGCCCCCCCGCGCTTTCCTGAAATTCGTAACCGCCGCTCTTTCGTTTAACCGTAACCGGTAGCCGGTTCGACACCACCAGCAATCTCATCCGCTGCGCCTCCCATGAATCCGGCGGCGGTTTTCACCGATGCAAAAACCTCCTTGCCGCGTTTCTCCCCCTTACGAACGCAATATTGACATAATACTTTGAATATATTGCAATAAGCACCGGGTGTCAAGGATTTTCCCCCCTCCCGGGGCGGAAACGGGTGGGAAATAGCTCCCATGGGCATTTCCCCGGTCCGGATTATTGCGTATAATAACACGGGGAACGAGGGGTGAGTTACTCTTTCGGGGAAAACCGAAGCCGCTGATTCTGCCAAACGGCAGGCCGAAAAGATGCTTCGAGGGAATTTGGACGTGCGATATGCGGCGCCGGTCCTTAACCGGCAGTGCCGAAACACAAAACGGGAGGAGAGTTCATGCGGGGGTACAGGGAGGGAATCGGGGCGAGGGTACTGGTATTGGCAGGGGTGGCGCTGGCTGTGCTTATTCTGTCGGGGATGGCATGGTGCGGGGACGATCCCCTGGCGATACGTCGTCCGAAAGCGGTGTACCGTGAGGCGCTGACCGGAAAGAAGATGGAGCGGGAGCTATCCTCATGGTATCACGGGGTGTACCGGTCCCAGCTTCCCGGAGACGTTCAGGCGCGGTACACCGACGCGGCCTGGGCCGAGGAGCAGGGGAACTATCTCCGGGAGTCGGCCGCGGCGGGTGTGGCGGGGCCCTTCATGCCCTGGTCGCTCACCAATCTGGGGATGGAAACGGTGACACGGCTGCATCGCGAAACCGGCATGCTGTTCCCGGCGCACCTGCACAGCAGCTGGCACGCCAACCGGGCAAAAGCGAGCGAGCGGGCGGTATTCTTCCTGGAGAACACGGTCGCTCCCTGGGATTCGGCCTACCGCGCGGCAAAGCTGGAGTTTATGGAAAACTGGCTCGGGCAGCACGGCGCGGCGCCCTGGCTCGGGATGATCAACGGCCGCGACGAACCGTTGAATTTGGCCGCCTCGGTGCGCGACCCCCGGGCGGCGGACCGGGTAAACGAGGCGCTGAAGCGGGAATACGGGGTGACTCTCGCCCTTTCGCATGGAGACACGACGACCACCTGGGCCGACTGGCCGACCGACCCGAATATTGCCGGGAAACCCGCCCACGAGGTGGCGCTGTTACGGGTCGCCCTCTGGCGCTGGCTGAACGGGCAGATCGCCGACGCGGCCCTCGAGGAGGAGAAACTGGTGCGCCGTCTCGCTCCCGGGAAGACCTACTTCGCCTATAACCGCAACGCCATCAACATCCGTGATGTCATTGACAAGCCGGTGCGCCACTCCATGGACTTCCTGGACCAGTCCCGGATTTTCGAATACACCGACGGGTTCGCGGCAGACCCGTACCCGACCGCGACGCTGGCCCGTGACGGAAGAGCCCGGGCGCTCTACCATGTCGGGTTCGCGTCCAAGCTGGTGACCGACCTGGGCGCGGGAAAGCCCTCCAAGCTCATCCTCCAGGCCTTCGATTTCGAGGGACACCGCCCGGTCGCGGCGAATCTCCGGGAATGGGCGAGCCAGGCGGCCAAGACCGGGGCGACCCATCTGGAGTGGTACACCCAGGGCAATACCCGGTTCGCCTGGCCGGACCTCCACGCGGAAACCCTGCGCCTTTCCCGGCTCTGGAAAGATCTGCCCGCCCCGGCCATTCCGGAACGGACCGAGGTTGCGGTGATTTTCAGCGACGATTCCCGCGCCGCCCGCAACGATGCCGCGCTGCACCAGTACTATACCCTGCACACGCTCCTCGGGGAACGGCTCGGGGCCTGGTTCGCCTTCACCGGCGAGAACCATGTCCGACGGGGCTTCCAATCCCTCGACTCGGCCAGTCTCATCATCGCGCCGGAACTCTCCTGGACCTCCCGGGAGTTCATCATCCATCTCTCCTCACGGGTGAAGGCCGGCGCCACCCTTGTTATTCTCGATCCCGACGCCCTGACCTGGGATGTGGAAACGGGCTCCCTGGCCCCCGAACGGCTGAACCTTTTGGGTGCGTCCTCCGGCGCAGAGCGGGGAGCCTCCCTGCTCCGGGTCACGGAGACGGGACGGAAACGGTTCGGCGATCTCCCGGCGCTGCCGCTCATGCCGGGCCCGGAAGGGGTTCGGGCCCGAACGCTCAGCGCACTTCCCGGCGCGGAGATGCTCTTTACGTTCGAGGACGGCTCCCCGGCGGTGTACGCGAGGCCTCATGGAAAGGGCGAGGTCATCGTGTTCGCGGCGCGGCCCTTCGGGAACAGCGAACTCGCACTCGCGCCCGCGGGATGGGACCGGTTTTTCGCCGCGCTTCTCGACGCGCACGGAGCCCGTCGCAACCTCCCGGTCTGGCGGTTCGAGTTCCCGAAAACGGGGGGAGAGGTGAAGGTGTTCGCGCCGACGACGGAAACGAAGTAACGGAATCAAAAGAAGGGACGTAAGGGAGGGGGGAGCTATCGGCCGGAGCCGCCGGGTTTCCCCCAAAAAATATAACTCACCCCTCGTTCCCCATGGGCGCTAAGATAAGCCAGTAGCGATGTACTGATGTTTATAAGTCCGGAGGGGTTTGCTGGGAAGGCAGCCCCCTTCCGGCGCTCCGCGCCACCTTCCCCCGAAGGGGGCAGGAAAAGACCATCCGACGCCATCTTTTCTTCCCTTGCCCTCATCGGGGGAAACGACTTCCCCGTTCCGGTCAAGAGGCATGGGACCGAAGGATGAGTTGACTTTTCCGCTTCTCATCGAAATCATCTGTTCATAATATGTTGCTTATTCTATCGCCCATGCCCCTCGTTCCCCTTCTGTTACCCCAACCCTATTCCACAGGGCCGGGAACCCCGACTCTCGCGAGAAACGGGTCCCATGCAGGCTTTGACTGCATGGGCGAAAGAAAGGAATGAATCGATGGCGGATTTAGCGTTACACTATCCGCAAAAGTCGCGGCGCACGTACAGAAATCCCCTGAAACCTTTCCCATTCTCATCAACTTGGTGAGTGACACGCGTGTCACGGGGGGGAGATACATGAGAAAACATCCGCGACGTGGAACCGGCTGCTGACCACACCCAACACCCGTAAAAAAATTTCGCTTAGAGCGGAGCGGGCTTGCGGCTGACGCACGGATACGTGTAAATATTTTCCTTGACAAACAAAACGAACGTTATTATATTCTGTCCCGTAAGCAGAGTAGATGCTGCTGTGCAGCGGGTGTCCGAGAGGAAAGCATAATGGGGGTCTAAAGAATAGAATGCCAAAATATTACACCCAAAATCATAACGTGCGTGGTGTTGTATATGATAATGGGCAACGAAGTTTAGCGAGTGCGGGGGAGCCGTCCCGCCCCCGGAAACACGAGTGTATGCCGTAACGGCAGCCGGGAACGGACGGCTCCCCGGGAGAGAACGCGGGGAGGGAAGGGGGAGGAATGGCGGGAAGGACCATAAAGGATCGGGCCAGAAAAGATTGCATCCTGTTCGGGCAAAAGTATTTCCCGCATCTGGTCACCCAGGGGTGCGCCCCGTTCCACCGCAGGTTCATCGAGATCGTGGAGCATCCGGAGCACGACCGGGTGTCCGTTCTGGCTCCCCGGGGCCACGCCAAGTCCACCTGGCTCAGCATCATTTATCCCATCTGGAAGATTGTCAACAACCGCGATATCAAAATCATCATTGTTTCGGATACGGGGGACCAGGCGGAGATGTTCCTGCGGCTGATCAAGGACGAGCTTGAAGCGAACGAGCGTTTAATCGAGGCCTACGGTCCTTTTTACCGTAAACCTTCCTCCGGGAGCCCGAACGTGTGGAAGGCGGGGGACATCACGGTGATCCGCGACGCCCGGGCCAAGGAGCCGACCATTGTCTGCGGCGGAACCGGGAAGCGCATCGTGGGACGCCGAGCCGACCTCATCATCGTGGACGACCCCCTGAACGACGAGAACACCGAAAGCCAGCGTCAGCGGCAGAAAACCCTGCGCTGGTTCCGCAAGACGCTCACCCCCATCGTCCACCCCGAGACGGGGCGCATCGTGGTGATCGGGACGCGGAAGCACCCGGAGGACCTGCACGCCGAACTGGGACGCAACCCGCGCTACCGTCAGTTCGTGTTCCGGGCCATCGGGGACGACGGGCCGCTCTGGCCGGAGCGGTGGAGCCTGGCGCGACTCCTGCGGGAGAAGGAGGAGATCGGATCGGTGATATTCGCCCAGGAATACCAGAACGAGCCGGTCTGCGAGGAGACCGCCTACTTCCGGCGGGAGTGGATCGAAAGGTGTTACGATCATCGGGCGGTGCTGCTGGACTCGTGGCGGGGGAGCCTGCCGGTGTTCACCGGGTGGGACCTGGCGGTGGTGGCGGACCGGGAACGGGCCGAGGAGCGGGACAGCGATTACACCGTGGGCATTTCAATCGCGCTGGGCGAAGACGGTACGCGGCATGTTATCGACATCTTCCGGGAGCGGGGGCTCACCCCGGCACAGGTGCTCGATGTCATCAAGGACCGGGCGCGGCGCTTCGGGCCCCGTCTGATCACCATCGAGAACAATCTCTTCCAGTGCCTCT
>JAWLHT010000214.1:0-9686 GCA_041690195.1 Candidatus Latescibacterota bacterium
CTAAGTGCTTGCACACCTTAGACCTCCACGACAGATTTTGGAGTCCTCTTTTTTTCCTCCCACGTTTACTCCATCGGTACAATTGAGTCTACACCCAAAACAAAGAACCCTCACCCGGCGCGGCATGCGCAAAGTGAGGGTTCAAGTTGTTGCTGGCTGATCCGGGACAGGGAGCGCGTGGCCGGAGGCTCGTGTCACAGTTGCGGACCGCGTCCTCCGGTGAGGAGCGCCACGTGTTTCCCGAGGTGTCCGGAGAGGAAGCGGTGATATGTCGCGGAATGGCGGGCCAGCGATTCCCGCAGAGATTCGCCCATTTCCTGGAGAACCACCCCGAACGCGATATGGAGTGTCTGGCGGACGTCCGGATCATCGGTGATGAGGCGGACCGCCCGTTCACCTTCCATTTCTGAGACGGGCGGAACGTTTTCCACCCGGGCGGAAATGTGATAGCTTTTCACGTTCTCGCTGAATGTCTCCACCGACAGGGAGTATATGCGCCGGAAAAGATCGGGAGCATCGGCGGCGATGGCCTTCACGGCCTCAAGATATGAGGTTCCGGCCGTTTTGACATGAAAGAAGCCGTCGGTGATCTCTCCGAACATGGGGTAGACGCTGAATTTGTCCGAACCGGAGTGGAGGCTCAAACGGTAGTTTCCCAGTTCCCGGGAGAGCCGGTCGTGTTCGACAAGAGAGCGACGGAAACCGTCAAGAGATCCCTTGTAATCGATGCCTTTCTCGAACTCGCCCTCGAATCGCGGCGCGAGACTGAACAGGTGCACCCCCGATTCCCGGAGTTCCGAAGCGATGATCCGGTGGTCGAGAGCGCTGGTCGGAGTGGAGGTTTCGTCAATGGACATTTCAAAATTAAACGCCACACCGCCACGCAGATCAACGATGCGGTGATACGCCTCGATGGCATGCCGCACAGCGCCCAGGTACTTCACCGCCGCCCGAACCACATCGCGACGATTGGCCCCATGCTTGCCTTCATACCGGACCAGGAAATCCTCACGGTCAGCGGCGGTCCGGAACAAATCGTCGAACTTCCGGGCCAGATCATCATCCGAATCCGTGTCCGCTTCATCGTCGATCTTCTCAGAAGGATCGAGCGTGAACATGGTGAACCCCGCGCGGACCGCGTCTTCAATATCCCCGAGCGTTTTCAGGTGATCCGCATCGGCGCCCCAGTCACTCCGGAACCCTTCCCGAAACACCGACCAGGTGACATCGTCGAGAACATTCTCGAAGGTACGTCCGGTTTTCTGGTTCTCGCGCACCGATTGCTGGGCCAGGACCGGGGTCAGACCGCTTCCCCGGACCGCTGCAATGTGCGCGGGGGTGGCCGGCGCGGTTCCGCCGATCCGATCTCCCGTGCCAAAGGACTCCCGCCCTTCGAGCACACACGGCGCGGTCCACGGCAGGGCCATTCGAAGGGCCGCCGCGTTGGCGTGGTCCAGCGGCGCAGAGAACAGATAGAAGGTTGTCCCGCTCTGCAGCTCGGTGAAGGATTCTCCGGTGAATCCCTCCAAAATCCCGGGGTAGCGGGTGAACACGGCCAGACGGGAATCCGCTCCGCGCTCCATAACAGCGAAAATCCCCGCATCATTTGCCGTGATTGAAGCCGGGACAATGCCCTGTTGTCCTGGAAGCGCCTGTTTGGCACGGGCTTCCGAGGGAGTACCGGTCATAAGCCCCGATTGGACAACCGTTTTCAAGAGCGTTCTCATGCAGCCTCCTCCTTTCGGGGAGAGGAATGAAAAACGGGTCCCGTGCCGCAGCCCGGGACCCATTCATACGCTTTCAATGCCGTTTTGCGACACTGCGCGGGGCGGTCCGCGGTCCCGTTACCGCGCCAGCCAGCCGCCGTCAACAGGCAGAATTGAACCATGAATGTAGTCAGCCGCTTCCGAGCCGAGGAAAAGGAACGGACCGACCATATCATCCGGAACACCCCAGCGTCCGACCGGGAGACGGTCCATGATGGTCTTGTTGCGAACCGGGTCGTCGTGGATGGGTTTGGTAATCTGGGTGAGAATATACCCCGGAGCGATGCCGTTGACATTGATGCCGTACTGCGCCCACTCATTGCAGAGCGCCTTGGTTACCTGGGTAATACCGGCCTTGCCCGCGGCATAGGCCGGAACAATGAAACCGCCGCTCCAGGCCAGCATGCTCGAGGTATTTACAATTTTTCCGCCCTGACCGCGCTCCAGCATATGGCGACCGACTTCACGGCACATGAAGAAAGCTCCCTTGCACTGGATGTCCACCACGAAGTCCCACTTCTCCTCGGAGTGATCCACGGTCGGAGAACGGAAGTTGACGCCCGCGCCGTTGATAAGCACGTCGATTTTGCCGAAGTCCTTAATGATCTGCGCCACGGTGTCAACGATGACCGGAACCTTGGAAACATCGCAGTTATATACCTTCGCCACCCCGCCGGCATCCTCGATCATCTTGCGTGTTTCCTCGGCGCCGGCCATGTTGACGTCGCAGATGGCAACCTGAGCTCCCGCTTCGGCATAGCCGCACGCCACAGCCTGGAAGATGCCCGAGGATGCCCCGGTGATGACCGCGACTTTCCCCGCAAAATTGAAAGAAGTATCCTTGTACGACTTCATCCTGTGAACCTCCCCTTCACAATATGTTCCGGCGCTCGGATGCCGAATTTCGGCATCCACCCCATAATGCCCGTTTCGAACCGCGTCCGAGTCCGATTTCACACTTCCATCCGCATCTGGATAAAACAATAAAAAAAGATAACACATATCATACTGCGGGGCAAGTGTCCGGCAATGAATCAGGAAAAAACCTTCCGCTCAAGATTTTCAGGGGGCATGTAAAAGGGTCACAAGAAGCTCCCGCCCCATCATTTTCTGCGCAGCAGCAACGGTTTCATCCATCCCACGCCCACCATCCTGCAAAATTTACAGTTTTTTCTTGACAGTATAATCCGTTACACTTACATTATGCGTATAATCTGTTACACGCGGCCGAGACCTGCGTCACAGCAACCGGCCGCCCCCGGGGCAGCGGGATTCCGCGATCGACGCCGCAACACGCCGGGTGACGGAGCATCACTGGAAATCTGGAGGGAACAAACATGTCGAAAGAACTCACGGACCGTCAGGCCGCAATCCTCTCCTTCATCCGGGAATTCGCCGGGGAAAAGGGCTATCCGCCAACGATTCCGGAAATTCAGGAAGAGTTTGATATCCGTTCGCCCAACGGTGTCAACAATCACATCAAGGCACTTATCCGAAAGGGCTATCTGCGTCGTGATTCGTCACGCGCCCGCGCCCTCGATATCATCGGGAGAGGCAGTGGTATTCCCATTCTCGGCAGAGTAGCCGCCGGTCAACCCATTCTGGCGGATGAGAATCTGGAGGGGTACTTTTCAGTCAGCGATATGAACAAGTCGGGAGACGTGTTCATGCTCAGGGTCACGGGTGACAGCATGATAAACGCACGGATTTACAACGGCGATCTGGTACTCGTACGGATGCAGCAGACGGTCGAACCGGGAGAAATCGGAGTAGCGCTCATCAACAATGAGGCCACGGTTAAGCGGATATACTGCGACGGCAATGTGGTCCGCCTCGTACCGGAAAACGATTCCATGCGCCCCATAACCGTCTTGATGACCGATCCCGATTTTCGTATCGGCGGAAAAGTCATCGGTGTTTACCGGGAGTTTTAACGCCTGTATACCTGTTTATTTGAAAACAAACAACACTGTCACTCACTCCAAAAATTTGAGTACCCGCAGCTTTCTCTTGCCGCCCCAGTGTTTCCCGCAAGAGATGGACCGGAAAACGGACTGCGGACTTGTATCACCCCGGGCCTCCAGGACAGAATCGGGAATAGCTCCACCCCAAACCAATAAAAATGGATGGGGAACGATGCGGCTGTTTCCGGGGTACGGATATTTCATTGAATGCGGGCTTGCCGCCTTTCTTTTCGGGCGGAATCCTTCCGGCTGCAGGCGCCAAGTCCGATGACCGGCATGTTTCACGATTCACGAGGGCACATGGAGGAACAGAACAATCGGGAGGTTTGGTACGAGGCATGCGAGACTGCCGCCGGGATGATCTCACAGGAGGTTCCGGAATGCTATCGTACCAGGACATTCGCCGGAATTATCGGCGATATTAAAGCACTTCCCCCGCGCAAAGCCCGCTCTCTTATCGCACGAAAAAAGGGATTGGGGAAACAGTACGCGGCACTCTACCTTTCACAGGGTCTCGACGGCGGCCGCGGATACCAGGCCTGCGCCGCGGAGGCGCTTGCCACGGTTACCGCCGAACACGGGGTAGCGGTGTTTCAGGACCCGGTATTGGATGCCGGATGCGCAGTAGGCGTTACCGCCGGGATTCTGGGGCTCGATGCAGTGACCGGTTTCGATCTTTTCACAGAACTCCTTGACGCCGCACGACTGGTGGATTCCATTTCCGGAAAACGAAATTTTTACACGGTTGCCGACATGACCTGTCCCTGGCCGTTCCGGCAAGCATTCAGGACAGTGGTGGGAGGTCTGGTTTGTCACCACCTGAAAGATCAGGCTTCAGTAGGAACGTTCTTTTCGAGCGCCAACAGAGTGCTGCTGCCCGGCGGCTCGCTGGTAATCACCCTTCCCGCTGGATCGGTATCCACCGCGCTGCAGCTTCACAACCTGATCCGGGCTATCGAAACCTTCGGTTTCAGCGCCGTGGAACCTTTTTGCGGCATGGTTGTGTCCGAAGACGATCCACGTTCCCTTTTCTGGATGTTTCTCCTGGTACTGAAAAAAACCGGTGATCATGTTCCCGCAGTGTTCATCCACCCGGATTTCGGCTTTCCTGCGTATCGTACCCCGGTTTCCCGCGAGGATAAAGGTGCGCGCGCCCGTATCACCGGAACACAAACCCGCAGCGTTCGACACCGGGCGTTTCGGCTCATCCCCGTGGATGAGCTTGTGATGCGTTTCGGAGAGATGCCGCTGATCTTCCAGACCATTGCCGGAGATTTTTCCTGAATACCCACCGACATCATACCATACCCCGCTGTCAACCCGCTTGTTTGGTACGTCCCCTGTGACCCCATGATTCGCGGGAGTTCGGATCAGTCCAGTTCCAGCACCGCGGTTACCGGCTTGTGGTCTGACCCCGGAGCGTCACTCAACACACGCGCCTCCTTGATCCTCAATTCACGGCTCGCGAAGATATGATCAATGCGGATGACATCACGGGCCAGCAAGGGAACCAGCGGAATCCACCCCAGCTTCTCCCGGATCCGTACTTCTCCGAAAGTTGAGCCAAGTCCCCACCCTTTCGCGGAAAAGGTGTTGGCATACTCTCTTTGCAACGTATGGAACGCCCTGCTGTTCGGAGTATCGTTCAAGTCGCCGCACAGGATGGTGGGCTCAGATGAATTTGCGGACAGGTCCACCAGCGATTGAGCCTGGACAAGCTTCTCGCGGTCGTACTTCGATTCGTTCCTGGCCGCCCAGTCGATTTTCCATTTCAGGTCGTAATCCTTGTCCGCTATGTATTCGATGTAATGTCCAACCGACTTCAGGTGATAGTTCACGATGTTCACTTTACGGCCGCGGATTTCCGCTTCTGCAAAAATGATACTGATTCGACTGCTCCACTTGTTCCGCACACGATTCAGGTCGGATTCCTTCAGTTTTCGCAGGGGATACCTGGAAAATATAATCGAACCGGTCCAAGCGTTGTTGGGTTCATCGCTGAGAACAGAATATGGATATATCTCGCCGAGTCCGCGAAGAAACAGGTCAACATCTCCGGGATAGTTATATTCGATGACACAGACAATATCCGCGTTTTCCCGTCGAATTGTTTCGATAACCGCCCGACGGTCGTCCGGCTTCCCGTCCCGGAGTATGTTGTAGCTCATCACCTTCAGATCCGAATCCGACGCAGGTTCTCTTCCGAAGGGTGTCAACTGTCCCTGGTAGTGAAACACGGTCATTGCTCCCACCAGCATAAGCGGAACATACCTGCCCAGTACACGAAACCTTCCCGGCCGACCCACGAGTTTCCGAACGGCATCTATCCCGACGACAGTCAGAGGAACAAACAGGAACCGAAAAGCGGTCTCGGTAAATACGACATGGAGAAGGACCGAACACAGGAATACGACCGTCTTGACGAAAAGCTCCCGCGCGGGCATGATGTTGAACAGGCGCAACAGCAGTACGAAAGCCACGCTCCAGGCAAGGACACTCAGGGGGATCCAGACCAGATCATTGAGAACACTGGCGGAGACACGGAGCAACACGGCCCATTCGGGAGTCATCCGGGCAAAATGCCAGGTTGTGACCACCAGGGTGAAATAGGACCAGAGGAGAATACTTATGCAGAAATCCCGAAGAAATTTCCCGGCGTCAATAAAAAACGATTTCATCCTGTAGAGTTCCAAATACAGAGGTTGAGGCGCTCGTATCGCTATAGACGATTCTCACCACCGACCCGGGGAATTGCAGTTCGGGCAGACCATGCATCTGCGGTTTCGAATGGGGATAGCGCCCCAACAGACCGGGAGTATCGGAAGTGTCACCGCATACTCCCGGCAGTGTATCAGTCGCGGAGACCTCAACGCAGTGAAAGCCCGTGGGTGTCGAGGAATTCCAGGAATGCGTTGCGGAAAAGCACAAGGTCCTCTCCGGCGAGCGTTCGTTCCCGGAGTCCAAGCCAGAATCGGAAAGTATAACTCACCTTCCCTTCCTGCAATCCCTTCCCGGCGTAACGGTACAGGAATTTCACCTTCCGGAGGATTGGATGGGTAAACGTCCCGATGGCGGTTTCGAGGCGGGAGAAGGGAGCGGATGCATCGGCCAAAACAGAGAAGTCCATCCACGAACCGGGATATACGGGAATCTCATCGTAGGTCAACTGCGGGAACGCTGCCCCCTGAAGAGTGTCCACACTAATTTCAAACCAGACAACTTGGGTGCCCTTGTCATAAGTTTCAAGCAACTTTCCGGTAACATACCCCACTTGTCCGATTATCCGGTCGCCGGAAAGGATATCGAGGTATGCTCCCGGTACACCCCACGGACCCACTGTTTCCTGTGAGGTCTGGAAACGAACCGTTTCGGAATTCACCATTCCGGATATCTCCTCAACCGCACCCTTTACACTCAGGAAGAGGTCCTGAAGGTTCCCGTGTTTTTCTGACTGGTAGGAAATACCGCCGAGATGCATACCCTGGAAACGTCCCTCGGGAACCGGCAAACTGACATGGCCGATTTCGTACAATGAGAAGAAGTCCCTGTGCACCGAGTTTTGCTCGACTAGCGCCAGCAGGTTCGGCAGCAGGTTCTTGCGCATCCGAACGCTGTTTTCAGCCGCGGGATTGGCGAGCCGGAAAGTGTCGCCCGGGTCGTATCCGATACGCCGCAGCCATCCATCATCATACCAGCTATAGGTGTGTACCTCGACAAAGTTCTTGGACTGGCTGAGAAATCTACGGATTTTGTGCTGCTTCTGCCGCTCCCGATTGAACGCATACGGGCGCATCTCAATATCGGGCATGGCGGGTTCGATATTGTCGTAGCCGTATATGCGGGCTACCTCTTCAACAATGTCCCGGGGAATGGAAATATCCCGAACGCTTCTATGCGGCGGCACGACCACATCGAAGGAGTCTCCGTGCAGTTCGCAGCCAAATCCCAGTGAGGAAAGGATTCCACATACCCTCTCTTCGGGCACGGTCATACCGATAGAGCGGTTTATCTCGTCCCGACGAATAGTCAGGGCGCGTCCCATCTCTCCTGTTTCCCCCGCGCAGGTGAGTCGGGACCGGAGAACCGGCTTTTGCCCCGATTCCCGGAGAAGATCGACAAACCGCCGTATGGAGAGTGCCATGAGGTAGGGCGGTTGTCCTTTCTCGAAGCGCATGCTCGCATCGGTACGCAGACCGAGACGCATGGATGTGCGGCGAATGCGCGCGGGATGGAAATTTGCGCTCTCCAGGAGAACCCTCGAGGTACTCTCATGAATTTCCGATTCCTCGCCCCCCATGATACCGGCGAGCGCTATCGGTCCGGAGTGATCGCAGATCATAAGGTCATCCGGGTTCATTCTCCGGTCCACACTGTCCAGAGTCCTGAATGTCCCTGCCCGTCCGAAGGGGGCCACAATGATGTCCCGAACCCGCTCGCCGTCGAAAGCATGCATTGGCTGCCCCAATTCGAGCATGATGTAGTTGGTGAGGTCAACGAGCAGGTTGATGGGCCGCAATCCCACCGAAAGGATGCGGTATTGCATCCACACCGGCGCGAAAGCCTGGACCAGATTCTCAATATCGAGGCAGCAGTACCCGGGGCATCCTTCCCGGTCATCGATACGCAACGGAAATTCGGGGAGGTCCGTACCTTCTCCCGAATCCATCAGACCGAGCGGGCGGAGTTCCCTCGAAAATATGGCGGCAAGTTCCCTCGAAAACCCGTAATGCCCCCAGAGATCGGGACGGTGGGTTATGCTTTTATTGTCAATTTCAATGATATGGTCCGTTTCCGGCACCAAATCTGCCAAATCCGTTCCCGTTTCGAGTGTTCCTGGAAAAGACATGATACCGACGTGGGAATCACCCCAACCCAACTCCTTCGGACTACACAGTATTCCCTGACTTCGATGGCCAAACACCATCTGTTCCCGGACTATATGACCGCCCGCGATTTCCGTTCCCGGAGCGGCGAAAGCGGATTTCGTTCCGATGATGACATTTGGTGCACCGCAGACAGTATGAAAGAACTCACGTCCAGTATTCACGGTAACCGCGGTTAGGGTCTTTCCACTCTCACCAGAATCAATGGAAACCGCTTCCACGATTTCACCGACCTTTATACCCAGAACCGAGCGTTTCCTGGTCTCGACTCCTTCAACTTCCGCAGTCGCCATGGTCAACCGGTGAGCAATTTCTCCGGGTTTCAGATCATGGAGCGCGACATACTGTCCGAGCCATTCGAGCGAAAGCTTCATTCTGTTACAGTCCTTTCTCCTGGCAGATCACCTGTTCCCCCATAATCGGTTTTGCCCCGCGCAGCCACGCTCGTTTAAATTTTCGAAGCCGCGCCTGCAGTCATGTCTCCACAAATAACAGCCCATGGAGTTTGGCAGACAAAACGTTTTCTCTTTATGGGTATGTGGTATGGTCAGCAACCGGTTCCGTGACGGTGCCGTTTTCTCAATATCACCTTTGACACGGGAAATGTCGCCGGAGGTTACAAAGTGTCCAGCGAGCCGGAAGATATGGTTTCATTCACTTGCACCGCTGAATCCCTGCTCTGCTGACTCAACCCGATAACCGTCTATCTCTATGTGCTGAAGCCGCCGAAGCATTGTCACAGCAGCCTGAATATTCGGCTGTTTCAAACCCCCGCTCTGAATTGCTCAAGCATACGGATATCGCCGAGATTGAAGAGACGGATGTCCGGAATGGCGTACTTCATCATGGCAAGACGGGTCAGACCCAGTCCAAACGCAAACCCGCTCCATGTATCCGGATCAATACCACCATGCCGAAGAACGTTGGGATGGACAAGACCGCAGGGCAACAATTCCAGCCAGCCCGCGTTTTTGCATGACCGGCATCCCTCGCCGCCACAAATGAGACATTTTATATCAAGCTCGAATCCAGGTTCCACAAACGGGAAATATCCCGGGCGCAACCGTACGGTA
>JAWLHT010000215.1:0-9679 GCA_041690195.1 Candidatus Latescibacterota bacterium
ATGTGGATGTGTTCGGTGATCCGCATGAAAAGTCCTTTTTGAACGATGTTTCCCGCAGAGACGCAGAGGAAAAAAAAGAGAACAGAATGTCTCACGCAAAGGCGCGAAGACGCAAAGAAACAAGATGAGAGGAAAAGAACGACGCGAAAGGAAGGGTGGCCATAAAACGGAACCACAGTTCTTTTCATCAGCTTATCAGATTCATCACGCGCATCAGTGATTCAGACCGGTATTCCCCGTGGCGTCCTTGGCGAACTTTTCGTGAGACCGTTCCTTTCCCCTACCCTCATTCCTCCCCGACCAGCGCATCCTGTCGGATTGTCATTTTCTTCCCGCTCCCGTCCGGGAGCTTCGCGGTGAGGCGGGCGGTCCAGCCGTCGGGGGTCTTTTCCAGCGAAGGCTGCCCGGAGAGCGCGGGGTTGCCGGAGAAGTCGAGTCCCAGATCCCTCAGGCTCCCGGCCCAGGCCTTGTGTTCGGCCCGGTGATCCCGCTGGGCGTAATAAATGTCGTGCAGGACCCGGCGTGCTTCCAGGAGCGGGTCGGGACGGTACTCGTCCGTTCCGGGCGCGGCCGCGGAGAACTGGACATAGCCGAACATTTCCGGCGTGTGCATGTTGATGACCCCGTGGGGCGACCACACCCAGTTGTCGCAGGGGGTTTCCGGTTTCAGGCGGTAGGCGTTGCCCGAGATATCAGTCGTGGTGCGGTCGGAGGTGACGATCTCGTGCGCCCACTCCACCCGGGAGAAATTCACCCGCCAAGTGTCTCCGGACCTGGGCGGAGACGGCTTGTGAGCATACGGCGCCAGCTCGGACCAGGGCACGGCGATCTCCATGGACCAGCTCCGGTCGGTGTCATAGGGATAGTTGAGAGTGCCGTCCACGTGCACGGCGTGACGAATGCCCTTTACATTCCAGGTGTGGTCCGCCGAGGCAGTGTTCCCGCCGCCGTCCTTGTATGGCTGCCGCAGGAAGAGGTCCCAAAGGATTTTGGTCGGCGAAAACTCCATTTCATAGTACTGGTGGCTGTCCGAGTTCGGGTCAATGAAGATTTCGAAATCGTTCTCCACGCACACCACCTGATCGCGGAAGAGGATGGTTCCCCAGACATGCGGTTCCTCCATTTCCACGCCGAAATAGAAGTAGTAGTCGTCCCAGAGCATTTTGGCCCGGGTTTTGAACCGCGGCAGGGGCTTGCGCTCCCCTTCGATGTCCACGAAGTAATTCGTCCAGGGCGCGGACTGCCAGGCGGGGTCGTCCAGACGGCCGTCCAGCTCCGGCGCGCCGGAGGTCCGGTAGCAGACATACCCTTCCGGGGTGATGGTGCGCATGTACTTCCAGTGTTCGGTCTCGGGGACCTGAGCCGACGCGGCGGCGCAGGAAAGTGCAAGCGCGAGCGCCGAAAAAATGAACCGGGATACGTTCGGACGAACCATGCTGTCCTCCGTGAATATGGTCGCGAGTGGTTTGGCTCCCTTCGTGACGCAGTGCCTTTGTCCCTTTCTTATCACTCTGGCGCGTTGAATCTTTGGCACTGGCACGTGCTTCCCCCTACTCCTCCCCCACCTTCGCACACATAAGAAAAGCCACTGATACACATGAGTACTAAAAGTTACTCAATAGAGGTGCTGGCCGGTAACTCACCCCCTGGCCCCCTTCTGTCACCCCAGCCCTGTTCCACAGGGCCGGGGACCCCACCTCTCCAGAGAGAGGGGGAATTGAGCCATAGAAAAGACCGAGGCAGCCGATAACGGGTCATCCCCTCTCTCCCCGAGAGAGGGGAACGAGGGGTGAGTTACTCTTTTCAAAAAAACCCGTTCACCAAAAATCGCTTATGTTTTCGACTATGCTACTCCTCCCCCACCTTCGCATTCTGACGGATGCTCATCTTCCTCTGTGTCCCGTCCGGGAGCTTCGCGGTGATCCGGGCGATCCAGCCTTCGGGGGTCTTCTCCAGCACGGGCGCCGCGGCAAGAACGCGGTTGCCGGTGAAATCGAGGCCCAAGTCCTTCCATGTGGCGGCCCAGGTCTTGTTTTTGCCCCGGTAATCCCGCTGGGAAGTGTAAATCTCGAAAAGGATACGGCGCGCTTCCAGCGTCGGGTCGGGACGATAGGCGTCCGCGCCGGGTTTGGCCGTGGTGAACTGGACATAGCCCCACATCTCGGGGCAGTGCATGTTGACCACACCCTGGGGCGACCAGACCCAATTGTCGCAGGGGATGTTTTCCCGGACTTTATAGGCATTGTTTTTGGTATCATCGGTGGAACGGTCGGCGGTGACCACGTCGCAGACATACTCCACCCGGGAGAAGTTCACCCGCCAGGTGTCGCCGTGGAGCGGCGGGCAGGCGCGGTTCGCTTTCCAGGCCAGTCCTTTCCAGGGCAGGGCCATCTCCAGCGACCAGCCCCGGTCGGTGTCCCGGGGATTGTTGAGCGTGCCATCCACATGCACCCGGACCAGCGCGCCGGGTATGTTCCAGACGCTGTCCGGCCGCATGCCCTCGGTCATGTCCCGGTAGGCGGCGGGCAGATACATGTCCCAGAGCGCGGCAAGGGGACTCATCTCCAGTTCGTAATACTCGTGGGTATCCCCGTCCGGGTCGATGAACATCTCGAAGTCGTTCTCATAGAACATTACCTGGTCCGGAAACGCCAGGGTTCCCCAGACATGGGGTTCCTCCATTTCCGCGCCCACATAAAAGTACGTGTCGTCCCAAGTCATCTTGACCCGTGTCTTGAACCGCGGCAGGGGCTTGCGCTCCCCTTCGATATCCACGAAATACTTCGTCCAGGGCACGGCGTTCCAGGCGGGGTCATCCAGACGGCCGTCCAGCGCCGGAGTTTCGGCGGCCCGGTAGCAGACATACCCTTCCGGGGTGATGGTGCGCATGTACTTCCAGTGTTCCGCGCCGGGAACCTGAGCGGAGGAGGAGGCGCAGGTCAGGAGGAGCAGGAGCGCCGGAAACACGATCCGGAAACGATTCGGACAGGACATGGGGATTCTCCGTGACAGAGGGTTTGCTCATGGATACGTTCGGGACGGCGTTATCCCGGGGGACTGCGGACGGCGGTTGACAGCCTGAGCGGAAGCAGTGCGGCTGCCTCACCCGAGTTCTTCTTCGACCTCCTCATAGCTGACAACCATCTCATCAATACTGCCGGAGGCATACGCCGCCCGGATCAGTCCGTACGCCTTCTTTGCCTTGAGATCCACCAGGTGGGCGACCAGGAAGCCGTTCAGCGTCAGATCGTTTTCCCGATACTTCGTCAACTGGTCCATGAGGATTTGCGCGGCCGACTCCCGCGCCTCGGGGTGGGTTTTCCCGATCTCGGCGATGCACCCGGCAGCGGTCACCCGGGGAGAGTAACTCCGGTATGGATAGACCAGATAGACGGCCAGCGCGGGAAGCGCCTCCGGGCCAATCAGCGCGAACACCCTCGGCATGTCGTCCACGAGCCAGTCGTTCTCTTCGAGCGGCTGGAACAGGTTGATGAGCGGATTGATCGCCTGTACCGCCCGTAATTGTCCGAGCGCCCGCCATGCGTGCTCCGGCGCCCAGGACTCCGGAAGCTCCTCGTCCTCATAGTTCAGTTCTTTATCGGTGGCCAGACGGATCAGTTCCGGGATATCCGCCTCACTCAGGCCATACTCCCGATAGTCCATCCACTCCGGGCCAAAATCGGGCTCTCCCAGTTCCAGCAGCCGGGCGACCGGTCCGGTGTATGTCAGCTTTGTTTCCATATGCTCTGCTCCTTTCTCCCCCGGTGAAACGAAAAACAAACCATCGGCTTTCCACCGTTCCGGTCATTGTCTCAGGAGACCGGGGTGATTCGCCGTCAACCAGGCGTGAACCCGATCCCGAAGGTGTTCCGCCAGTTCGATCATTCGGTTCGCCTCGAAATCGGATATCATTCCCATCTGTTCGTACACGCTGATGTTCCGCTTTTTCCGGTACAGGTCGAACTCAATGACGAGTTCGGGTTCTACTCCGATCGTGAAGGCCAGGGATTGAATCACCCGAAAATGTTGCTGCTCGCGGCCGGGTCGATACCCGGACGCGGCAAGGGCGGCGGTCGCGGCCCGGAGCGCCGCGGTATAGGCGATGGCCAGTTTCCAGTCCGGACTCAGCCCTTCAGCCCGGCAATCGGCAAGATCCCGGCCTATGGCCGTGAAAAATTCTCCGATTTCATGGGGAGAAGTCTCCTGCGGTTTTATCCACCGTCTGGCGAGCCAGTCGCGCAAGGTCATGGTCGGACCCGATCAGTAAGGTTTTCTTCCCGGAGACGACCCGGTCAAGAAAGGAGTTTTTCTCCCCGAGCTTCCGGGCGAATTCATTGGGGGGATAGACCACCGGATTGATTTCACGCCCCAGTGTCTCCTGGGCGGAGTACAGGGCCGAAGCGATTTCGGCCAGAGACGCCGACCCGATAATCATCAGGTCCACGTCGCTCTCCGGAGTTTCCCGGGCTTCGGCAAAGGAACCGAAGATGAAAGCCGTTTCGATCCGGTCCGCCACCGGCGCCAGCGCATCCCGCAGAGTATCGGCGAGTCCGGCGGTTTTTATGGCCAGCCCACGGAGTTCCGGAAAGATCGGGCACCGTTCGTCGGCGCAATAGTACTTCTGCCGTCCCTCGACCCGGACGGAGAGAATACCGAAACGGGCCAGACGGGTGAGTTCCCGGCTGAGATTGGTGGAGTTTTCGCCGAGTATGACGGTCAACTGGCGGACGAAGAACCATTCGCCGGGATGGGTCATCATCCATCCGATCGTACGGGCGCGCAACCGGGAGCCGAAAAGTGAAGAAAGCATGGCTGCCTCTTTGGAGTAATATTTACTGCATTTGCAGTAAATATTACTCCATCCCTCACCGATGTCAAGAAAAAATCCGGGTGTAGACTCAATTGTACCGGTTTCAAGCTGCCTAAAAACCATTCAGAATGTGGGTCAAGCCGCCTTCCACAGGCCGGACCTCACCCCTTGATCCCCTCTCCTGGAAGGAGAGGGGCGCGATACGGGCGCGGGAGCGGCTATCGCGGAGTGTTGCCGATACCGCTGTGGGGCAATCATCGGACTCTGATATCCCGCACGATATGTTTTCACATCCACCCGCGCCGGGAACGGGCCCCTCTCCTCTCAGGAGAGGGGATCAAGGGGCATTGTCGTAAAGATAAGGGAAAGCCACTGGCACACATGAGTACCAAAGGTAGTCAATGGAGACTCTGGTCGGTAACTCACCCCCTTACTCCCCCTTACTCCCCCTCTCTCCAGAGAGAGGGGGAATTGAGCCATAGATCAAGCCGAGACAGCCGATAACGAGTCATCCCCTCTCTCACCGAGAGAGGGGAACGAGGGGTGAGTTACTCTTTTCCGGCCTGAACCACAAGACACCCGTTCACTACAAATCGCTTATCTTTACGACAATGGGATCAAGGGGTGAGGTCCCCTCCCGTTGGGGAGACCTCTTTTCCCATACTCCACCCAAAGCATCGGTACAATTGAGCCTACACCCATTAATAAAAAAAATACTGACAACAAGGGGCGTTTCGGAAAGGACGGTTCTATCGTGCGTTTGGGCCTTGAACCGTCGTATTTCCGATTTTGGGCTTCCTTGTTAGTCCCCCCGTTCGCCCGCCGGGATGTGCACCGCGAAGATGGCCGGATGCTCGAACCGTCCCTCCTGGGAGCCGAAACCGCCGTTGGTCTGGATTACCAACAGGGAGCCGTCCTCCGAAAGCTCGATGCCATATGTTCCCGCGATGGTGTAGCCGTATTTGGCGAAGGAGACATTCTCCAGGAAAGCCAACACCTTTTTCCGGCCGGTTTTGGTGTCATACTGCACCACGGGAGCGCCGTGCTTCCAGCATTCGCCGTGGGAGCCGGGGACATAGTAGACATACCGGTATCGCGGGCTGATGTCGAGGGAGGTGGTGTAGACCCCCGATTCGCCCCAATTCACGCCGATGAGCTCGGTGCGCTGTGTGTCGGGATAGAATTTGAAGAAAGTCCCGGCCCAGTCCATGCAATAGAAGACATCATCCGGGGTGCGCTCCTCGGTGTAGGCCCGGAGCTGTGTCGCCTTGCCGGTGACCGGATTGGGCGGCACCGCGCAGGACAGCCGGGTAAACCCGTTGGTCCGCTGGTCATAGGAGACGAACTGGTTCTCCTTCGAATTGAGATCGGAGGAATAGAGCATCCCGGTGCGCTCGTCGAGGAGCGTGGCCCGCAGATTCCACCGGATGCCGAGCGGGGGCATGCCGCCATAGAGGAGCCGCCGGGCTTTCACGTCATAGGACATGAAGTAGCCCTCCGCGCCGATGGCCATGAATATTCCGGTCTGGGTGTCGGTGACATGGTAGGGCCAGGAGTCGCCGAGGAAGGGCGCGCCGTGGTAGACCGTCTCGCCGGTGAAAACGTTGTAGGTCAGGAGGTGCCCGCCCTTGACATAGCCGTGGTCCAGCCAGTCCTGACGGATGTCCGAGCCGTTCCAGGTCGCCGCAACGAGGGTGCCGTCCGGCATGACATCCATCCGCCCGTGAATCTTGCCGTCCACATACTGGCCCTTCCGCCAGCCACAGGCCTTGCCCACATCCACCACGATGCGCTGGTCCCGCTTTACCGGGTCATACTCGGTGATGATGATGGAGCCGTCCCTGCACCGGTGGTCGCCCGAGGCCATGTAGAAGCGGCCGTTGGGCCCCCGGGTGACCTCACCCCACTGGGACCACAGGCCCTTGTTGTCCTCCGGGAAGAACTCGGGGTTTATCTCCCGCACCGGCGCGAAGTCCACCACCGGCGGAACTTTGGCCACATCGAAATCCTGTTTTCCCTTGTAGATGTCGGGGACCTTGAGGAAATCCCCGGATGAATCACTCGCCACACCCGTGGAGTGGCGGAGCCCCAGACGATCGTACTGCTCCACCCGGGCCTGGCGGGCGGACTCGGTCGGCTCCGGCGCGGCGGTGGCGAGGGTGGGGAGAAGGAGCAACAGCAGGGAAATGATGCAACGGGTCATGGCAACTCCTTTGAAAGGACGGCTCTGTTGGGCAGGGTATTTCCTGGGTGATACTTCCCTCTATTGTTCAAATTTCAGTACGCTGGTCCCACCCGGCATCAGATTTCCCTTACACCACTTCACTCTCCCACACCTTTGCCCGTTCCCGCCATGCACCGGCAAACTCCGGCCAGTCGTGCAGGATTGGCTCGTCCGGTAATAAAAAACCCACCGAAGTACGCATGCAAACAAAACAGAGGCGCGGCGGGTATGCTCTGCATAGTATGAGGAAGTACCCGCTTCAAGTCAAGCGCCTTTTTTGCACGCCGTCGGGATCGTCGAGCGGCCCCCTACCCTCTCTCACACGCAATCTTGGACCGAATGGCCCCAAGGTGATAGACGGCGTGGGCGATGGCGCCGAGAGCGTCGCCGAAGGATTCGGCGCTGTCTTCGGCGTGTTCCTCGATGGCTTCGCGGAGAACGGTGTACGCCTCGCGGATGCCGTCGAGGATATCCGCCCATTCGGCGTCGTCCACTGGGTCGGAGTGCCAGCTTTCGCGCCATTCGGCGGATGTACGGTCGCCCGCGATCCGGGTTGCCGAAACGCGCATGCCGTGGATGAGGTGACGGGTATGGGCGGCGATGGAGGTCCCGCCGATGGTGCGGGACGCTTCTTCGGCGGTGATGGGCGCGAGTGTATGCAGGAGCCCGCTTTCGGGAAGCATATCGGTGAAGTAGCTCCAGCGTTCGGGACCTTCAAACGCTTCGCGGAGAACGGCGAGCAGTTCGCCGGTAGCCGCCTGGATGGGGAGTTCGGTCATGGTGGTCTCCTTTCCTGACCCGGCGCGGGTCGTGGACGGAATGCGCGTGCTCCCCCTATCGTACTATGATGCGGAGAAGCGGGTTGTGTCAAGGAGAATGCGACAGGAAAAGCGGGGCTCAGGCCGGGGCGCGAAAAAGAAGCTATTGGAAGGGGGAAGCCAGGAGCCGGGAAGAAAGCCGGTACTGCCTGTCTGATTTGGGATGCCCGTGAACACTCAAATTGAATCGTGCCGATTCAATCGGGGACCCCATGATGCATGGGATAAAAGATGATGAAAGAGAAAAGCGGAGAGTGCACGTCTCTTTTATCCGCTTTTCATCCTGTCTTTATCCCTCGCATCCCCATTCAGACAATGTTTTCCGGGGGGTTCACGCGCATCCCCATTCAGACAGGTTTTTCCCGTATTGGCCGCTGTATCCGTGGTTCAGACCGGACGAGGTGCGCCACACCTTTGGCGTATGGTGTTGCCCCTTGCGTGAGGGGGAAGCGCCGGATTCGTTCCAGCGCTACTCCCGGGGAACCCGCACCGGGTATCCCATGGCTTTTATCACCTTCAGGAATTCCTTCCGCTTGTCTTCGGGCACGACGATGGCAGTGTCTCCCGCGCGGAGGCAAATCCCCTGCAGCTTGCGCTCGTGGACGATAAGATCGGCGACCGCCCGGTCCCGGGCTTCGAAGAGGAGCGCGCCACCCGTATAGACAAGCGCGGACTCGCGCAGTTCGAGGTCGTGGAGGAAACGCCGGACGGTGTCCGGGAGCGGGCCGCCCGATTCGAGCATGTGACGGATGCGTACCAGGGAAATCCCCTCTTCCAGGGCCGCCAGGATTTTCTTTTGGTCGAGCTTCCAGACATGCTCGGACTTCCGTTCGGAGATCCGCGACAGAAGAAGCTGGTCCCAGCGTCCCGTTTGCTCTTTTTCCGGAGTCACCACTTCAAGGTTCGGCAGAACCTTGAAAGACGGGCCCTCCTGTTCCGGCGCATAGAAAGGTGTCAGCCCGAGCAGATACGCCCCGAGCGGATTTACGCGGAAGTACCGCAGCCGGGTAACATCCATCCTCTTTTCTCCCGAAGGGTGCTTCTCAAGGGTGATGGCGAGATCAACCGCACCCAGTACCGCCAAGAACTCTAAAAGAAGAAAACGGATATAGAACAACGTCAGTTCCGACACTTGCTGCCCGACGTTTGAAAACCTGTCGCCTAAGTAGTAAGTGCGGTAAATACCGCCCAGTCGGATGCCTTTTCCCTGGACCCGGAGAAACCGGTCGAATCCGGCGATATCAATCCACTCCCCCGCCGGATACCGTGACATTCCGTCCAGAACATGACGGCGGCGGACACTTGGGGAATGCTTTTCCGCCATCGCGAGCAGCGCCGTGGTTCTGTTCGAGAACTCATCTATCTCATCCGATTCCACCCAGCGGTTCCAGACCTGCCGGATGATATCTTCCGGCAGTGCGGCAAGTGCATCCCTCCCCCCGGGACTCATTTCAATCCGCCCTTTCTGCTCCTCCAACATCCCGCCGTTGTACAGCATAAACGGCCAGAGTGATACCCTGGTGGATTCGTAGAAAGCCTGGGCCTGAGCATCGGGGAAAGCGCTCGCGGTTGAAAGCTGCTGATGAATCGCCCGGTAACCGGCGGAGGAAATCTTTCTCTGAGCCCGGGTCAGGGTAAGACCTTGCCTGCTGAAAAAATGCAGCAGGGAGACAATATCCCCCAGCGCCGTCGCTTCAGTGCCGATAACCGCCAGCTTCATGCCGTCCACTTCCCCGGGAAGATCCTTCACACTCTCCGGCTCCACCGGTTCCGGCTCGGGCAGGAGCTGTTTCAGCCGGACCTGAATGTCCTTTGGCACATGCTCCT
>JAWLHT010000216.1:0-9625 GCA_041690195.1 Candidatus Latescibacterota bacterium
TGACTCCTTCTTTCTTCACTCGTACCCACACAAATCAGCAAAGCGCCAATAGATATCATTTTCCATGTATCGTTAGTATACAATATAGCTTAGCATGGGGAAAGCTCAATCTTGCACCGTCGAAGCATTTCTCTCCCTTTATTCTCCTTCACCCACGGGTTGCTGTCCCTGCCCATGTCCCGTCCCTGGAACGACAACGGACGGTATCGTTACGAATTACGGGAACTTCCACCATCCCGGATCAGTAAAAATAAGTACGCGACATCGGATTATGACGGAATATCGTGGAATTGCCTGGCATCCCCTGCGCAAAAGGAGTATTATGAATAGTATGTATATCAAGACAGTTTCCATACTCCTGATCTCACTCATTATTGCGGGGATAGTGATCATGGCAAATGAAAACCCCATGGACGAAAACCGTGCGGCCGCCCCGGAATTCCCGGCCGGCGCGGAATGGATCAACACGGAACGTCCGCTCACCATGCGGGAACTGCGTGGACGGGTGGTGCTTCTGGACTTCTGGACCTACTGCTGCATTAATTGTATGCATGTTCTTCCCGATCTGGCCCGCCTCGAGGAGAAATTCGGCGACCGGTTGGTGGTGGTCGGCGTACATTCGGCCAAGTTCTCCGGTGAGAGGGATACCGGCAATATCCGCGAGGCGGTGAAACGATACAACATCCGTCACCCGGTAATCAATGATGCGGGACTGACCCTGTGGAACCAACTCGGCGTACGGGCCTGGCCCACGCTCGTTATCATCGATCCCCGGGGCGAACTGGTCGGTAAAGTGAGCGGGGAAGGGAATTATGACATACTCGACCGGGCCATTGCTGACCTTCTGGAAGGGGCGCCCTCTTCAGGCGAAGGGCTTTCCGCACTCCCGATAGCCCCTGAAGCCGATCGTCAGCCGGAAACCCTCCTGCGGTACCCTGGCAAGCTGCTGGCCGACCCGGAACGCGACCGCCTCTACATCGCCGATTCCGGACACAACCGGTTGGTCGTGGCGGATCTCGCTGATGGAGACGTACTCTATGTCGTCGGTTCCGGCGAAGCCGGTCTGCAAGACGGGGACTTTCGGGAAGCCTCCTTCTCCAATCCTCAGGGGATGGCGCTTGACGGAGATCAACTGTACGTCGCCGATACCGACAACCACGCCCTGCGGGTGGTCGATCTGCAGGCCCGCACCGTACGGACCGTCGCGGGAACCGGCCAACAGGCTTCCTGGGGTGCGAAAGGCGGACCGGCCAACCGAACATCTCTCAACTCGCCCTGGGACGTGGTTATTCTGGAGAGCAAGGTATACATCGCCATGGCCGGACCGCACCAGATCTGGCGGTACGACCCCGGAAACGGGGAGGTGGAGGTATTCGCCGGATCCGGGCGGGAGGACATCACCGACGGTCCCCTGAAGTCCGCCGCCCTGGCTCAGCCCAGCGGGATCGCCACCGATGGCCATGCAATTTACTTCGCAGACAGTGAAACCAGTTCCATCCGCAAGGCGGCCGATGGGCAGGTGACTACGCTCATCGGAAAGGGACTCTTTATTTTCGGAAACCAGGACGGCACCTTCCGTACGGCTCTCCTGCAGCACCCGCTCGGTGTGGCCTGGGAAAATGGACGGCTCTGGGTGGCGGATACCTACAACAATCGCCTGCGCCGGATAAATCTGACGGAATCCACCATTGTGACCGTTGCGGGCGCCGATGAAGACGGGTTCGTTGACGGGCGGGCGGAAGACGCCCGTTTCGATGAACCCGGCGGCGTTACATTGGCGCGGGACAAGGTGTACATCGCCGACACCAACAATCATGCGGTTCGGATATACGATCCGGTCACTGAAACAGTCACCACATACAATCTGGTGGAACTGGTGCGCCTTTCACCCGAGGCGGATACATTTGTCGTGCGCGTACTTCCACCGGAAGGCTACCACATCAACACCGACGCACCATCTTCGATCGAAGCATCCGTTCTGGGTGACGAACGGATGCTGGAGCATACTCAGTCCATCCAGGCGGAAGAGCTCAGGGCATCGTTCCCCCTGCGCGAAAACCGCGAGGGAGCCGTGTATGATTTTCGCGGAGACCTTTACCTCTGCCGTGAGGGAGAACAGGGTGTGTGCACAATCCGTGAGTTCTCTTTCCGCCGCAAGCTGAAATACGATCCCGAGGTTTCTTTTGAGACGAATGTGGAGTATCGCGTTTCCGAACCGGAAGTGGAACCGGCGGTAATGAAACACTGACCTGGCCTGAATGATACTTGCGGTTTCGCCTGTTCCGGCGAAAAATCTTCCACCGGGGAAAAATCTTTCGTATCTTTTATACATCGCGAAAACAAGAGATTTCCCCTGCGGAGGAACGGTGTTTCTGAAGCTTATGCTCGTTTCGTTCCACGGCATCATGGAAGTACTGGCTCTCGGTACACTCGGTTACCTGGTCATCGCCGGCTTCCGGTCCGGTACGAACTCCATGGAGTTCCTTACCCGGCTCATCATGCGGTTCACCCTCCCGGCGCTGGTGTTCTATAATCTGGTGACCAGGTTCAACCCCGGTGAAATCGAGTTCTGGTGGGCATTCCCCCTGCTCGCGGTAGCCGGGAATATGGCGGGAGCGCTCTTCGCCTGGGGGTATGTCGCCCTTGACCGTTCGGTCCGCAACCGGGGAGAGTTCACCGCGCTGGTGGCTTTCCAGAACGGAATTTTCCTTCCGCTGGCCATTGCGCCGGTGCTCTTCGGCCCGGACCGTCTGCCGACATTCATGAATCTCATCTTTCTCTACAATTTCCTTTCCGTCCCGACATTCTTCACCCTGGCGGTCTGGCTGGTAAGCACCCAGAAAAGCTTCCGGGAACGCATCATGGGGGTAATCAATCCCCCGAACATCGCCACGGTCCTGGGGCTCGTCTTCGCCCTCACCGGTTGGGGCGGATATCTCCCCGAATGGCTCATGCGTCCCATAGGATCGTTCGGTTCCATCACCACGCCGCTTTCCACCATTTTCGTCGGCGGTGTCATCATCACCAACCTGCCCAAAGCGCGGGCCGGGGACTGGAGCGAACCGGTCAAGATCACCCTCCTGAAATGCCTCGCCTTTCCGGCGCTCGGGGCGCTGCTGGTCTGGCTCACCCATCCCCCGGAATGGATAGCGCTCTTCATAATCATGCAGGCGGTGATGCCTTCGGCCATCATGATCGCGCTCATCACCCCGCCCGATGCCTCCCGTCAGCGAACAGTGGCTGCGGGTATCGTTCTTACGGCGCTGGCCAGCATCGTCACGGTGCCCTTCTTCATGGGCATCTTCGGGGCGCTGTACTGGTAGGAGCGCTTCCTGCAGAGACACAGAGGGAAGATTGAGAAATAAAGCCATTCTTACGCTAAGGCGCAAAGACGCCAAGAAAAGATAAGGGACCAAGAAAGACGCAGGAGAAGCACGGATGAACACTGATAAAAAAAATGATGAAATGGTTCATTTCATCATTTTTTTTATCAGTACATCACTCGGACCACCATGCAGACCGGGCGAGGCATGCCTCGCCCACAGCCTCTTTCCTTTGGCTTCCATTTCCGCCACTCCATCATTATAACCCGATTACCACGCTCTCCCCGAGGCGCCCTCATGAAACATACCTTCGATCATTTTGCCCTCGTCACCGGGGCATCTTCCGGCATCGGCAGGGAAATGGCCGGGATTCTGGCGAAGCGCGGCTGGAATCTCGTCCTGGTCAGCCGCGGGGAATCGGCGCTCCGCGAACTGAAGAACAAACTGGAGTCGGAATGTAAGGTTCGGGCGGAAGTCATCCCCGCCGATCTCTCGAAACGGAACGCGGCGGAGCTTTTACACGGGGAATGCCGCCAGCTCGGCATCGAGACGGACATTCTCATCAACAATGCCGGAGTGGGATATTATGGCGACGTGACCACTATGGAGCCGAAGCGAATCGAGAGTCTGATCGCACTCGACATCACGGCTCTGACCGCGCTGTCCGCATTGTTCGGCAAAGACATGCGGGAACGCGGAAGGGGGCGGATACTCAATGTCGGCTCGGTGGCGGGATACGCTCCCCTGCCCCATTTCGCGGCATACTCCGCGGCGAAAACGTATGTTTATCATTTCAGCCGAGCGTTGCGTGAGGAAATGAAACCGTTCGGTGTCTCGGTCACCCTGCTTGCCCCGGGAAGAACCCGGACCGGCTTTTTCGAAGCGGCGGGAGCCCGGTGGATGGAACGAATTTTTCCGGCATCGGCGAAAGCGGTGGCGGAAGCGGGCATCCGGGGAATGTTCGAGGGAAAAGCGGTGGTCATTCCGGGACTTCAGGTCCGTTTGGAAGCAGCTGGCGCCCGGATTGCGCCCGTCCCGCTACTTGGGAAAATCATGAAGTGGAGACATTGAGCGCAACCGGCAGCGCATGTAGCGGCTCTTCAGTACGGCGGGCGACAGATGCTCTCTCC
Organism: Candidatus Latescibacterota bacterium; assembly: GCA_041690195.1. Taxonomy (GTDB): domain Bacteria; phylum Latescibacterota; class Latescibacteria; order Latescibacterales; family Latescibacteraceae; genus JAWLHT01. The sequence goes on from JAWLHT010000216.1 coordinate 4,454, forward strand.
CCGAAAACCGGAAAGGGAGCGTCTGCCGCCCGTTGTCTTCTGATCCTCGGGTGGACTTTCTCACCGCACCCGGAGAATGATCCCTTTCAGATACTCCCCTTCCTTGTGACAGAGGTCAAAGGGATGGTCGAGGGGATGCGCGGTCTGCACGATGACCTGGGTGTCGCGTTCGGCATCCACCGCGGCGGAATAGGCGATCTGGCGGAAGAGGGTGCGGTCCACATGGTGGGAGCAGGAATAGGTGGCGAGTATTCCGCCGGGAGCGAGCTTGCGCAGACACCGCATATTCAGGTCCTTGTATCCCCGGGCGGCCTGATCGACCTGGGCCTTGCGGGCGGCGAAGGCGGGCGGATCGAGAACGATGAGGTCCCAGGGCCCCGATTCCGCGTTCAGGAAATCAAAAACATCGGACCGTACATATCGCGCGGAAACCCCGTCAAAGCCGTTAAGAGCCATGTTTTCCCGGGCCAGATCCAGCGCCGGGCCTGACGAATCCACCGAAATCACTTCGGAAGCGCCGGCCGCGGCGGCATACACGCTGAACCCGCCGGTATAGGAGAAGAGATTGAGCACCCGCTTCCCTCCGGCCAGACTCCCCACGATACGGCGGGATTCCCGCTGGTCGAGGTAGAAGCCGGTTTTTTGCCCGCGCAGCACATCCACCCGGAAGCGGCGGCCGTTCTCCACGATCTCCACCGGACCGTCCACGGTCCCCCCGATCACCCCGGTCCGTTCCTCCAGTCCCTCCTCGCGGCGTGAAGCGGTGTCCGAACGCTCCACGATGAAGGCCGGATGCAGTTCATCCCGGAGAATTCCCAGGATGTCATCCCGGAAGAATTCCATCCCGGCGGTGAGAATCTGAAGCACGATTCCCGCGCCGTACTGGTCAACGATCAGCCCGGGGAGAAAATCCCCCTCCGAGTTCACCACACGGCAGGAGTCGGTGCTGTCGCCGAGCACCATGGCGCGGCGTCCGATGGAAGCACGTATCCGCTCCTCCAGAAAGGCACGGTCGATCTCCTGCTTTTCCCAGGAGAGCACACGGCAGACGATCTGCGACTCCGGGTTGACATACCCCATCCCGAGGAAACCGCCGTGGGCGGTCATGATCTCGGCGGGCTGGCCGTTCTCCTCGAATTCCTCGACACGGTCCACCGCGCCGGAAAAAAGCCAGGGATTACGATTCCGGAGGGACTTGTCCTTGCCGGGCTTTAGATATATCTTCGCTGGTTCCATTTGAAAGTCCTTTTCTTGTCTCTCGCAAAGCCGCAAAGGCGCAAAGAAAGATAAGAACGATAAGAAAGACGTAAAGGTTGAGCGCTAAATATTTATGAGTTGGAGATTTATCGAATAAACTGATTCAAAGTCTTTCGGTCGGTTTCGTTTTCCCCATCGTTAACCCTTTCTTTTCCCCTTATCTTTCCTTTGCGCCTTTGCGGCTTTGCGTGAGGCTATTTTTCTGTTTCACGGATGACGATGAGCGCGGCTTCCAGCAGGTTATCCGCCCGGAACTCACCGGACTCGAACTGCGTGCGGGGACTGTCCGCGCCGGGTCCGGAGACGATGTGGATGGTCCGGGTCCCCGCCCGCCGCCCGGCTTCCATGTCCCGGAGGGAATCACCGATCATGAAGGTGCGGGAAAGATCGATCCCGTAATCCTCCGCCGCCCGCAGGATCATGCCGGGCTCGGGCTTGCGGCAGGAGCAGTTGTCAGGGGTGTAGTGCGGGCAATGGTAGACACGGAGAATGTCGCCGCCGTGCTCCCGAACGCCCCGGAGCATGTGGTCATGGAGTTCCGCCAGCCCTTCCTCGGTCTGGATGCCCTTGGATATGCAGGCCTGGTTGGTGATGACAATGACCCCGAAACCGGTCTCGGTGAGCAGACGGATGCCCTCTAACGCGCCGGGAGCCCACTGCCACTGCCCGATGGTGGTGGTGTATTCGCCGCGCTCCACGTTGATAACGCCATCGCGGTCGAGAAAGACAAAACGGGAAAGATTTGAACCACGAAAGGCACGAACAGAATCTTTACTTAACATATCCACATTTCCTTTTTCCCTTTGTTCCATTTCGTGCTTTTCGTGCCTTTCGTGGTTAATACTTTAGACTCTTTCCGTTGCTCTTTACAACACCATTCGGTCAACAGTTGCTCTGGGGTAAGCGCAGAAGTTCACCAGAAGTCCCAGCCGGTATCCGGTTGCTTTCAGATAGTTCATTACTTGCGCCCGATGGAGATCGGTTATGTCGGAAACCGCCTTTATTTCAACGATTATTTTCCCGTAGCATACAAAATCTGCTTTGTACCATTGCTGCAGTGGTTGTCCCCGATATTTCAATTCTATTTCCGCTTGGGGGATATGCGGAATCCCCCTGCGCACCAACTCGATCCCCAGGCATTCCTGATACACCGCTTCGAGAAAGCCAGCGCCCATCGAACGATACACCGAAAAGACAGCGCCCTGAATCCTGAAAGATTCTTCCCGGTAAAGGATACTGTCCGCTGCATCCCGACTTTCGGCGTTCATGCCCGCACCTTCACTCGTAAAAAAAAGAAACTGCAAAATATATTTGAACCACGAAAGGCACGAAAATCACGAACAAAACAACAAAACAATCAACAACATGGAAAAAAAGTAGCATACATACCAAAACTACCTACGGCATCTTGCTTTGTTCATTTTTCCAGTTCGTGATTTTCGTGCCTTTCGTGGTTACATTTCTTTCTGTTCTTTCTGCTTTTCCAACGGTCAGACAAACGGCACCTATTCCATCTCCCGGATACGTTTTATGATGGACGAGGTCGACGCGTTATCAATCAACTGGATCAAACTCACCTTGCCGCCGTAGGACTCCACGATGTCGTGGCCGACCACCTGTTCGCGGGTATAGTCTGCGCCCTTGACCAGCACCTCGGGCTTAACCGCGCGGATGAGGTCGAGCGGGGTATCCTCGTCGAAGAGTGTCACGTAGGTCACGCATTCCAGGGCGGCGAGCACATGGCTCCGCTCCTCCTCGGGGATGATCGGCCGGTTCGGGCCCTTGAGGGCGCGTATGGAGCGGTCCGTGTTCAGGCCGACGACGAGGGCGTCGCCCAGTCCCCGGGCCTCGTTCAGGTAGGTGATGTGTCCGACATGGAGGAGATCGAAGCAGCCGTTGGTAAACACGATTTTCAGGCCGGCCCGGCGCATTTCCTCCACCCGTTCCACGAGTTCGCCGATGGTGACGATCTTCCCCGAAGCGGTCTGGCCGAAGGCATAGGCCATGATCTCCTCCGGCGTGGCGGTGGCGGTCTGACGCTTGCCGACCACGATTCCGGCGGCGATATTGGCCACGAAGCAGGCGTCCGGCAGTTCCGCGCCGGAAGCGGCCGCCGCGGCCAGCGTGGAAATCACCGTATCCCCCGCTCCGGTGACATCGAACACCTCCCTCGCCCGGGAATGAATGCGGCTCATGGGACGGTTGTCCTCGATGAGCGCCATGCCGTCCGGTCCGAGCGTCACCAACAGGTTGGCGATGCCGTGCGATTCCATGAGTCTGCGGGCGGGCTCCTCCACGTCATCCGCTGCGATATCCTTATTTCCCAATGCGATATGGAGTTCGTGCAGGTTGGGGGTGACCAGGAACGCCCCGGCGTACTTGCCGAAATCGGCGGACTTGGGATCCACGACCAGCTTCCGGCCGCTCCTGACCAGACGAGCGACCAACCCCGGGGTCACCACTCCCTTGGCGTAATCCGAAACGATGACCACATCCGCATCGACCGCGAGAATCCGTTCCGCGAGTCGCTCCTCCAGTTCCTCACCGATGGGGACAGTGGTTTCCCGGTCCACGCGGAGGACCTGGCTGCCCCGGGCGATGAGCCGGGTCTTGCGGGTGGTGGGCCTCCCCGGCGCGGCGATGAGGCCGCAGTCCGACACACCCTTCGCCTCCATCGTCCGGCAGAGGGCATCCCCATCGGCGTCCTCCCCGATTACGCTGAATAGATGGACCCGCGCACCGAGGGCAGCGATGTTCACCGCGACATTGGCCGCCCCGCCGGGGACGTGGCGACGTTCCCGCTCGGCGATGATGGGCTGGGGTGCTTCGGGGCTGATGCGGTCCGAGTCGCCGATGATGTACTCGTCGAGCATGACGTCGCCCACCACGGCGACCGAGGCGTTTTTCATGTCCGCAAGAATGCCCGCCAGACGCTTTCTCACAAGAGTCTCCTTTGTTCCACTGCAATGGCCGCCGCGAGGAGCGGGAGCATTATTTCATGATGCCCGTTGAGGTGGACCGCCCGCGCGCCGGTGAGCGAGGGACGGCGCAACACGTTTTCCGAGGGACGGTAATGCCGCTGCATGTCCATGTTTACGGTCATGAAGCGCTGGGCATCGTATCCCATGTTCCGTACGGCGGAGAGCGCCTTGAGGAACACCTCCGGCAGAACCACCGCCGAGCCGAGATTGATATAGACTCCGCCTTCCAGACGGGCGATATGGTCGGCGTAGCGCATCAGGTCGAGATGGGTCGCCTTCCCCAGTACGGCGCCGTCCGCCTCCGGGTGCACATGAATCGTGTCCGTCCCGATGGCCATGTGAACGGTGACATCTATCCCGAGGCGCACCCCGGCCGCCTGGATGCTCAGGTCCGCGTGGGGATACCCTGCCTCCAGAATATGCCGTCCAACCGCCTCGCCCGCACCGCGTTCTTCCTGCACGCCCTCGGCCATGGCCCGGTTCAGGATGCGCCCGGTCTCCTCCACCATACCGAAGGAGCCGTCCCGCAAGGTCTCGGCCACATCCTCCGAGGTCTCCCCGAGGTAGGCCATCTCGAAATCGTGGATGGCCCCCGCACCATTAAAGGCCACCGCCGTAAGCACGCCCCGCTCCATGAGGTCGATGATCACCGGCGAAAGCCCGCACTTGATGGGGTGCGCCCCCATCGCCAGAACCACCTCGCGGTTTTCGCGCCGCGCCTGGGCAACCGCCCCAGCCACCGCCCGCAGATCGTCCGCCGCGAGCACCCGGGGAAGCGAATCGTAGAAGTCCGCAAACCCGTCGTTCGCCGGAGCCGATCCCAAACTGGCCCGGGTCACCTTGTGCGTGCGGTTCCGGATGGGGAATGTCTTTACCTTCGAGAAGTCCACCGGTGCGCTCCTTGATTGGGGTTATGGAGAAAAGTAAGATAACA
>JAWLHT010000217.1:0-9616 GCA_041690195.1 Candidatus Latescibacterota bacterium
TTGCGCTCCACGATTTTCCGGATTTCCGCGCACCGTGCCCGCGCCGCCGCATCGGTCGGGATGTACCGCAGGGGTTCGCAGACCGGTTTCGCGCGTCCCAGCTTGACCCACAGAAAGTCGTCCTCCCGCAGGGTGAAAGCGAGCTTTTCCGCATCCCACCCGAGCAGGACCATCAACTGCTCATAGGGCAGCAAGTGCCAGTTCCGGCGGATGAGAGAAATATACCCGCGCTCCAAAAATTCCCCGAACGGTGCGGTGAGCGGGGGGAGGCCCATGGAAGTCCCGATTTCCCGAACCTGCGCCGGGGTGGCGTTGATCACTTCCGCCATCCGCTCCGCGCTCACCGACTCCCAGTTCCTCCAGACGAAGGCGTGCAGACGGTCCGGGAACCAGGGACGTTCCAGGGCGGGCTTTCCCGCCCCCTCCGGCAGAAATTCGATGCTCCCGGCAGTTTCCGCCATCGCCATTCCCGCCGGCAGGAAGGCCATCCCACGCAACACATCTCTTCGGCGCATGTTTTTTCTCCTGAGCGCAATCGCATCCATGCCTGAATCGGCTCCGGCCGAGAAAAGTGTTTTCAACTCGCCCCGGCCTGTGTACCTTACTGCAAAATGCTCCGGATATACGGGTTAAACCTTTCCGAGGGAGGAACCATGAATCGGAGACTGTTTCTGAACGGCATCCCGGCGGCCGCAACGGGAACCATGCTGGGCGGGTCCGCGGATGCGGCCCCGGCGAAAGCGGGAAACACCCCCGCCGGAATCAAAAATATCCTCTTCCTCTTCGTGGACCAGCAGCGGCGGGACTGTCTCGGCTCCTATGGCAACCGGGTGGTGCAGACCCCGCACCTCGACCGCCTGGCCCGCACCGGCGTCCGCTTCACCAACGCTTACACTCCAGCGCCGGTCTGCACTCCGGCCCGGGCGTCCGTCCAGTGCGGACTGTGGCCCCACAAGCACAAACTCATATTCAATACCGGAGCTTCCGCCCTGCGGGGCGGCATGGACGATCCTCCCCCGCCGGTCCGCTTTTACAGCGAAATGCTGAAGGAAAGGGGCTGGAATCTCGCCCATGCCGGAAAATGGCATATCGGCACGGAGAAAAACCAGCCTTCCACCCGCGGCTACGACCCCGGACTCCCCTATTACCCCGGCTACGGCATCCCCAATTACATCTACAGCTACAGGAACAAGCGGCAGATTCATCCGCATTACCGGGAATATCTGAAGGGGTTCGGCCTCGACGGGTTCAACCTCCGGACCATGACCCGGGAAGACGGCACGCTCTTCTGCGGCCTCCAGGAAGGCCCGCCCGAGGCATCCATTCCCTCCTATCTCGCCAACCAGGCCATAGACACGATCGGGCGGTTTTCGAAGGAGGACAAGCCCTTCCTGGTCTCATGCCATTTCTGGGGTCCCCATGCGCCGCACTGTATCCCGGAGCCCTATTATTCCATGTACCGGGACGCTGACATTCGCCCCTGGCCCAATTTCGACTGTGATCTCTCCGACAAGCCGGAGGTGATCCGGCGGTACGGCGAATATCTCCATACCGACTGGTTCACCCGGGAGAGGCTTTCGGATCTCATTGGTAAGTATTACGGGTACATATCCCTTATCGACAACGAAATCGGACGCATTGTCAAGGCGCTCGAAGACGTCGGCGAACTTGACCGGACGCTTATCGTCTACTCCGCCGACCACGGCAGCAGCGCGGGCTCGTATCGTCTGTGGGACAAGGGCTACGGCATGTACGACTGCATCACCGGCATCCCCATGATACTATCCCATCCCGCCATCCGCCCCTCGGTAAACGACGGGTTCGTGACACTGCTCGACCTCATGCCCACCTTCCTCGACGCCGCGGGAATCCGGGCTCCGGCGGGGCTGGACGGTGCTTCGCTCATGCCGGTGCTCCGCGGAGAACGGAATACAGTCCGGGACGACTTCATAGTCACCGAGCACCACGGTCATCACTGCCCCTTCTGGCAGCGCATGGTCCGTACCCCACAGGGGAAATATGTCTTCAACTACACCGCCGGACCGGAATTCTATGACCTGGACGCCGATCCGCATGAAACCCGGAACATCATCGGCTCCATCGGCAGCACAACCCGGAAGCGGTATGAGGACATGCTTCTCTCCTGGATGCGGGAAACGGGCGACCCGCTTTCAAACTGGGCGGAATGCAGCGTGCCCGGCGGCCAGTTTCCCTACTAACGCCGGATTCGCCCGGAGACTCCGGGGATACCTGTTTGAATGGGGATGCGCGGAACCACCCCAGCCGAATCGTACCGATTCGCCCGGGGACCCCGGGATGTATGGGATAAAAGACGATGAAAAGGCAAAACCGGCGGGCACGCGATTCTTTTTATCCGTCTTTCATCCGTTCCTATCCCCCGCATCCCCATTCAGACAGCCCTTTCCGGGATATTCCCGCGCATCCCCATTCAGGCAGATATCGCTTCGATGCGGGATGGAGTCCCCACATTCACGAATGAATTTTCACGCCCATGTTCGTGGCGGTTCGCTCGATGAAGGCTTTCGCCCCGGGATACTCCTCATCCGGCAGGTGTTCGATAAACAGGGTGCGCGGCCACTGCATGCGGCTCAGGTGGACAAGATAAGACTCGTAGTCCATGATGCCCTTCCCCGGCGCGACCTCGGTGACATAGCAGAGCATCTTGTCGGGCAGGATCAGTGGGTCTTTGGCGTGGCAGCCGAGGATGTCTTCGCCAAGCCGATCGAAACACTCCGCCAGGAGTTCGGTGGTGTGGTAGTAATTGTCGAGGGCCACCATGTTGGCGGGGTCGAGACACACCTTGAGCCGGGGATCGCCATTGAGGTCATCTTTCAGCCGGACATGCGCCTCCGGACCGTCCAGATTGGTCTGCACCGTAGCTTCCATACCCAGGGCGATTTTCATTCCGGCGGTGTCGCGGAGAAGCTCCCGGTAGTAGCGGACCGTGTCGTTCCAGTGTTCCTTCGTCCAGTTGCCGGGATGGATACCGTTGTAGTAGTCGGGATTGCAGCTTCCGGTGATGGAGGTGGCCATGGGCGCGCCGATCCGCTCGCCGGTTTCCAGGCTCTCGATGAGATACCTCCTGAATTTCGCCCGGATTTCCCGGTCGGGATGGAGAGGGTTGCACCAGGTCATAACATCAAAAATCTGCACGTCATACTTTTTCAACGCGGCCTTGAGGGCGGCGATTTCCGAGTCGGGCGCTTCGAGCAGAGGATTCCGCCGGTCGCGGGTGGAAACCGTGGTCGCCGAAGTGTAGCCCGCCTCCCGGATGCGCCGCACCATGCCTTCCATGTCCCCGTCGGCGGGACGGGTGATGCGGAGCGGTGAAAGCGCGAGCCGCACCGGGGTTTTTCCAGGACGGAGATCACGCTTCACGGAAGGATCGGGGCTCTTGGAACGGTACTGAGCGCCGGATGCTCCTCCGGCTCCGAAAAGCGACACAGCTCCCGCGCCCGCCGCAATTGCGGCCCGTCTGGTCATGGTTGACGGCATAATTCCTCCATTATAGAATGCTCCAGAGTATATTGTTCTGCTGTCTGTTGTCCTCTTTTTACACTTCCGGCGCATTCTTCGCGGCCATAGCCAAACCCGATGCCTGCCACCCCCTCCCGATTACCGGGTCCGCGCCTGCCGAACCGCCTGACGCCATCCCCGGAGGAGACGGTCCCGCTCCGCCGCATCCATGTCCGGTTCGAACCGCCGGTCCACCTCGCGCAGGCGTTCCAGCTCCGAGCAGGAATCCCAGAACCCGGAGCCGAGCCCGGCGAGCATGGCCGCCCCGAGGGAAGTGGACTCGATGACCCGGGGCCGCAGCACCGGACGGGCGCTGATGTCAGCCTGGAACTGGAGGAGGAAGTCGTTGGCCGCCGCGCCGCCGTCCACCATGAGTTCATCCACCGGCATGCCGCTTTCCTCTTCCATAACCCGGAGAACGTCGTCGCTCTGGTAGGCCATGGCTTCCAGCGCGGCGCGGGCCAAATGGGCGGCCCCGGTCCCCCGGGAAAGCCCGGACACGGTACCCCGGGCCTCCATATCCCAGTGGGGCGCGCCGAGCCCGGCGAAGGCGGGCACGAGATACACCCCGCCGTTATCCGGGATGGAACGGGCCAGGGATTCGCTTTCGGCGGCGTTCCGGAGAATCCGGAGTTCGTCCCGGAGCCACTGAATGGCCGCGCCCGCCACGAACACCGAACCCTCCAGAGCATAGCAGGGCTTTCCGTCGCCATCGACCGCGAGAGTGGCGGCCAATCCCCGCTCCGAACGCACCGCCCGCTCCCCGGTGTTCATGACCAGGAAACTTCCCGTGCCGTAGGTGTTTTTGGCCTGGCCTGGACGGAAGCAGGTCTGGCCGAAGAGGGCGGCCTGCTGGTCCCCGGCGACACCCCGCACGGGAACGCCGCGCAGGGCGGGGATTGACTCCACCGCACTATAATCGTCCATGGACTGTTTCACCGTGGGCAACATGCCCGCCGGGACACCGAACAACTCCGTCAGGTCCGGGTCCCAGCGACGGTCGTGGATATTGTAGAGCAGGGTCCGGGAGGCATTGGTGGGGTCCGTGGCGTGCAGCTTCCCGCCGGTGAGCTTCCAGACCAGCCAGGAGTCCACGGTGCCGAACGCCAGCCCTTCGGCAGCAGCCGCGCCGAGCCGGTCCAGCATCCATCTGAGCTTGGTGGCGCTGAAATAGGCGTCGAGCGGCAGCCCTGTCTTCTCCCGGAGTATATTTTCGTGCGGCCGATATCTCTCGCAGAGTTCGGCGGTCCGGCGGCACTGCCAGACAATGGCGTTGTGCACCGGCCGTCCGGTCCTCCGGTCCCAGAGCACCGCGGTCTCCCGCTGGTTGGCGATTCCCACCGCTTCGATCCGTCCCTGATGCCGGGACGTGACCTCGTCCACGGTTTCCACCACGGTGTGCCAGATCTCCTCCGGGTCGTGTTCCACCCAGCCGGGCTGCGGATAGATCTGGGTGAATTCACGGTAGGCTTTTCCGACGATCCGGCCGTCATGGTCATACAACACCGTGGTGGTCCCGGTGGTTCCCTGATCGATGGAGAGGATGTACATTCGGGCTCCCTTAAAAACGTTTCGCGCAGAGACGCAGAGAAAAAAACGAGAGAAACCGCATATCCCGGGCAAATCACGTAAAGGACGAGAAACAGGAATTCGGAAAAGAAGAGAACCCATTCCGAGCCGCAGGGTATAGACAGATGCACGGTTTGGAAGGGCGCCAATCCCTCAATCCAGCCGGTCCGGCGACTGGGGATACCGGCCATTCCGGCAGGCCTTTCCGGACCGCCTTTCCACAGGCGCACACAACCTCCCGCGCACCCCGGCACAGACCATCCGTGATTCAGGCTCCACTGTTTGCTTTGTCTCCGCTTTTCATCTTTTCACTCTGGCACTTTGGATCTCTGGCACTCTGGCACTCTCTTTCAGTACCCCTCCGCCAGAGAGGAGGACCCCCGCATGTCGGCTGCGCCTTCCCAGTGATCGCCGACACGCATGATGCTCTGGGTGACACCCATGGAGCGGGGACGGCCGAGGGTATAGCCCATCCCGGTCAGACTGCGGACCGTGTCCTCGCTCAGACCCTTTTCGTAGGTGATTTCGTCCGGCATCCACTGGTGGTGGATGCGCACGGCGTTGGTGGCGTCGGCGATATTCATGCCGTGGTCAAGCACGTTCAGGATGACATGGAGAACCGTGGTAATGATGCGGCTCCCGCCCGGCGAACCGGTGACCATGTGCACCCGGCCGTCCTTGAGCACGAGAGTCGGGGTCATGGAACTGAGCATGCGCTTGCCGGGGGCGATGGCGTTGGCCTCGCCGCCGAGCAGCCCGAACCCGTTGGGGGCTCCCGGCTTGGAGGAAAAGTCGTCCATCTCGTCGTTGAGGAGGATGCCCGTTCCGGCGGCGGTGATCCCGGTGCCGTAGTTGAAGTTGAGGGTATAGGTCACCGAAACCGCGTTGCCCCAGCGATCCACCACGGAATAGTGGGTGGTCTGTTCGCTTTCATGGACACCCGGATTCCCGGGAAGGATTTCGGCGCTCGGGGTGATCCGGTCCGGAGCGATGGTTTTCCGGAGCGCGGCGGCATACTCCTTGGAGGTGATGCCCTGTACCGGCACGGGATAGAAGTCGGGGTCGCCGAGGTGCTTGGACCGGTCGGCATAGGCCAGCTTCATGGTCTCGGCCATGAGCCGGATGGTCTCGGGCGTGTTGTGGCCGTAAAACCCCTTCGGGCAGCCTTCCAGAATGTTCAGCATCTGGATGAGGTGTACTCCGCCGGAACTGGGCGGCGGCATGGAGATGATATCGAAGCCCCGGTAGGTCCCGCGCACCGGCGTCCGTTCCGCCGGACGGTAGGCGGCGAGATCCTCCACCGTGATGAGGCCGCCGTTCGCCGCCATGTCCGCGGCGATCCGCTCGGCTATTTCTCCTTTGTAGAATGCGGAGGGTCCGTGTTTGGCAATCTGCTTCAGGCTCCAGGCCAGGTCCTTCTGGACGAGGAGTTCTCCCACCTCATACGGTTTGCCGTCCGGCCTGAAAAAGATCGCCATGCTCGCGGGCGACGCTTCAAGCCGTCTCCGGGCGGACATGAGCGAACTCCGGAGGTAGGGATCCACCGGAAAGCCGTGCTGCGCATAATCGATGGCCGGACGAAGCGCCCGGGCCAGGGAGATGGTGCCGTACTTTTCCAGCGCCAGGGCCAGCCCGGCCACGGTTCCCGGCACGCCCACCGCCTGGTAGCTGTACTGGGACCGCTCGGAATCCGGGTTTCCGGCGGCGTCGAGGAACATGTCGCGGTGCGCCCGGGCGGGCGCGTTCTCCCGGAAGTCGATGGCGACCAGGGGCTTCTCCCCCTCCAGATGGGCGAGCAGAAATCCGCCGCCGCCAATGTTCCCGGCGATGGGAAGCACCACCGCCTCGACGAACCCGACAGTCACTGCAGCGTCAACGGCGTTCCCGCCATCCTTCAGCACCTCCAGCCCGGCCTTGGTGGCAAGGTAATGCTGGCTGACCACCATGCCGTTTTTTGCGGAAACCGGAGGTACCGCGGATATGACGTTGGCCGTGAACAGGACAAGGGAAACGATGAGGCACACGCTCCGGACCGTAAGAGCAAATCGGCCCGGCAATCCCGCGGAACGGTTCATGAGGGGGAGTCCTTTCCGTTTTGAAATAAGCAGGTATTTTGGTCAAAGGCATCAGGAGGATATACACCCGAAACCGGGCCGTGTCAACGATAAAACCGTCCCGGATGACGGTCGCGCGTCACTTTTGCTTCCGGGCCACCCCGCAATCCCGGATGGATATTTCCCACTCCCCGTTGGCGGCCCGGGTCTGGACAAAGGCGGAGTCGCCCTTGACCCACCACACCAGCTCACGGTCGTCCGTGTACCGCGCCCCGGAGACGGAAACGACATTGGGCAGGGTGTACTCCTTCCCCCCGGGCAGGGTCAGCTTGACAAACCCGAGACTGTTGTCCGAAAGAGTGTAGTACCGCGCCAAGATGCGACAGCCGCTCGCGCAGCGGTAGACGACCGGTTCTCCGCCGCGCAGGGAGAGGCGGGGACGTCCCGGTGAAGCACAGGCAAGTACCGCCGCGCCGCACAGAACGACGCAGTACCGGACCAGTGATCCGTACATCATGGAAAGCGCCTTTCCCTGACATGGTTTCCAGCACGAAAAAAGCGGCTGGAGTTGGCTTTCCCTACCATCGAAACGTTTTCACCCGCATTGCGTCACCGCCACGCGCGCCCGCATGAAGGACATTCCGCCTTATGCACACAAATAACGCCGCCGCATTCCGGACAGGTCCGCCGTTCCCGTTCGGCCTGGAGGAAACGGTCCATCCCGGATGATTCAATCATCCCGAGGTTTTCGATCATGCTCATGCCGTACTTCGTCCGGTACCGTTTGTCCAGCCGTTTCAGCCGGGCGCAGGGGAACGTGTCACAGCCGAAGCAGAACCCGCGCCCATCCCCCGCCATCTTCTCACAGGTTTTGATGCGGCACACGACGCAATACTTCGGTTTGGAGGGGTCCTCTCCCCGGCAGCCGGGGCAGACGTTCCGGTCCCTGACATACGCGTAACAGAGACGGCAGTTCATGCCGCAAGGAGCGATCAGGGACGAGTCAAACGGGCCGGTATTTGCCGTTTGGCCGGGCATGGCATTCGCCTTTCCGAAAGGATATGACGAGTGTGATTCGGCTTCATTTCCGTGTGAAATGCCGCGTGAACAATTCCTCCGCCTTGAGAAAGCCCTCTTCGGTCATCATAACCGATTTCGCCCTTCCCACAGGATTCGAGATGTATCCTTTCGCATGCAGCCGGTCCATGGCATCCCAGTCGAATCCCTTCCAAGCCTGCGCCCCGAATCCTTTCTCACGGACATGAGCACCCAGGTACAGAAGCGCCAGGACAAACTCATCAATCTTGTCTTCGTCAATGTTCATTCATTTCTCCTTAATCCGGAATCCGGCAGGCAGTTCCACGGTGACAGTTTACTTCCGGCCGGCCATCCATTCGGTCAGCAGCCGCATCCGTTCTGTCTCGTCGTCTTCGGCCCGCAGGAGGAACGTTCCTTCCGGCAAATCTCCCGCGACTGCGCGCACCACCTGCCGCGCCGCTTCCCGCTCCCGGTCCGGGGCCGGTTTCCCGTCGCCGCCCAGCGGGTCGAGCACCAGAAGACGCCGGGGCGCGGCCAGTCCCATGAGGTCGGGGAGGTCGTACCGGGCCAGCGCGCCGGGAACGGCGGTGGTTCCCGAAGCAAGGTCGTAGAGGCGGTGCTCCAGCAGGGAGTCCCAGGAGAGGAGCGACCCGAGGAGCGCCACCGGAGCGAGGGTGGGATCGAAAACGGCGGCGTGCAGGAGCGCGGGCCCGACGGTTCCACTAGCGACAGCCGCGACGGAGCCCCGCCGCATGTCGGACCGCTCCCGGAGGTGCCGCGCCGCCCGGACGACGGATTCGGCCTGAATGCCGGTCACACTTCCGCCGGTGAGTTGTGCGCCGAACAAAAGATTGCAGTTCACCCCCCGTATCACGGAGTCGCCCCCTCCCCCTCCGGCCAGTTCGCCGCAGTTGGGAAGGTCTGGAGCCAGCACAAGAAATCCGCGCCGGACCAGAGCCTCTATCCGGCCGCCCGGAGCGGCATCGGCTGTTTTTCCTTCCGGGTTGATCCAGAGCAGCGCAGGATGCGGCCCCGCGCCCTCCGGAACGAAGGCCAGCGCCGGAACGGGGATGGAACGGTCCGCGCCGATAATGAGCTTCTCAATGGTATAGCCGTCACGCCGGAACCGTCCGGCGAACACACTATCGAACGGACGGTCGTCCGGGCGGAAGCCCGAGAGATCTTTGGCCGCATTCCGAACCGATTCGCGGTGCGCCCCGCCGCGTTTCCTGGACTCCACCAGCGCGGCCCGCACCGGTGCGGCGTCCTCAAGGACGAGGTCGTGGACGGTTTTCGCGCCGTCCGCCGTTACCTGTCCCGAGGGGCTGACCCGGAGCCGCTCCGCCGGGATGAGCGGAACCTCCTCGTCCCGGGGGCTGCCGCTCACCTCCAGGTGTTGCATGAAAAAGGCGTAGACC
>JAWLHT010000218.1:0-9593 GCA_041690195.1 Candidatus Latescibacterota bacterium
ACCGGCCGCCATTTCTCAGCCGCCGCGGAGTAATCACGGTTCCCTCACCCCCGCCGGAGCGAACGCAGCACCCGTTCCGCAATGCCAATCGCGAGACACCCTCGTGTAGGACGGGGTGATGCCGCCAGAAGACAGAGCGCCGACCGCAGACGGGGAGAACCCCACGGCATAAACAGGCGTCGCGCCGCCATTTTTCCCAGAAACCCCGGCCGTACCGCTCCGAACGTATACACCCGGCGGTACACTCCTGCGTCGAGTGCCTGTTCCAGCGCTTCAGCGACAATACCGAGGGCGGGCCCCGCCCCCCACTCCTCCACAGCCTGCCGGACACGCTCCGGAGCGCATCGAGGAAGCACGGCCCGGATCAGGAACTCGGCGTCAGCGGCCCATTTTGGCTTGTGATAGTACTCTTTCACCCCATGTACTACGGTATAACATAACAAATCTTCCGGGGAAAGATGTAATCTGCAGCACAGTGAAACGCTTCTCCGCCAGATTTTTTCCATGTCCGGGTTGAAAATCCTGCGTTGTACGGTGCTGGTCCGATTTATCAACGTCCAGTGAATCTCAAGAAACCGGAGTTGCTCACCGGGGAGAGCGAAATTATAGTGAGCTCCGCTCAAAGCCCCCTGAAAGAAGAATCCGCCGGCTTCCAGCACCTCCCTCGTTCGGGCAAGACTTTCCGGCCTGACCAGGATATCGATATCCTGCATCGGATTGGCGAGACGTCGCGAACCTCCGGCAATCCGTATATCCGAACCCTTGAGGGGAATAAACGGGATACCGGCTTCGTCGAGAAGAAAGGCCGTTCGCCGAAAAAGGTCTTCCATCAAGGCAGTTACGGCCAGTTCATGCGCTGCCGCCCGGCGGATATCCGTAAGCTCCGGAATAGGTCCGGCTTCAGCCCGAAACAGGATTTCCAACAGCCCCGCCGAGACATCCAGCGCCTCCGACGCCCGGGCGATGTATTCCCAGTCGACTCCCTTGTCAATGATCTCCCGAACCCGTCGAAGCAGATTTACCCCGGGGTTGGCGACCGAAGCAAAAAAGCATAGCATATCTTCCTGGCTGCGGTTCATGTTTCGCTGCCATCATGCAGAAATTCCCAAACGGACTTCAACCGGGTATCGGGTTCCCCACACCCGCGAATCACCAGCGAATCAGCGGTGACAGCCAGATATTCCGCGATATCCGCCGCACGGCTCCGCTCCCCGGCGCCAAGATAGGGGGAAAAGACCTGGGCAAGCCGCGCCGCCGTTTCGGCCTGCCCCGGAGCATGGACCCGGAATTTGCCCCGTGAACGCTCAAGAAAGAGAATGGTACGGAGTGAAGCCCGGAACGTGGTATCGTGCGGTGGGTGACATGTCGCTTTACGACCCCGGGCGACAACAGTCCGAATATTCTCGGGATACCGGAGCAACTCTCCCGCCCCGTTCCGAACCACTGCCACTGCCCGGTCATCGGATAAAAAGCTCCACCCGTGGTTCAGAAGCCCCCGGAGCAGTGTTGTTTTCCCGGATCCGGATGCTCCGGTTATCAGACAGCCCCGACCATACCGCGAGGCCGAAGCTCCGTGGAACGGGAGATATCCGCGTTCCAGGAGCATCCTGTCCAAGATGGGGCGGCACACCGAACGAGCGGCGAAATCAGGGTGATAACGTTTCACTCCGGGGAAGAGAAGAATCGCAGCACCCCTTTCCGGATCGTAAATACTGGAGGCCTTGCCAAACCATGTCCCGTAATGGAGTACACCGGATTTCCGCACTTCCACAGCACCGTTTTCAATAATGGTTTCCGTCTCACCTTCGGGCGCGGACGGAAAACCAACGGCAGTGTCGCGCCCCAGAATGAAAAGCGCCATTTCCGGACGCGCCTCCCCCGGAACTGGCTCCGGACTGTCGACCAGCCCTACCGCGTCAAGTGCCGTTCGGCTGTCAGCGTACACGGTCAGCGCCGCGACTTCGCCGATCCGGTAATACCGCCGTAGCAGTTCAGGCTTCACAAAACACCTCGCAAACGCATCCGGGCCAGACGGCAGGGATATTTCCTGCCCGCGGCGAGCCCCATTCCCATGGCGAGACACCCGTTGCACCAAAACCGGTACCGGCAGTTCCGGCAGACCCGGTATTCAGCGTCGGAAAGCGACCGGACCCGCCGCATAATCTGCGCATTCCGCCATATGGACTCAAGTGACTGGAGATTTATATTCCCGGCCGGAATGGGAAAGGGACCGCAGGGAAACACGGCGCCGTCAGCCGATATGTGAATCACCGATTTGGCTGCATTACAGGCCCGGGGGACTGAACCGGCTTCCCGCCATCCCCTCTTTTTCCGCTCCCGCCTTGCCTCAGATTCAGATATCCGCAGGGACAGCGGTTTCCGTCCGCCACCGGATTCGACAAAAATCCCGTCATCATGACGGAACGGGATTCCGAGCGACCGGGCGAGACGATACATTTCCGGAATGCTGGCACGGTTCGGGCGCATGACCACGGTTTTGGCCGAAACGCGGATGTTCCGTTCCCGGAGCAGCCGTATCCCGGCCAGGCAGGCGTCAAAAGAACCCGTACGGCGGGTGAGGGCATCGTGTAGCGCCGCGGTATGGCCAAGCAGGGAGGTTTCGATTCGGTTAAGGGGAAATTCGGCCAGATAATCGGCAGTGGATGCACTGATACGCGTCAGGTTGGAAAATATTTTTACCGAGAACCCAAGTTCCACCACCGCAAAACGCAAAATGGGGAGAAAGTCCGGACGGGAGAACGGCTCCCCCCCGGTGAAGGTAAGTTCCAGGACACCGAGTGCAGCCAGGTCACGCAACAACTGTTCAACCTCCGCACGGGGTAAATCAGGTCCTTCGGAACGGGCGTGATAACAGTGGACGCAATCGAGATTGCAGGCCGAGGTAATCTCGATGCCCGCCCCACAGGGAGCGCCGTGACGCTGAAACTCCGTGTAGATGTCTCCGCCGTACTCAATCATGGGAACCGGCCAGAACAAGGAGGTCTTCCTCAACCAGTCTGTCCAGCAAATCCAGCACCGTTTGACGGCATTCTGCCTCTCCGACCTCGTACTCATCCATCAATGCCGTGATTATGCCCCCGGCCGAACGGATACCATCAGCCAAAAGCCACACAGCCGTGGAAGTTTCGTTCAAAGAGAAGGTGCGGAGCGAAACGAGATGCATAACAAACGCCTCTCCACCAACGATTCTGGCGGTGACGTTCGGTGCGGGCCGGAGTACATCGCCCAAACCGACGGGCATCGGTCCTCCCGTTAGAGAACGATTCCTTCCTCTACGTCGGGTGATTCGACATAGAGGAGCGGCTCCTGTTCAAGGTCAAGATACTTCATCACACTCACACGCTGGCCATCCGCGCCAATGAGAATGCTCAACTTGGGACGGGTCGGATGCTTGGACGATACATCGATCACCCTTCCGACAGCACCGTTGTTCAAACGCACGAGGCTTTCCAGCGGAAATACGCTGATGACATCAATGAGCGACTTGATGATCGATGGACTGAAATCGGCGTTGCGCCGGGAAATGATCTGCTGCAGGGTGGCATAACCGGAAAAATCCTCACGATGGACCTTTCGGGAAGTCATGGCTATGTACACATCGCAAAGACCGATAATCCTGGCAAATTCATGAATATTTTCTCCACGGAGTCCCTTCGGGTACCCGCTGCCGTCCTCACGCTCATGAAACTGGGCAACAATGGGTGCAAGAAATGGGAATTCGGAAAATTCCTCCTCAAGAATGTCCTGGGAGTACTGAACGTGACGCCTGATTTCCGCCAGCTCCTCCGGAGAAAGTTTTCCGGTTTTGGCGAGAATGGCCGGATCAATGCGGGTCATGCCGATATCGCCCAAAAGCGCACAGAGAACCATGGAAAACAGGCGCTCTCGGCTGTATCCCCTGGCCAGACCAATTTTAGTGGATAAAATCGCCACATTAAGGCTGTGTTCCGCAAAAGAACCGGCGGCCCTTTTCAGCCGAACCGCTTTTCGGAGAATGGCGTTGGAATTCCTGGCAACTTCAATGAGGCGGACAACCGTGGTCACCAGGCGTTCGGTCATGACTTCCCGGTTCTGGTACTGGCGAGCATAGAAAGTCTCGACAATGTCAAGCGCATCGATATAAACGGTATCGGCAAATGCTGACTCATTACGGTATCTGGCAAGCGCATCGTTTCCACCATCCAGCTCATGGGCTCTCGCCGCTCCCACGGAAGCCTCTTCATCGAGACCATTCCGGAATCGCTGCACCAGTGGCTCCACTGCTGACGATACGGGTACCCGGTCCGGAGCTTCATTGCCAGAAACATCACCGGCCGACGCAGTCCGTCCAGTTCGTCCCGAATTCTCCCCTGTGGGCTCTCGCTGGGCCATTGCATCAAAAAGACGGCCAAGGTCGCCGGACTGCAGAAAGATGGACTGTTCCTTGCGACGGTCGTGATTAAAGGCGCGCTCATCTTCGGGCGCGGTATGTTTTTCCGCTTTCCGTTCCAGCCGGGATTTCAGTAATGAAGTCTGACGTACCAAAGTTATTTCCCCCGGGAGGCGGTGAGTTCCTGAACGAGGTCCGGCCCGACCACCGTGAGATTACGGGCGCTCCCCATGACCATGCACAGATCGCACAGCGTGTTGATTTTACGGGGTATTCCTTCCGAGTTGCGGTAAATCTGCTTTATCGCATCTTCAGTGAAAACCCGTTCGTCACGGCCGGCCTGGTGCAACCGCCGGGCAATATACTGAATCGTATCTTCGTACGAAATGGGATCGAGATGATAGCGAATTCCAATCCGCTGATCGAGCTGTGGCATTTTGCGTATGATATCACGCAGTTCCGGCTGACCAATGAGAATGAGCGTCAGGAGAAACTGGTCGTCCAGCTGGAAATTCAGGAGCAGCCGAATCTCTTCGAGAATAAACTCATTGATGAAAAGCTGCGCCTCATCGATGATCAGCACAGTCCGTACGCCGCGCCGCGAATTCCGATACAGAAAATCATTCAGCGCATGGATGCCTTCCAGCTTGGTATTGGCGGTGGTATCCACCCCGAACTGATACAGAATCTCCCGGATAAACTCCTCTTCGCTGAAACGGGGATTGGTGATGAGCGCGACCTCGAATTCTTCCGGGTCCAGCTTGGAAACGAGCGTACGCGCCACCAGAGTTTTCCCGCAACCTATTCCGCCGGTAAGCATTGCCGCTCCCTTGTTCTCGTTCACCGCATACAGGAGATTGAGCAATGCCTCTTTATGGCTCATTGAATAAAAGATGAACCGGGGATCCGGAGTGTTTTCAAACGGTTTTTCCTGTAATCCCCAATAATTCAGGTACACCCGAAGCCCCCTTGTTGCCTGTGATCCAATGATACGCGCTAAATACACTTCTCCGGGGAAACGACCCCGTTTCCATCCGCCTGATCCTGAATTTCAATGCACCGGCGAAATTCCGCAGCGGAACACGGCATCTTCCGGAAACCCGTCAGCCGGGAATCGCTCCATTCTTGAAACATAAAAACTGAATCCCTGCACTCTTGTTATTCCACGGGCCAGTCTTCGCCACCAAACCGATATCCAGGCCCTTCATTAACTCATCAAGCGGTTGCGTCGTCTTCTGAGCAGGCATTCTTTTGAAAATAATCCTGTGACCGGTTCCTGTCAAGAAATCCCCTGATTGTACCGTTACATGGAAACACCAAATACGTCTCCGCCGTCCGGTTCATTCGCGGTCATGCGCTGGGCAATCCTGATCATGGCATCCTGGCGGTTTTTCATATGAACGATAAATCCTGTGAAACACACCAACACCAGTGAGGCCTGGATGAGCGACAAGTACGCTTCGAGCATCCCTCCCGTGCGTATGATAACTGCGGAGAACCCGAGCATAACAGCCACCACCCAGAGGATAAGCACCGTGTGCCGCTTTCCGATCCCCACGGAATATACCCGGTGATGAATATGGTCTCTGCCCACAAAATCGAGCCATTCCCTTATTGTCCTGACCTTCCCCTCCCGTATCCGGAAAAAAGTTGTCATGGAGGTGTCGAAAATGGGAAGGAACAGGATGAGCACGGGTACGGTGAGCGCCACGACGCGGTTTTCCGCCCAGTCACCCATAATGGAGAGGGCGGCAAGCGTAAATCCGATGAAAAGACTCCCCGCATCACCCATGAAAATCGCGGCGGATCCTCTCCGGGGAAAATTCCAGGGCAGGAATCCAAGACAGCTTCCGGCCAGGGAAAATCCGAGAAACATGAGGAAGTACTGGTGCGTTAAAAAGGCGATCAAGCCGGTAAACAGTGCGGCGATCGCGCCAAACCCGGCGCATAGCCCATCCAGCCCATCGAGAAAATTCACGGAATTGGTTATTCCGAGCACCCAGATAATGGTAATCGCCTTTTTCAGCAGATGAAAACGGGTGGGATCGGGAATGGAGTCAATCTGCATCCCAAAACCGAAAAGAACCAGCACCGCCACCAGTTGGGCAAGCAGTCGAACCAGACTGGAAAGGCCGAATATGTCATCGAGAACGCCGATCACGAAAACGATGGAGGCGGCGAGCAAAACACCTTTCAACTCAGGGGAATACCAGAACACGGATACGGCGCTCAGGGCAAAAGCCATATAGACGGCGACCCCGCCCAGGAGCGGAGTCGCCTCGGTGTGGACCTTCCGCGCCTCCGGATGATCTACCACTTTGCAGCGCAACGCCACCAGCCGAACCAGCGGTGTTAACAGATTGGCCAGTGAAAAAGCAATGGGGACAAGAAGCCATGACCGGTATCGAAAAGAAACCGGCGGCCGGAAAATACAAAAAGCAGCCAAAGACAACGCGAACAGCAGAAAAACGAGAAAAATGCGCTGTCCGGTATTACCGCCTGCCCGGTTTTCCGGCATGGTCAAATCCCCTTTCGGCCGAGCCCGTCATTCATTCTCTTCCGGAGGATATATTTCGCCGGTCATTTCCCGTATTGCTTCGGAAATGGCGTATTCCTCATCCACCGAAGCGGTGTCGAATATCTTTTTCAGAATGGGAATTGATTCGGTGTACTTGATTTTCTGCAGGCTCACAATCGACTCTACCCGTATATCCTTGTTTTCGTCCCGAAGCGCCTCCAAGAGCAGCTCACCGGCCACGGTGGTATCCGGAAACCCGCCACCGAGCGCTTGCACCGTCACATACCGCACCACCGGACTCGGGTCGTTCACCGCCACCGCGAGATCAGCTGCCAGCACTCCTGAATCCTGAATCTTCCGAAAGTAGTAAAGAGACTGGATCGCCGCGGTCCTTACGCTGTCAACCCCGTCACGAAGCATGGGGTAGATTTCACGGGCGGCGGGAGCATAATGCAGGAATCCTATCCCCTTGACCGCGGAATGGCGCACCATCGCGACAGAATCCTGAAGACCGGCGATCAGAAACGGCAGTCCGGACTCATGCCCGATGCTTCCGATCGACCAGAGCGCCCGGGAACGGATATGCGGATTCTGGTGTTTGGAAATTTTCCCGAGAGGAAACACGGCAGAGGTGTCGGCACGATCCCCGAGTACCTGAGAAATGATGAACACCAGGCGCTCGTCCTCTGAATCAAGCCGTTCTATCAGTTGGCGCGTGGTATCGGCGTCACGTTGCGCAATCAGGGCGGTAGCGGCCTGCAAACGGGTCGGCGCGCTTTCGCTGCTCAGGTCTCTGATAAGATCGTCCGTGGACTTCGAACACCCGCCAACAAATGCGGCGGTCAGCAAACCGAAAAGGATCAATCGTTTCATAACATGAAATCCCCGCCTTTCATCCCCTCCGCTCTCGTTAGCCGCGGAGTGAATTCCTTGATGAGAAGAAACGCAAAATCCGGCCATAGAACGGCAACAAACCCTCATACCTGGGTTTTTCGCCGAAGTGGGTTCGCTCCCATGGCAAATCGGTACCCAATATACCGAATACCGGCGCCGGCGCCTTCATCCCTTTCGTTAACCGCAAAAACGGTTCAGACAGGACATCCCTCTTTAAGCCAGCATAATCCCCTTGTAACCGGACATATAACGGGAGATTAATATATGCAGGGCACCTCGCCTTCACCAAATAAAAATTGTGTTATCGGGTTGGAGCGGCATGTTTACCTGCCGAAAGCCTTTAGTACTCTTTTTTTCTCCCATCGACCACAGTACAGGGCTGAGAGCCCGCGTCTCGAAAAAAAAGGGCTCATGCAGGCATGCCCTGAATGAGCGACAGGAGGGGATGACTCGCGATGAGACCTGGAGGTATCGCGAAACAACCGGAGTGCAAAGCATTCCTATCCGTAGGGCCCGGAACAAATACCGATCCTTATGCAAATCCGTATCATCAGTCAGGCGAATTGGGCAAGCCGTTCCCCCAGGGCATACGCCGCAGCAATGATATCGGGATAAGCGAGGATATCGCCCGGTTCATCAACCCGCCGCACGAGCAGACTCTTTTCCTTTCTCAATCCGAGGGCATCGAAGAAAAAGGTCATGGTATCCTCTATCCCGCGAAAAATATCTGTGCCGCCGGGACCGTATCCGGCCCCGGAGCATGCCGTCAGGACCCCAAACCGCATCCGGTTGCCGAAAAGGTCAATTCCCAACCGGTGACGGGCCACCCAAAACGACTGGCAGCGGTCAATGAGCGCTTTCCCCCGGGCGGGCACATTCATGAAATAAAGGGGCGAGGCAAACACCACACCGTCACAGCCGATAAGCTTCTCCCGTATGGGAGCAAAACCGTCCTCGATGCGGCACCGGCCTTCACGCTGGCAGAACCCGCATCCTTCGCAGGGGAACACATCCTGGTCGTGAGTCCGGATTTTCTCCACCACGGCTCCCCGGGATTCAAGGCCGTCAATCACCCGGTCGAGCAAACGCTCGGTGTTGCCGTTCCGGCGAGGGCTTGCGGATAATGCCAGAATCTTCATTTCAGCCCTCCTATTCCACCTTCAGGCGCAAAAACACCTACTCGGCCCGGCGAACCTGTAAAAAACCCTGGAGTACTTCTCTATTGACGGTGTCATTCACAAAGCAAATAGAGAAAGCAGTGTTCCATCCCCCCAAAAAGCCTTTGCCGCATTGAATGTTCTGATGGGCAAATGGCAACCAGTACAATCCACAGGCAGGGCACTGCAAAGCGTATTGTTCTCCGCTGCTTTCTACGGGTTAACTCGAGTGAAGCGTGAAGGGTACGAGGCACAAAGGGAAAGACAGTAGGGGCGAGGCATGCCTCGTCCGCCCTGAACCGCACATTCCGGCATTGGACGGACGGTTCCCTTCTCCTGACCCCTGACTCCTTCTTTCTGCACTCGCTTACCCGTACAACTCCACGAAACGCCTGTTTATTTGACTTTCAGCTTCTTCAGGCGATTGACCGCGGCGGCCAGTTCGTACGGTCGAAATGCAGCAAGGTCGCCCATGAGCCGTCCGGAAAGGGTATCAAGTCCGACACTCCGAACCCGTTCCATGACCCGGTTCACCGCATCCGGCAGTGAATTTGAACTGTCCATGAACCGGTATACAAGCGAGAGCGCCCGGGAAATGGCACGGGCCTGAGAGGTCCCGACCAGTTGGGTGACC
>JAWLHT010000219.1:0-9486 GCA_041690195.1 Candidatus Latescibacterota bacterium
CGAAGTACTGCGCGAGCTTGCCGAGCGGAAACAAGTGAAAGCCGGAGTCTACGGCGTCTCCACCGTCCAGGAGGAAATCGGGCTTCGGGGCTCCCACACCAGTGCATTCGGAATCGACCCCCTGGTCGGCATTGCCACCGATGTCACCTTCGCCACCGACCAGCCCGGCGTGGACAAGAAACTGGTGGGCGAAGTGAAACTTGGCGGCGGACCGGTCATCGCCCGCGGCCCCAATATCAACCCCCGGGTGTTCGAACTCCTGGTGGAGACCGCCAGGAAAAACGATATTCCCCACCAGATCGAAGGCATTCCCCGCGCCACCGGCACCGATGCCAATCCCATCCAGCTCACCCGGGCGGGAGTTGCGGCGGGTCTGGTCTCCATTCCCCTGCGCTACATGCACACCCCGGTGGAGACCGTCTGCCTGCGCGACGTGGAGTACGCGGTCAAACTCATGGCCGCCTTTGCCGAAGCGGTCACCCCGGACATGGACTTCATTCCCTGAGTCATCCATCTGATACATGAAAACGGGGACGCATTCCGAATGCGTCCCCGTTTTCATGAGCTCCGTATATCCGTACTACCCTCACTGTTGAACCTGCCCATCGCGGCATCCGCGCCGGAGCCTCAGCCGGTAAGCACTTTCAGGCGGGTACCGCTCAGCACCCGCTCATTGAGCCCCATCCCGTTCAGGAGGGCTACCTGCTGCAGCTGGTCCTTCGGAACCCCGAGCGAGTTCAGCGCCTGCTGGAGAGTCTGGGCCCGGTTCGCCGTCCTGATGTCGATCCGCCGGGGAGAAACGTCTCGAACGGATTCCTGGGTGACCCGGTTGAACCCATTGGCGACATTCTGGAACGTTCCCCGATAGTTGCCGAACCGGTTGGGCGGCGCCACACCGTGGAAGGAATAGATGTTATTCCCCATCTCAATAAAATAGGACTCCACGGCAAGCTCCTGCTCCTCGGTCGCGGCGGTCCCCAGAACACGGTACGCGTTCATGCCGTTTATGGTCACCTCGGAGGAACTCTGCACCGAGATGTTGTTGGCACTCACGAACTGCTGGGCCGTATTCTTGGGAGAGCCGCCCTCCATGGCGCGGAAAATGAGGAGCGCGTTCTGGTTCTCCGGAGCCATCCGCACCTCGGCCGCCTGGTTCGCCACTCCCCAGCCACGGGGAACGGGGAATCGGAACCCCAACTCCGGCTGATAGAACACCCCGTTCTGGACGTAGCCGTTCCGGGGGTCCTCCCCGAACACCATCCCGTCGATGAGCTGGAGGTACTCGTTCCGGTTCACGATAAAGTCCTTGCCGGGCCGTTCTTCCTGGTACTTGGCGGCCATGTCCCGGACCCGGTCCTCTCTGGAGCCGGGGTCCGGATGGGTGCTCTGCCATTCGGGAAGTCCTCCCTGGTCTCCCTGCATGCGTTCGAGAACATTGAAGAAATAGCTCCAGTGAATCCCGTCATATCCGATCTCGGACATGTACTGGACCCCGAAACGGTCCGCTTCCCGTTCGGCGTCACGCGAGAACTTGAGGAACAGGAGCTGCGTTCCCAATGCGAGGAACTCCGCGAACCGGGCGACCTGTTCGGAAAAGATGCTGCCCAGGCCGAGCCCGAGCTGGGCAAGCTGCGCCCGCGAATACTGCTGCGCGGAGTGCCGGGCCACGACGTGGGTTACCTCGTGGGCGAGCACGCCGGTGAATTGGGCCGCATCGTTGAAATAGGCCATGATTCCACGGGTCATGTATATGTATCCGCCCGGCACGGCGAAGGCATTGACCACGGGATGATCCAAAAGGGTGAACGTATAGTCGATATTCTTCCGGGGCGACACCTGCACCAGCCGTTGGCCAAGATTGCGCAGATAACTCTGAAGCTGGCTGTTTTCATAAATCCCGTATGTGTTCACGATCTGCGGATGGGTCTGTTTGCCGAGCGCGACCTCTTCTTCCACGCTCATCAGTATGAGTTCGCGCTCGCCCGTGGCGGGATTGGTGGCACAATCGGATATGACGATCGCACCGGTAACCAGACCCATCTGTACCATGGCTTCTCTTCGCGTCATAAGTTTCATTGGTTATACCTCCCGGGGAAAGATCGGGACGGAGTCATTATCGTGATGGAAAAGGAGGAGCCGGTCCGAAAGAGCACTGCCGCACGATGCCGCCACACCCGGGGACTACACACCATTCCCCATCTCCAAAGCAGATGGCGTTACGGCGGGACAGCATACGCAAGCAGGCATATCGCGGTTATGCGATGATCAGTCTATCACCTTGATCCGGAGCCCCGGTTCGACACGGTCGCCGAGTTCCATGCCGTTCAGGACAGCGAGTTCTTTGAGGCGCTCCTCGGGCACATCGAACCCGTTGAGCGTATCCCGGAGGGATTGGGTGCGGGGAGCGCTGCGAAGCCTGACCCGGCTGAGCTCAACATTGATTCGGGCCGGATCGGTCAGTCGCTGGAACCCGGTGGCAGTCCGATCGAACGTGGTGTCATAGGAATCGAGATCGAAGGGAGCGGATATACCGTGAAAAGCGAAGACCAGCTTGTCCAGCATGATGAAATGGGACAGAACCGCCAGCGGAGGCTGAGACTGGATTTCGCCGAGTGTTTTGAACGCCCGCAATCCCCGGATGGAAATATCTTCATACTGAGCCACATATATCTGGTTCTGCGTGGAAAACCGCGCGGCGGCGTCACGCGGGTTCCGGCCCGGTTCGATGGTGAAGATATGGAGCACCCGCTGGTCGTCCGGATACAGCCGCACCTCCTCGGGCTGGTTGGCCACCCGCCAGCCTTTTGGGACGGGGAATTGGAACTTCAGGTCCGGATGATAGAAAACACCTTTTTCCACATACCCATTTTTCGGGTCATCGCCATACACGAGACCATCGATCATTTCGAGATAGTCATTTCGGCCTCTGATATATTTACGGTCCCGGTGTTCGGACTGGATTTTTTCTGCCAGCCGGGCGGTGGTCTGAGTACGGTTGCCCGGGTCCGGGTGGGTGCTCTGCCATTCCGGAAGCGCTTGACTCTCCCGGGGAGTGAGCCGCGACAGGGTCCCGAAGAACCGGCTCATCTCCATGGCATCGTAGCCGATCTTGGACGAGTACTGTACCCCGAGTTGGTCCGCCTGACGTTCATCGTCGCGGGAGAACTTGAGGAACATCACCGATGCTCCCAGGGAAAGCAATTCTGAATAGCGCTGAAACGTCTCTGAAAAAATGGTTCCCAAGCCAAGCCCCAGTTGGGCCAGCTGCTGTTTGGATATCTGGGCCGCGCTGTGACGGGCGGTGATGTGTCCGATTTCATGTCCGAGCACCCCCGCGAACTGGGCCTCGTCATTGAAGTAGGCCATGATGCCCCGGTTGAAGTATACGTACCCACCCGGAACCGCGAACGCATTCACCACCGGGTTGTCCAGCACGGTAAACGTGAACTCCATACCGGAGCGGTGTGAAATTTTCACGATATCCTGCCCCATGTCATCCATGAATCCCTGCACCGGCTTATCCTTGTATGAACCAAATGCGGACAAGATCTGCGGGTGTGCCTCTCGCCCCATGGCGATCTCGTCTTCCTCGCTGACCAGCATGAGTTCCCGTCTTCCAGTGACCGGATTTCTGGCACACCCGGCGACCGCCACCCCGGACATGGCCAGGATATCAACCAACGCCCGCCGTCTTGTAATTCGTACCATGGCGCTCCTCCGAGCCATACATTACAAAAACTATTTATATGCATTATACTAAATTAATGTGTAATTTGCCAGCATTTCATTATGCGCATATCTATGATTGTCCGCCTGCGATATTCATCCGCGCATGCTGAAGCCGCATGTCCTGAAAAAGCTTCTCCGCGTTACACCGAACAAGCGAACGGCAGTGTAAGCATAATAACGTCATCCGGAACCTTTCCATGCAAAAGGGTATTCGCCGGGCGGGGGGCGTTCGTATCGGGCTCTGACACGTATGGCAGGAATGATTGACCGGCCCGGGCGTAACCCCGGGATGCCCGGGTATTTCCCCCTGCGGACGGTTTGTATCGGTTCGGTGCGTCTGGCTGGCCGTAAAAAAACGCCACCCGGGTTTGGCGGAAAACTCACTGCGGGATGTTCCAGATGGATTATGGACTTCGTCCTCCGCAACCTGTTTGTCAGATCCGGGCCGACCACATATACGGTTTCTGTTCATCGGATACCGGCTATGCTCCATGCTTCCACCGAATCCCCTTTCCGGCCACTCCCTTGCCGTTCGGCCAACCGTTCCTCCTGTCAGGCCGGCCAGAACATCCACCCGCACGTGAATGCGCACTGACGGGCGCACATAAAAAAATATGGGTATCGTGTTTGGTCAGAAAACAGGGCCAATCATGGCAAGCGCAGCCAAGACCCCCTTCCTTTACCCCATTCGTACCAAATCGGTACGAATGGGGGCCCCGGGGCCTTATGGCCACCTTCCCCCTTGCAGTGGGCAGGAAAAACACCACTCATGCGCGTGTGTCTTGCTTGTGCTGCTTCGGTTCGTTGCTGACTCAACCTGATACCCATATTAAAAAAAGCCGGAGAAAGTTTCCTCCGGCCTTACAGTGCAACTGTCATCCATCGCATGGTCAATTCACCAGCTTAACCCGCGCACCCGGTTCGAGAGTATGGTCGAGCAGCATTCCGTTGAGAACGGCCAGCTTGTCCAGACGGTCTTCGGGAACGCCCTTCTCCTGAAATACAGCCTTGAGTGTCTTCGCTTTGGTTTGGGCCCGCACCTCGATTCGTTTCGGGGAAACATCGAGGCGTTTTTTGTCGGTCACGCGGGCAAACCCCATCGCCGTTTTCTGAAACTGGGGCTCGAAGGTCTGGTACCCCGCGGTTCCGGTGAGCCCGTGGAATGCAAAGACCTTCCCCTCCAGGGCGATGAAGCGGGAACTCACCACCAGCGTCTGTCCCTGGGACACAACCTGCCCCAGAGTGGCATAGCCGGCGAGTCCGTTTACGGTGACCGGCCGGGAATCGGAGAGAGTGATGCCGTTGGCCGAAGCGAATTTCGCTCCGGCGTCCTGGGGATTCGCTCCCTCGGCGATCCGGAATATAAGCGCCGCGCCCCCGTTGCCCTTGGGTGTCATCCGCACCTCGCTCGGCTGGTTGGTCAGAGTCCACCCGGCGGGCGCCGGGAACTGGAATTTCAGTTCTGGATGGAAAAAGACACCGCCTTCCTCGTATCCCTGCCTCGGGTCGTCACCGTACACGAGACCGTTGACCCGCTCCAGGTACTCGTTCCGTTTCACCAGGAGCTTCCGGTCAGGATGAGCTTTCTGGTATTCCAGAGCCATGCGCCGGGTAGCGGCGATGCGGTCGCCGGGATCCGGGTGGGTGCTCGCCCACTCGGGAAGCGATCCGCCTTCGGGGCTCAGGCGTTCCAGGGTGGCAAAAAACTCGCTCATCCGCACAGCGTCATACCCAACCGCCGAAGTATAGTCAACGCCCAGACGGTCCGCCTGCCGCTCATCGTCCCGGGAAAACTTGAGAAACATGAGCGAAGCTCCCATCGACGCAAAATCTGAGTATCGCGCGAACTCCTCGGAAAAGATGGTTCCCACTCCGAGCGCCAGATTGGCGAGCTGGGCCTTGGAATACTGGCGGGCGGAATGGCGGGCGGCGATGTGCCCGAGTTCATGGCCGAGAACCCCCGCGAACTGGGCCTCGTCATTGAAATACCCCAGTATTCCCCGGGTCACGTACACATAGCCTCCGGGCACCGCAAAGGCATTTACCACCGGACTGTCGAGTACGGTGAAGGTGAAGGCGAGATTGCTCCGCTGGTTCACCCGGGCCATTTCCTGCCCCCGGGCGTCGAACCACGACTGGAGTTCCTTGTCCGGATACAGTCCGTATTCTGCGGTGATTTCCGGGTGAGTCTGCTTTCCCATGGAGATTTCCTGGCCCTCGCTCATCAGCATAAGCTCGCGTTTCCCGGTTACCGGGTTCACCGAGCAGCCGCCCAGGAAAGCGGCCCCGGCCAGGGTGGAAAGATTGAGAAGCGCCGAACGACGTGTTATATGCATATTCATAGCCTTTCCGGGGAATCGGGCATTCCCTTGATGGTCAATGCGCATTCATTATTCATCGTATTTGATGACTGAACCCTGCTCCGGGTTTCATTCCGATTGCAGAAATCCGCGCCCGGATGACCGGCCGCTCCTTTGGGGCAAAGTGCATCCTGATCCGGTAATAATATACACTTAACCGCAGCAATAGCAAACACCTCCGGATACCACAAGCCGAAAACCGGGTTATCCCACGATACGAATAACCACCCATAAAGCGATTAAGCGCTGCCTTCGACGTCCGCGCAAAATCCGTAAACCGAACTCGTCCTCCGGATTTTTCCAACAGTGATACCTGAAACGATGAAACATACAAGCGGAAGGAGATTGAACCGAATCGAACGGCGCAGTACGGTTCCGGGAAGTGTCGAGCCGTCTCCAGAATTACCTCGATATTAGCCTTTCATGGCAGGCAGGGATCTCCAGCCGGAATCGGCCCGAACCTGCGTACGCGGGAGCCGCCATGTCCACTCCGTTGCAACGCCCCGCAGTTCCCGTATTGCGAACTCGCAACACCGGTATCCGGGCATACATAACGCCATATCGCATCGCCATAACTTCTAACATACAGAAAAAAAACGAAAAAGCGCTGTACCCGACGAGTGAAATTGATATATATTCCTTTGTCGGTTTCCGCCAACTGAGAGTCAACCGTGTCAGCAGGGTTCGGGAGGCCCCGGTCGCTCATGAACGATTCATCCGGGCTTGAGAAATTCTACATATCGGTGCATCCGCAGATATTCCGGATCGACACCGTCCGGACATTCGATTTGTACGCGAAGAATGCCGACGGAAAGGTTTCACTGTTCCACAGCGCGGGTGATATTTATTCAGCCGACCAGCATGGCCGGATTTTCAGCGACAACATTCCCGCTCTTTATATACGGAACGGAGACAAAGGCCGGTACACCCGGTATCTGGAGGAAAATTTTCCCTTCATCATGGATGATCCGCTCATCAACGAGCAGGACAAGGCCGAAATCGCCCATGAAATCCTCACATTCATCGCCATGACCCTCTTCAGCACTCCGGGCGCGGAAATTGTCACCGCGTTCAAGAATGCGATCAAGCATGTGACGGATATGGTTCTCTTCAACGACGACAGCGTCAAATATCTTATCCAGCTGACATCGAACGGATTCCATGAGTATAACCACGCGGTAAACGTGGGTATATTCGGTCTTGGTCTGGCCAAGGAAATTCTGGGGGAAGAAGAGGGACACGACATGGCCGAGATTGCCTCGGGTTTTTTCCTCCACGATATCGGCAAATACACCATCCCCCGGCATATCAGCAGAAGGAACGGCCCGCTTTCTCCCGAGGAATGGAATATCATGCGCAAACATCCGGAACAGGGACACCGGATGCTCCAGGCGTTCAACACCCTCACTGATGAAGTCTCCACCATTGTACTGCAGCACCATGAACGGCATGACGGCAAAGGATACCCGCTCGGCATCAAGGGAAACAAAATTCACACCTACGCCAAAATCTGCACCATCGCGGACGTGTTCGACGCCTTGACCTCCCAACGCCCATACCGCACACCCAAGTCTTCTTTCCATGCGCTTGCCATCATGCAGAACGAAATGAAAAGCGAGTTCGATCCGGATTTCTTCGCCCGCTTCGTGCGCCTGTTCAGCAAGGTCTGACTTCTCCTGGAAACCATCCGGTAAAGTACGGAAAATCCTCACCGCTCCGGACCAAAAGATGCTCAACCGCATCTCCGGTTCCCTCCGGTTTCTCACCCCCATGCCCGTGATTATTTTATATGGGTATCGGGTTTGGTCAGAAAACAGGGCCAAATCATGGCAAGTGCAGCCAAGACCCCCTTTCTCTACCCCAGTCGTACGGAAAGGTACGACTGGAGGTCCCTGCGCCTTACGGCCGCCTTCCCCTTGCATAAGCAAAAAAGGGCGCTTCGCGGATTGGTGTGGGTAAACGAGTGATGAAAGGAGGAGTCAGGAGAAGGGAAACGGCCGCCCATGCCGGAGCGTACCGTTCATACCGGTATGCCCCTACGGTCTTTCCTTTGGTGCCTCTGTGCCTTTACCCCTTTTACCCTTCACGTTGCACCGTTCACCCGCATTCACCCATTGAATACCGCGGAGAACCCCAGAAAACGCCACTGATGATGATCGCACGTCGTCCTTTCCGCTGCGCCGGGAATGCAACTGACTTAACCGCATAGCCATTTTCATTTTTTTTCTGTGCAACGGACCAAAAAGCCGTATATTTGTTTCCGCAAGCATCCTCCGCGCAACCGCGAATTCATTGCCATAGAGACAAATATGCCGCCCAGATTCATCAATGAGTTGAAAGAACTCATCCAGAATGGAATACCCACCGACTCGACCATCATCAGCCGGGTAGTGCAGACCATATACAGCCCGAAGACGAGCGCGAACGATCTGGCGCAGATCATCGAATGTGACCCGCCGCTCACCGCCAAAATTCTCAAGGCGGCCAATTCAGCATACTATGGGCAAACCTCCGATATCAATTCGCTGCGTCGCGCCGTGGTTACTCTGGGTTTTGAGACAATCAAGGAACTTGTTACCGCGGTCACCGTATCCCAGTTGTTCTTCGCCGATGAAAAAAAGGGCGGCCTGAACCGTCAGGGCCTATGGATGCATTCCATCGGAGCGGCCAAAGCCGCCCAGATCATCTGCAACCGGATGTCTATCGGACGGCCTGATGTGATGTACACCGCCGGTCTGCTGCACGATATCGGCAAAATCGTCCTCTCGCTACTCTTTCCCGACCATTACAGCCGGGTGATCACGTTTGCCGCCAGCCGCAAGTGCCGCATCATTCTGGCCGAACAGCGCCTTCTCAATACCGACCATTGCATGGTGGGAAAGGTCGTCTGTGAGCTCTGGAACCTGCCGGAGGATCTGGCCAACGCCATCTTTTACCATAACGACCCGCGCGAAATCACGGGAAACGATCTTACCATGGTACGCCTGACCCATCTGAGCGATGCTCTTGCCCGTAAGGCGGGAATCGGTGACCCCGGAGATCAGGTCGTCCCGGAACCCTCCCCCGGATCACTCTCCATTCTGGGAAATACCCGGGATAAGATTGTCGCGAACTATGCCGCCATCCTGGCCGATGTCACCGCTTTGAAACCGGAAATCGAAACCTTTTTCGCAGACCTTCACAAGGATTCACATGAACAATAGTCGTAACGGTGAACGATTGTCGCGCCCCGGATTGAAAGAGTAACTCGCCCGTTCGGCCCATTGTCGTAAAGATAAGCAGATAGTAGTGAACGGAAGTTTTGTGATTCAGGCCTGAAAAGCTAGCCAAAGATATTTGAAATTTTTATAAGGCCAAAGAAAGGTATTGCGTCCACCGGCCAATTCCCGATGATATT
>JAWLHT010000220.1:0-2472 GCA_041690195.1 Candidatus Latescibacterota bacterium
CGCTCGTCAGGGTCGTCTTTCCATGGTCAATGTGACCAATCGTCCCCACATTCACGTGCGGCTT
Source organism: Candidatus Latescibacterota bacterium (assembly GCA_041690195.1). GTDB lineage: Bacteria > Latescibacterota > Latescibacteria > Latescibacterales > Latescibacteraceae > JAWLHT01. Next base: position 65 of record JAWLHT010000220.1, read on the forward strand.
TGTCCGCGCAAATTTCTCCTTCGCCATGTGGCCAACCCCTCCAAAAAAAAGCGACCGCGCTCACTCGGTCCCGACTTTCTATGGAGCCCACAACCAGATTCGAACTGGTGACCTCATCCTTACCAAGGATGTGCTCTGCCTGCTGAGCTATATGGGCTCTTTGTAAACCACTTTGTCCTGCATCGCGGAACACCGGGAAGAAACACCGCCATCCGCGTCCTAATGGAGCGGGAAACGAGACTCGAACTCGCAACTTTCACCTTGGAAGGGTGACACTCTACCAATTGAGTTATTCCCGCGCCCGATTCCTCACTCTCCGCTCTGACGCAAAGAGTGAATTAGTATTGCAGACAGGAAAAATACTCAATACAAAACGTAAAGTCAACGGTATTTTTTGGGTATTTACCACTTTTTCTTAATGACAGGTTCAGACCGCGTCAGCTTACACCCGACCAGCGGGATACGCAGTTTGCCCCCTCAACTACTTGTTCCTGCAAACACCCGAACGAGGAGTTCGTCTCTCCAAACCTCCGCAACGGATTATTTGTTGTGCCGGTGACGATACTCGGCTTTCTCAATAAACCGTTATAACCGTTGGGGAAAAAGCGCATCCGGCATGCCTCCCGGCCACCACCGCCGTCACAACCTCCGTCTCATATACGCCCGGGACTCATTATTCGTTCCCGCCGTATCACCGGTCCGGGTAAACCGCCGGGTAGTCCACCCGTACCCCGGAAAGGTCGAGCGCGCTTCCAAGCAGGAACCGGTTCAGGTCCTCCAGTATGGTCCCGGCATTCGATGCGCCCCCGCAAAACGCCGGTTCACACGCAATGCTCACCGCACCGGACGCGCGTACAATTTCCCGTAGAAACGCTGCGGGCCGCAGATCGTCGTATCCGGCCGCCTGACACGGAACAAAAAATTCCGTGTTGTACACTCCCGCCGAGAAAGGAAATACATGAAGGTCCCACCCGATAGTGAAAAAATCCAGGTCGAAATCGAGCAGCAGCCCGCCCCGACCCGCCCCAACCGTCCGGGTCTCCGGGTCCCACGGAAGCACACCTGCTGGACCATCGCTTTCCCCGGAGTGTCCCGAACCGGCGAATGCGCCCTTCCAGGAAAGCTCCCGGGCCGGACGCTCCAGATGGAAAACCCGGTGTTCGACTCCGAACCCATCCGTGTACCGGGTCACTGTCTCCATGCCGTCCGGCTCGGTCCCGAACCGGACCGCGCCGGAGATCAGCCCCAGTTCCATACCGGACAGGATCCAGTCATCATCCCGGGGAGAAAGGACATCCCGCACCAGGCGAATAAGTTCCTCCAGCCCCCCCGGGTTCCGGCGCCATCGGGTCAGTTCGTCCCGGCCGGAGTCCGGAGGAAGTGAATCGCGGTGCCGGTCAAAGGTCACCAGTCGTGCCGGAAGCTCAAGTCGTCCCATCTGTCCCGCCAGATAGAGAACGGGGAGCGTCCAGCGATGATCACGGAAAATCATTACCGGCGAATCCCCGATTTTCTGGGCCGGATTGGGGTAAATTTCCCGGAGCGGGCCGTTGATCATGGCAACCTGCGGAAATGAACGAAATGCGAGGCCGTCATACCCACGGCCTATCTTTTCCATGGATAATTTCCGCCGAATTGCATCTCCCACGAGTATCGCTCCAGAGCCGCCCGGCGGGCATTCCGACGGTACTCCTCCAGCCGCGCCGGGTCATCGATGAGTTCCTGAAGAGTGGCGGCGATGCATTCCGGGGTGTTTTCCGCGAAGAGCACGCCCATGCGGTGTTCGTCAATCACCTTCCGAATGAAGGGGAGATCGACCGAGGCCGATGCCAAGCCGGCCATGGCGTAGTCGAACAGCTTGTTGGGAGAAGAGTATGTGATATTGAGAGTGGTCGGTCCGGAAGGCATCACCCCGATATCGTGCTCCCGGGCCACGAAGAGTGTTTCGTGCGGCTCATAACGGCCGGTGAATTGTACCCGGCCGGACAGCCCCTCCGATTCCGCGAAAAGGCGGAACCGCTCCAGCAGGGGGCCGTCCCCGGAGATTGTCAGTTCGGCATTCCGGATGTGATGAAACGCCTGAATCAGGTACTCGATCCCGCGGAAAGCCTGCACTTTCCCCTGATACAACACCCGGACCTGACGGCGGGCCGTGTCGGACGGCGTGATATCATCCCGGCAGGGACAGTTCATCACCACCGAAGGACGGGCAGCCAGACTGTAATCGCGCTCCAGCACCTCAGCGATGAGCGGGTTAACCGTGACCACGTAATCTGCCGAGGCGATTCCCGCGCGTTCCATTTTCCGTATGGCGGTATTGACCGTACTGCCGTGGACCCCGATGCCGGGCCAGTATTCGTGGGAATCGTACAGGAGCTTCCCGGCAGCCCCCCGGTGTTTCAGAGCAC
>JAWLHT010000220.1:2482-9457 GCA_041690195.1 Candidatus Latescibacterota bacterium
TATCATGCGACGGTTGATACGGAGGTTCTGCCGCGCGAAGGACCGGAAGTTCAGGGCGAGCGCCAGGTTTCTGAGCGCGGTCCGGAGCGGAGAGGACTGCGCCCCTTCATGCACCCGGGCGAGCGCTTTTCCGAAAGAGGGCCGCACCCTGCCCTGAAGCCAGAGATAGCACCGCTTCAGCAATGAATCCCGCCGGTGCGGAAAGCGGACGATGCGCAGTCCCTCACAGGATTCCCGGGACGGCCGTCCGGAAAGTGCGGTGCAGGCCACGGTCACTTCGGCGCCGATGTCACGGAGCGAGCGGCAGGTTTTCAGTACGCGCGGATCTTCCAGCACCTCTCCGATGAGAAGCACGAGCACGCGTTTCTGTTGTCCGTTAGAATCCATACTGTCTGCCTGGATAGAAGTTGTTTTTTATAGTGGAGTGCGGAACAGCCGCAGAGGGCAAGGATGCCGTTTATGGCCGGGCGGAGGCCCCGGGGCCGGTCTTGAGACGCGCGTACGCATAATTCGTTGCGGATGCGCGGCGCGCTCCGGGGTATTTTGGGCGGCAGATGAACGGTTTGCCCGGCGCGGAACTTCGGGAGGCGATATGCCGTTCCCACATCTTCAGAAGCGCCGCAGGAACGCCACCCCTTTCTCGGGATCCGTAACGCCGGGGCGGATGACCAAACGGTCATGGTCGAGATTCGCCACGGGTCGCTGCGCTCCCTCCACGGTGAACCGCATGGACTTGATGTTCGGCGCTCCGATGCAGAAGTCCATCTCGGGGGGAATCTCGACGCCGCGAATCCGCCAGCTTCCCTGTCCACTCTCGAGACATTTGATGACATTCTCGCGGGCCAGCCACCATTCGGCCAGTTCCACGGCGGTCATGGAACGCGCCCGGTCCAGACGGCACCGGTTGAGGAAGGAATGGTAAAACCGGGAAAGCGCCGGTATTTCGGAAGGGTCCATGTTGCCGGGATGGATCAGCACGCTGAACATGCCGCCCGCCGCCTTGGCGAAAAGATAGGATTCGGTTATCCGGCGGATATCCGCCTCGTCGCCGTCACCGGAATGTACAAACATGGTGTCCATGAAGTGGAGTGGAATCTCCACCATCCTGCCCGCCGGATGAGATACCGGAAAGGGGAAGAACGGAGCCGCAATGCCGTTCCGGTAGCCGGGGCGATCACTGAACCCCAGCGTGGCGTCGTAGAGCATCCCCGCTTCCGAGGCGGCTTCGAGGGTCTGGCCATGACGAAACATGAGATAGTGATGACGCACTCCGGCAAACTTGAATCCCATTCTGCTCTCGAAGGACTCCATCTGACGCCGGAAGACCTTCAGGTCCCGGAATGCCTCCCGGGTACCGTGGAAAGCCACCTCGCAATCATTGTCCATGAGCCGCCGGATCATGGCGGTAATCTCGGAGGATTTTCGATGGTACACCGGGTCGTAATCGTTCTCGCGGGTCTCGTATTCTTCCCCGAAGGGTGCCCAGAACCAGGTGGACCGAAATCCGTTGCCGCTCTCCATGAACAGGAGCTGATCGAAATTCCAGTATGGGTCGCGCCCCTGTAGGGAATCGCGAAGGGATGCCATCGTGGACCGGAGTCTTCCTCCCCGGAAACGCGCCAGATCCCTCAGGGAAAGCATGAACTCGTAGGCGATGCGTTTCCGTGTCCACTTCCGAACCACATCTATATCGTGGCTGAGAAAGATGGTCAGTGGAGCCGATTCGGGCCAGCGGGGTATGTGGAGCAGGGGCGTTCCGGTTTTGCGGTAAAGATAGCGGACCGCGTTTTCAATGAGATTGAAATGGAACGATACTCCGGGTGCGGAAGTTACCGCGTCCGGAAGGGGCTGATGACGGCCGTAGCGGTCCAACCCGGTTTTCAGTTCCAGCTCGCCGGAAAGAATGCGGATCGTGGCCCGGACCAGGTCGGCGGTAAACAGGAGAATGGGCGTTTTGGCGATGGTCCCGTGATGCACGAGGGGACTTCCCTCAAACGTCTTAACGAAACAGGAAAATCCCGGAAAATCAAACGTCCGGAGCGCTGCAAGGATCGGCGCCTTGACCGTCATGGTCTCATAATGCTCCGGCTGCTCGGGTATTTCGTCGGCATAGGCCGCCGGCATGGCGACCACGGCCGTATAATGCTGGGCGATCTCGCTCAGCATGTCGAAGGAAAGATCGCCATAGACAAGCGCCACCGGAGACCGCTCCCCCTCGGCGTAGAGGCCGATGGGAATACCCGAGTGTACCCGGAAATTCCGGGTGAACAGGGTGATCGGCCGCTCCGGCGGCGAAGTCAGGATCAGATCTATCATAAAAAAGCCTTGCGTAATCGGGTGTACAGTGAGAAAAGCGCCCGGGTTGTCGAGGAACCGTACCGCTCGGTCACAAAATACGGAGTAAGGGTGCCGCCGAAGCCCTTTTTGAAGAAAGCAATGTTCCGGAGGTTCGCTCCCACCAGGTCAAGCCGTTCCCTGCCCCCGCCATACCGGCGCACCGCATCCCAGAAAAGCAGCGAGGATGCTCCGGAAGGATTGCGGGATGGTATCGTTCCACTCACCAGGGCATACGCCGAACGGCGGTCGAACGCGAACACCATGGCGGCAACCGGCTCCCCGGAAGCGTCACGCACCGTCCGCATTTCCCCGAGCCCGGCAACAAGAATCCCCTGCGTAAAAGCCTCCACCTGAGAACGCGGCAGCGGAGGAGTGTTGTCCCGGTCGCGATAGGTGCGTTCGTACAACTTCCCGAATTCACCCACGGAGATCGGGCCGTCCAGGGAAAGGGAGGATTCGGCATTGCGAACAACCGTCCGCACCCGCCGCTCCATCCGGTCCCAGACCCGGTCCGGTTCCCGGATATCCAGGACGTATGTATACCGCACCGTGGAAGAGAATCCCCGCCACAGGAATTCCCGCACATCGGCGGCCCGGGGATCATGCGAAAGAAAGATATACCCGTACCGGGGCGTCAGATATTCGATCATGGCCCCGGCTGCCGCGGCGTTGCGGCTCTCCCCCTCCGTCGGCTTGGTTCCCGTAAAGGGGGCATAGAGGAATCCGCCGCTGGGGGTAAGCACGGGCGTGGTCGCTTTGCGGAGAGGCCCCTTCCGCACCTCGACAAAGCCGGCCCCACCGATCAGAAACCCGTCCGCCAGAACGCCGAGCCGCACCGGCGCTCCCCCCTGTGCCGTGGCGGCGGCATCAAGCCAGGCCGATGAGGAAAACACGCTTCCCTGGGGAGATTCCGAAACAAACGCATCCCAGCGGGAAGCATCCTCAATGCGTGTTGTTTCCAGCTTTCCGGCCATGAAACCTGCCTTCCAAAATGCCACCCGGGCCGGGCAGACGGATGAATCCGGCCCGTTTCCCCGCGTAATAGTAGGTTCCCAGAAACACCGGCGCGGAAAGCATTACCACCTGCGTGTCCGATTCCAGAACACCCGTGGCGGAAAGCGTGAACGCCACCGCCGCCGCAAACACGCCGACCGACCCGACCACCAGGAGATCCCGGAAGGGAGCCAGTCCGCCAATGCCGGTTCCGACGGTCCGCATCACCACCCAGAGGAGAGCGGCGACATGGATATACGACGAAATCACTGTTGCGGCAGCCGGTCCGGCCAACCCGAGCCAACGTACCAGTATAATATTCAGCGTCAGATTTAACAAGAGCGCACCGCATGCCGTCCACAAAACCGTACGGGGTTTTCCGAGCGCCAGAACGATCGCCCCGTAGAGGGATATCCGCAGCGGCATGATCAGCAGATATATCCGGAACGGAACCACCGCGGCGGCGTATCCGGCGCCGAACACCGCCGGGATGAGCCGGTCGGCGAAGACGAAGAGGTATATCCAGAACGGCCATATCCACTTCGCCGTGAACAGAAAGGTTTTCCTCACCAGATCCGCAAACCCGGCGAAATCCTTCCGGTGGTGCATGGAATTCAGCACCGGGGAAACCACGCTGAACACCGAGGATAACAGCACGGCGACAAGAGGAATCTCGATGGCTCCCACATAGAACACCCCGAGCGCTTCCTTGCCGAGCCAGATGGATACCACAAATTTGTCCAGCCAGGCGTTAATGATATCCACAGCGTTGGCGAGGGCCACGGGAACAGCGTAACTCGCCTGAAGGAGAACCATCTTTCGCCCGCCGAACCAGCGCACCCCTCCCGTAACCGTCCGGATGCGGCGGAGGAAATACAGCGCGAGCGCATACTTGATCACCGCAAATACCGCCATTGCGAAAAAGAGCGTTCCCGAGGGTATTTCGGCGAACCATCGCCACGCGGTGAGCACAATGAAAAACGCCCCGTGCAGGAAGCTCAGGATAAACAGAAACCGTACACGCCGGAAAATGATAAAGATGGGGTCTGCGAATGCCGAGCCGACATAAAACGCTCCGTACACGCCGAACATCCGCAGATCGGAGACAATGGCCGGGTTGTCCTGCACCCCCGCGAAAAAAGACGCCCCGAACCAGATCGCGACCGCCAGCGCCAGTCCGCTGGCCGACATGATCACCAGGGTCTGCCCCAGGAATCCGGGACGCTCCTCCTCTGTCAACCGGGGGAGAAAGAAATAGAGGGTTTCGGGTATGCCTAGGGTGAGCAGCATGAAGAAGGCGCTGAACATGAACACCTGCTGGAAGGAGCCGAATCCTTCCGCGCCCATGGAACGGGCCAGCCCGATGTTCAGGACGAACAGGCTGAGGACGTAGAATGTGCGCCCGGAACCCACCACCCCGATCCGTTCGCTCACTCCGTGTTCGTCAAGCATTCCGCACCGCCTTTACCGCGAGATAGGACTGACGGCCCAGCATGCGGCAGAGCAGGGCGTCTGCGGCCCGCCACACCGTATAGGGCAGGAAGGGGGTGAACCCGGCCATCCCGAGCCGTTCCGCGGGACGGCTGATGAAAGCGGTCCAGTGCCGGGGCGTCATTCCGGCCTCCCGGAGTAATATTCCGAGTGAATCCTCGTCGAAGGAATGCAGGTGGGCGTTGACCGGAGTTTTTTTATTGCAGTGAACGCAGAGGGTTGTCTCGATGCGCTCCCGGAAGGGAGTGGAAACTACCGCGCAACCTCCGGGACGGAGCACGCGGGCGATTTCCCGCAGGGCGTGCGCGGGGCGGTCCAGGTGTTCGAGGATTTCACAGGCAGTCACCGCATCGAACGTTCCGTCGGCAAAGGGCAGACGGTAGGCGTCTCCCTGGACGAACTGCACACTCGCCCCCAGCAAGCGGGCTCGCCGGGCCGCCCGCCGGATACTGTCTCCGCCCAGGTCGAGCGCGCTTACCGCGAACCCGCGCCGGAAAAGCATTTCGGCGAGCCATCCCGAGCCGGTGCCCAAATCGAGAACCCGGGCGCATTCACTCCGGGGAACCATGCGGACGACCACCTCGAACCGCCGGCGGTGCTGCAGCCGGCGGAACCGCCCAAGATCCTCGGGCAGGGGCATATCGTACGCATCTATGGCGTAATGGTCGGTATAGTTGCCGTACTGGATGGGGTAACTCCTGATGGTAACAACGTGGACCGGATGCTCCGGCGTTTCTTTCACATGTCAGCGCCGCCGGATACCCCCCTCCGGAACCGTTCCGCGGCCTCCGGCCGGAACACCTTCCTGCCGGTTCCCGGGCTCACACCCGGTCCGCTTCCGGCGCGAGCGACTCACAACGGAAATGAATGGAAGTTCTCCAGCCGGAAGTCCCCGGTCTCGACAATTTCGAGGAATATATTCCCGATCTCGGGGTCAATTACGGTGCCCATTTCCTCACGAATCACGGCGATGGCTTTTTCCAGGCTGAGCGCCTTACGGTAAATCCGGTCCGAAGTAAGGGCGTGGAAAATATCCGCGACCTGGAGAATGCGGCTTTCGAGGGGAATGTCCCTGGCCTTGATTCCCTCCGGGTACCCGGAACCGTCAAAGTGCTCATGGTGATGATACACGATTCGCGCCGCGGGCTTGAGCGCTTCAATGGACTCGATGATCATCCGTCCGAGTATGGGATGGGCCTTAATGACCCCCATTTCCTCTTCCGTCAGCTTGCCGGGTTTATTGAGGATGTTGTCGCTGATGCCGATTTTGCCGATGTCATGCAGGAGCCCGGCAACCCGGATCAGTTCCAGCCCGTCATCACTGAACCCCATTTTCCGGGCGATGGTCAGGGCATACTGGGTAACCATGTAGGAATGGCCGCCCGTATAGTGATCCCGGGAGTCGATCGCCGTGGCCAGCGCCTCGATCGTTTCGCGGAAAAGCCGTTGCTGGTTGGCGAACAGATCGGCATTTTTGATGGAAACCGAAACCTGGTCCGCCACCGCCGCAAGCAGACTGACGTCCTCCTCGGTTGACGTGAAAGATTCCGGAAAAAACATGGTGAACGCACCGAGAACGGTATCTTCGAAACTCAGCGGAATAATGGCAACGGAGACCGCGCCCTCTCTTTGGCATATCTGACGGAACACCGGGTCGCTGGATTCCGCCGACGGCTCGAACATCCGGGGGCGGTTGAGCCGGACCGCTTCACCCAGGTTACCCTCATCCCTGCCGATCAGTTCGGGAACGTGTTCGAGGGTACTGAGACCAACCGACACCTCCCGGCGCATTCGCTTCCGGCTCTCGTCCAGGAGCCAGAGAATGCATGGGGCGTTGTTCATGGTGGCGCTGAGCTTGCTCATGGTGCTTTCCAGAAACTGGTCGAGCCGGGTGATGGAAGAGGCGCTGCGACTGATCTCGTAGAGAATCGAAAGACGCTTTACCCGTTGCGCCAGCTCCTCATCGGCTTTCCATACCTTTTCAATAAGGAGCTGCCGGTGATGGGCCAGTTCGTCGTTGGTCCGCTTCAGATCCTCGACAAGCGTCTTGCGGTCCTGGATAAGCTGCTTCCGTTCAACCGCACGCCGAATGGCCTGGACAATGATCTGCATGTTCTGGAACGGCTTCATGATGTAATCGAAGACGCCCCGTTT
>JAWLHT010000221.1:0-8623 GCA_041690195.1 Candidatus Latescibacterota bacterium
CCCGCACGGGGCCCTCTCTCCCCGAGAGTCGGGGTCCCCAACCCTGGATTCCAGGGTTGGGGTGACAGAAGGGGAACGAGGGGTGAGGTAAATTTTGTGGGAAATCCCGGAGACTCCGGCCGGCAGCTCACTGCACATCGCTCTTCTTCGGCCCGTTATCGAAAATGGTCGCGCCCGTGATGTAGACCCGCGCGGCTTCCGCTTCCGGACGTTTTGTTCCGGTGGGTACGAGCCGGACGGTATGTCGGCCGGGCGCCAGGTCCAGCACATGCCAGAGGAAAGATCCCCATTTCTCCTCTCCGGCCCAGAAATACCAGGTGTCAATGGAACGATGAAATTCCCCGTCAACATAGACGTCAGCCTTTCCGCCGTCCTTCTTCCAGAGGCCTTTGAGAACCGCGCCGGTTCCGGTAAAGACAAATTCGACCTCCGCATCAGGACTTTCGGCGTACTTCGCCACCGGTTCAGGCGATTCTCCCCGGCCGCCCCCGCGGGTGCGGATATTCCATTCGCCCTTCCATGTCCACCCGCTGTCCTCGAAAACGCTGACCGCCCCCATGGGAACGAGACGGGGGAACGAAACCTCCAGCGGCGGGGCGGCCGGTTCCTGCAGCCTTACTGTCACCTTGCCTTCACCTGTTCTCCCGCCGTTGGCTGCAATGAGTTCCCGGGCGTACTTCATCGTATTGTCCACCGCGGAGTTGAAGGTGTACCCGGTGAAGATGAAGTGAGAATCGGCGATGGCCGGAATGCCCGCCTTCCAATGTTCCGGGATGCCGGAATATCCGTTGATAACCCCGATCACCGCCGCGGCGTTGGAGGGATTGCAGTCCGAGTCCTGCCCGCACCGGGTGGAAATCTCCAGGGTCTTTCCGAAATCCCCGTCTCCGTAAAGAAGCCCCATCACGATGTAGGCCCCGTTGAGCTTGGCGTCGATATTGAAGGGGGAGAGCGCCCCGCAGATGTCCACATCCCCCCATTTCTCTTCCAGTTCCGTCCAGGCGGTGCGCCAGTCCTCCGGGTATTTGGCGTGAAGCTCCATGACATCACGAACACACCTCGCGTAGTCGCTCTCCTCCGGAAGCGAGAGCAGCGCCCGGTTCACTATTTTTGGAATGTCCGTCTCAAAGAACGCTTCGGTGTAGAGCGCCGCCACGAAGTAACCGCCGTACACGCCGTCGCCGTAATTCATGATGTGCCCTACCCTGTCGGCGAGCCGGAGCGCGGTTTGCGGCATCCCGGGGCACATGAAGCCGATGTAGTCGGATTCGATCTGGAAGTCGATGTCGTCGGCGTGAAGATTGTATTCGGGGCTGCCGGAGAGCGGGGGCATGATACCGTCGAAGAAATTCTTGCGGGCCTGGACATTAGCGTGCCAGAGCCTGTATCCGGCGGTGGCGAAAGACTCGGCCAGCTTCTCCGCCGGGACATCGATGCCGTGCCGGTCCATCGCCATCATGAAACTGAGCTGGACATAGATATCGTCCTGCTGGAGGGAGTTGGCGACCCGTCCGGGGTCCCATCCGAGGGAATCGTCATAGGTGCGGCCCTGGGCCCGGAACTCGGTGGGAGCGCCGTAGGACACCCCGATCATCTTTCCGGCCCAGCCACCCGCGATCTTGTCCCGGAGCTGCTCATCGGTGAGCGTCCGGGTGGCGGGACCGCCGCCGCAGGAAACAATCGTCGCCGCGATAACCAGCAGACCGGCAGAACAGGCCATCATGCGCATGCTTATCCCCTTTCCGTTGGATAACACCGTTTGACGCAGTGTATGGAAACCGACCTGTCCGGAAGAGGCCCGGACTCGTGCCGGTTGACCCCGTAACTCACGACCACAGCATAATATGTCGCACGCGGTACAGGCATGACAGGGGTTTTTTCGGAAAGAGAAGATGTTTCACAGCACCCGGGGCCGGCGGAAAAACTTCAGTCCTGCCCGCCTCCGAGCACCCCGGCCAGCGTATCCGCAAGCTCATCCATGCGGTACGGTTTGTTTAAAACCGCACGGAATCCGTAATCCCGGTAATTGCTCGCAATCCGTTGTTCCGAATAACCGCTGGAAACGATGGCACGGCAGTCCGGGTCCAGTTCGAGGATTCGGCTGACCGCTTCCAGACCGCCCATACCGCCGGGGACAGTGAGATCCATGATGACCGCATCGAAGGAACGTCCTTCCGACATTGCGGCGCGGTAGAGTTCCACCGCACGGGCGCCGTCGCCGGCCGTCACTGCTTCATGGCCCATGTGCTCCAGCATCCGGCGAATGACAAGACAGATGGTCGGCTCGTCATCCATCACCAGGATACGCGCTGGCGAAGCGATTGTTCTCCGCTCCGGTTGCATTTCACTTGGTTCATGGTCCAGGGATGCGGGCAGATGGACATGAAACACGGTCCCGGCTCCCGGCTCGGACTCCACGGTGATATGGCCGCCGTGGTTGCGGACTATGGAATAGGTGGTGGTCAGTCCGAGACCGCTCCCGGTCTCTTTGGTGGTGAAGTACGGATCAAAGATACGGGCAAGGTGTTCGCGAGGTATCCCCACTCCCCGGTCCCGGATGGAAAACCGGACATACCGCCCCGGCGCCAGTGGAAGGTCCTCTCCCGGCGGGACCGAAACATTCTCCGCCGTAACCGTGATGATTCCGCCCCGGGGCATGGCCTGGGCTGCATTGAGGATGAGATTGCCGACCACCTGGCTCATCTGGCCGCGGTCGGCATGCACCGGCCACAATTCTTCCGGCAGGGAGCATTCGCACCGGACGTTCGATCCACGCAGGGAGAAAACAGCCGACTCCCGGATTATCTCGGTCAGGGACGCCGACTCCCTCACCGGCGCGCCGCCCCGGGAGAAGGTCAGGAGCTGACGGGTCAGATCACGGGCGCGAAATCCGGCTTTCTCCGCTCCGGCCAGGATATCGCGCACCTCTCCGTTATCCTTCAGGAGCGCTTTGGCCAGAGTAATGTTTCCCAGCACGGCAACCAGGATATTGTTGAAATCGTGGGCGATTCCGCCGGCAAGAATACCGATGGATTCCAGCTTGTCCGCCCGGATGCGTTCTTCCTCCACGCGTTTCCGTTCCGTGATATCATGCACCGTGCCAATGAGCATGTATCCGCGCTCAGAACCCACCGCGTAGGCGGTATGCTGCAGAAAGCGGGGTTCGCCTTCCGGACGGTGGACGAGAACTTCACTGGGACGACCCAGCCAGGGTCCCTGTCCTTCACGGAGGGTCCGGCGGATCATATCCCGGATCCGATCCCGGTCATCCGGTCCGGAATACCCCCCACATTCCCAGATAATCTCCCAGATGAACCGCCCCATGGCATTTTCCCGGGGAAGACCGAGGATAACTTCCGCGCCCCGATTCCATTCAGTCACCACGCCTTCCTCGTTCGCCACAGCGATGCCATCCGGGGAATGCTCCACGATGCTCCGGAACTTGAGTTCATTTTCCCGGAGCGCCCGCTCCGCCCTCTTCCGTTCGGTAATATCCGTCGCGGTTACCAACGCGCGGCCGGTTCCGCCGCTTCGGGGCAGCGCCAGATGCATGATTATATTTATCCGGCGGCCGTCCAGTGTTTCATTCACCGTTTCGGCCGTAAACTCACGTTCATTTCGAAGCCAGGCTGCGACAAGACACCGGTAGGTCTCCAGTACTTCCCGGATGCGGTGATGCCCGAAAGCCCTGAATATTGCCTCCCGCGAAGTCCCGCCGTACATGCGAACCGTTTCCGCGTTGAAGTCCACCAGCCGGATAGCGTCTATGATCTCATTCAGCCGTTCCCGGTGTTCCGGGAAATAGTCTTCCGCGCCGGCGGCAATCTGTTCCCGCAATTGCTCGACCAGGGGGAATGCTTCGGTAAAATCATACTCACGGATGGAAACGGGCACGGTGTTGAAGATAGTGCGATATCGCTCTTCACTCTCCCGCAATGCCTGTTCCATTCGCTTCCGGTCGGTGATGTCCAGCACGGTTACCAGCGCGCGGCAGCTTACTTCCAGCTCGGCGGTGAACGACATGCGGATGAGCACATCTATTCTACGCCCGTCCACGGTAACGTTCACCGATTCGCAGGCAAATTCCCGGCCTCCCGCAAGATATACCGCCAGCGCATCACGAAACGTTTCCAGCGCCTCGGGAATATGGCTGGACCGGTACGGTTTGCCGAGAACTTCCGCCTTCGTTGCCGCCCCATACAGCCGGAGCGTCTCGTTGTTCACATCGGCGAGCCGGGTACGCGACACAATGTCTAGCAGCAGGTCCGCATGACGGCTCAAATAGTCACGATAGTCGGGCTCTTTTCTTTCCCGTATTTCCCGAAGCGTCGAAACCACATCCCGGAAATCGTACTCCCAGATGGAGACCGGCACCGCGTCGAATATTTCCCGGTACCGACGCTCGCTTTCCCGCAGAGCCGCTTCGGCCCGCCGCTGATGACGCATGTCCCGGGCCACGCCTTCGACAATGAAGGGATATTCGTCGCTCACCAGATTGGCGTTGATGCTTACCGGGATACGGTCGCCATTTGCGGACAGCAGCTCATATTCCATGTTGCGGTGGCGCCGCTCGGTGAGAATGAGCAGGGTATTCCGGACCGCTGCGCCCGTTTCTTCGGGCGCAATCATGTCTCCCAGCCCGAGCGTGCCAACCTCCTCCGGCCGGTATCCCGCGATTTCCAGACCGGTCTCGTTGGCAAACACAATGCGCATCTCCAGATATGGCCCGAGCAGCCCTTCCTCCCTGTCCACCGCCGCTTCCAGGGAGCCCGGAAAAGCACACCGCAGCCGTTCTACCGCGGCCATGATATGCTGACGTTCCTCATCGCGGACATCCTCCCGGAACAACCGGACTTTGTACACGATGTCGGGAGAAAGTTCCACGAGCTGACGGTAGCGCGACTCGGATTCACGGAGCGCTTCTTCCATTTCCTTACGGCGGGTGATATCAACGATGAGCCCCCGGAGGCCTCCGAGAGCGCCTGCATCGTCCTGGAACGCCACAGAGTGGATGATCACCGGAAATGCGGAGCCGTCCCTCCGCATCGCGATATACTCATGCCCCTCTCCCCCGTTGCCCTCCAGTGAACGGCGGATGCCTTCACGGGCATACTCCCGGTATTCGGGGGTGATGGTTTGTATGACATTCACTCCCCGGGAAAACTCCTCCCTCGTGTACCCGAACAACCGGAAAGCCGCCTCGTTCGAATAGGTGAGATTGCCCTGGAGGTCCATTTCGAATATGGGCTGCGGCAATTGCTCCAGGAATAACGCCAGACGGTTCCGTTCCCGATCCGCATCCTCCGCCCGCCGACGAACCTCGGCCAGTTCGCGTTCCAGTTCCCGCACCCGTCGTTCCAACACATCCCGCCCCGGTGCTTCCATGCAGTTTGCCCTCAAAAAGAATCCGTGTAATTAAGCAGCTTTGTCAGGAGTATAATGCAATAAGCTTGCCACACACTTGCCTGAATCTGGAGTTGCTTCCGGACGTTCCCGCATCGACGCATGCACGGCGTACCCCACACATTCGTTCCAAACCTGAACCTCGTTTCCTCAGCAGGGGAGTCCCGCCGAAGGCGACCCAACCGTCGAAAAGAGCCCTCATTCCGGCCCCGGAAAACCACCCATCCCGCACTTCAATTCGCGGGATCTAAGAGTGGGGCACCCCGAAAGTTGGCCGCTTACCGCGCCGCAGGCTCCACCCTGATGTGCAGCGGCTCCCGGGTCCCCCCATTCCCGGCCTTGACTTCCGTGCCGTCGGGGTTGACAATAATTTCATACCGCTTGCCGCCGAGAAGGACCCGCACCCCCGCGGCGCTCTCCACGGCACGGTCCCTGAGGTCAACCACCGCGAATCGTTCCGCAGCCGCGTGGGCTTCCGTTCTCTCCCGGGGCTGCAGAAGCACGATGAAGTCCGCATTCCGGGCCTTATTCCGACGGAGGACCAGGAATTCCTTTTCCGGCTTCCGATACTGGTACGACCATTCGTAGCCGTGCACCGCCTCCAGGGGGGCGGTGCTCAGCGCCCGGAGCGAGAGGATGAAGGCATCCCGGTCCCCGGACGGAGGAATGGTCCAGTCGGCGGAAAGATCGCCGGGAATCATCGCGGAGGCGAGATTATTCACCATTTGGTACCCATCCACCGTCCCCAAAGGTTCCGGGCGGGTATGGAGATCGGCCCGTATGCCCGCGAGGCCGTCTGAATGATCCGGAACGCCGTGAAACCACCAGTCGTAAGTATGCTCTGCTTCCGAGCGCAGGATGTCCATCACCAGGTATGCACCGTCCAAGACACACACCGCCCGCCAGATGTCCACACCGGGATAGATGCGACTGTTGCGGGCCAGAGCGGCCGAGACGCCTGCTCCCTCTTCGAAGTGGACCAGTTCGGAGGCGTGCGGCTGGTAATGCCCCTTGTAGTAATCGTGCATTCCGGACTGATTGCGGCCGTCAACGACCAAGGTGGTATGCGATGCGCTCTGAATCTGCCAGGCGTGATGCAGGTCAGTCGACCCCCAGGGGAAGTGACCGGGATAACTCTGGGCCCGGTATCCCCGGAAATTGAGGTCAAACGAGAGCACCGAGAAAGAACCCCGGTTATCCGGGATTCCCCATTTGAATTCGGCATCGAGCGTTCCCTTCCCGGCGGGGTCGGGACGGCGCAGAATGGTGAGGCCGGAATTGGGGAAATTCACTGAAGGAGGCATGGAAAAGTCCGGTGCTTCCCCGGAGGCGGCGGGAGGTTCCCCCTCCACGAGACCTCCGCGGGCATAAGCGCGGTAGACGGGGTCCGGGTAGTGACGGGCTGCGATGGCGAGCAGACCGGGCACGGCTCCGGGATTCATGGGCGAACTCCACCAGAAGGAGCAGTCGGCGAGACGCTTCAGTTCGGGATCGAAGGTGTCCCGCCCACCACGGTGCATCAGCTCCGCCATCTGGAAAAGCGATTCGGCGAAATGATTCTGGGCGTACCCGTGGCCATGCCCGAGGCCATCGGCGGTGGCGCCGTACCGGCGGAGGCTCCAGTATCCAAAGGGGCTCGCCACGGCGAACGCGGCAAGGGGTGCGTTCCCGAACGCCAGCCCGGCTTCCAGGGCGGTGAGGGTGATGGTCCCCTGACGGCAGATCATGTCCATGCGGAAATCGGCAATTTCGGCGACCGCCGGCAGGAGGAGCTCCCGCTCCAGACGAAGGGCGCGGGCATCATCGGCCATTCCGGCGGCCCGGAGCAGGGTGAGCGCCTCCACCATGGCGCGGAAGGGGTAGGATTCCATGTACTTGGCGAACTGGATGCGGCCCTTGTCAATGGTATCCGTGGAGGTGTCCAGGTCCATCCAGTCCCAGGTGAAATATTTTTCCCGGTACTGATCCATGATCCCAAGCGCGGTTGCGGCATACTCCCGGTTCCCGGTGAGGATTGTCGCCAGGGCGAGGGTTTTCGTGCCGCGCGCCAGACGCTCATGGATATTTGTTCGATAGTCCCGGTCCAGGTCCACCCCCTCGAAATCCACATCGCGGTATTCGCCGCCGGTCGGACAGAAATGCTTGTCCGGCCCCTGATACCGGAGCGGGCAGCGGTGCTCGTGGCAGTAGTAGTAGGCAGCAGCCCACCCGGGACCGTCGGGAACCCGTGTATCGCCTTCCACCAGCGCTTTGGCCTGGGTGATGAGCGTATCACCCTCCTTTTTCCCCCAGTCCGTTCCGGCGTACCGTTCCCGGAGCCGGCCCACTATGCCTTCCCCGAACAGGGCGTCCGCGCCGAGCTTCTCCGGCATGACCATGAGCGGCAGGGGGATACGCTTACAGGAGCGGAGGATGCCCTCGTCCGAATCAGCCACGCCTTTCAGGGAGAATACCGGCAGGAACCATTCGCAGGAAAACACCGGCAGGCTGGTCGACGCACTTCCCGGGAAAGTCAGGGTAACGGTAAAATGCGCCGAATCACCGGGAGCAACCGTCGCTTCCCGGGGGGAAATCGCCCCCGCTCCGTACCATCCCTCCTCCCGCTCCAACCGGGCGGCAATGGTTCGGGTCACCCGGCCCAGATTGCGGACCACGACCGGATAGGAGTATCCGAAGCCGCCGGAAGCGCCGGAGACATGCCCGCAATCCGTCCCGTTCCAGCGGATACCGAGATACCGGGGTACCAACCGGACATTGCGAATGGATATTTTCCGGCTTTTCGTCATTCCGGGGTAACCCGAATCGAAGGACCAGAGATGGAAGGCCAGACGGGGTGCGGATGCGGCGTGCACGCTCTCACGCACAATTTCCGGCTGAGCCAGGTCAACATGCACCGTGTACCAGCCGTCGGGAGGACGGTGGATGTCAATGGGCCGCCAAATACGACGGCGCTCCCCGGGCCGTTCGGCGTAGACGAGCACCTCGGCGGGCCCGCCCTCGATCCGGACCTCGAACTTGCAGAGCCCATACTCCTCGAATTTCGCCCCGTTCGGCAGCGGGAAGGCAAACAACGCCCGGTCTCCCACCGGCGCGTCCCAGACCAGAACGTCGTCCGATTCCCAGGCGATCCGTCCCGTATCACCCTCGATCTTTTCGATGGGCGCGGTCCGTCCGATGGGAATGTTCAACCGTTCCGCGGCGGTCCCGGCGACTGTGTGAA
>JAWLHT010000221.1:8633-9344 GCA_041690195.1 Candidatus Latescibacterota bacterium
AAAGGGTCATAAGCAGGAGGACAACAATAGTGCGGACATGGTGCGGCATGGAACTCCCCCCGGATGAAAAGTGCTGTCCCGCAAGAAAAATAGTTTCCCGCAGAGACGCAGAGGAAAAAGCGAGACAAGAACTGTCTCACACAACGGCACAAATACACGAAGAATAAGGGGCTTCGCGGCTTTGTGCGGGTAAACGAGTGAAGAAAGAAGGAGTCTGGAGCCAGAAGTCAGGAGAAGGGAACCGTTAATGCCGGTCTGTATGGTTCAGACGGGCGAATCATGCCTGGCCCTACGGTCTTTTCCCTTTGCGCCCCTGTGCTTATGCCCATTCCTTCGCGTTCTTCACCTTCCGGCACGCTGGGTCTTCGGCTCTTTCTTTCAAACCACGAACCGCGCCGTGCTGCCCCGGCGAGCGGGAACAACCTCCAGGCGGGCGTCAATGCGTTCCCGAAGTTCCGGGACATGCGAGATGATCCCCACCAGACGGCCGTCACCGCGCAAGTCCATGAGAGCCCGGAAGGCCAGGTCGAGCGCTTCCGGGTCCAGACTCCCGAAGCCCTCGTCAATGAACATGGTCTCCAGCCGGATACCCCCGGCGTATGCCTGCACCACATCGGCCAGTCCCAGGGCCAGCGCCAGCGAAGCGAGGAAACTCTCGCCGCCGGAAAAGGTATTCACCGGACGCTCGGTGCCGGTATAGGAGTCGGTGAG
>JAWLHT010000222.1:0-9323 GCA_041690195.1 Candidatus Latescibacterota bacterium
TTGACAAGGGAGATGCCGCCGGAGGCGGCAGAGGGTTCAGTGGCGTCAGGAGTACCCATGAGCATCATTTACTCCGCATCCCAGCCTTAAGTTTACGACTATGGGGCCAGGGGGTGAGTTACCGGCCAGCACCTCCACTGACTATATTTAGTACTCATGCGTGCCCGTGGTTTTCTCTTATCTTTACGACAATGCCCCTCGGTCCCCTCTCTCCAGAGAGAGGGGATGAATCCATGGGAGGCTTAGAGTTACAAGTAACAGCAAAGATGCACGGCAACCCGAGCCAAATCCGTGCGCACCTTTTTTTCCCTCGTGTAATCATGGGGAATGACCTGCACACCGGGTGCGCGGGATGTCGGGGAAAACGGGCAGTTCAGCCCGGCATGCCCGGTCCTCACAAACGAGCTCCGCCCGAATATTCTTGCCTTTGCGCAGGGTATTCCGCATCTTACCATGTTTCCCGGCCTGTTGGATGCAAACGTATCCGGCAACTGCCGAAGTGCGGACAACGCTGCGTTCCATTCCGGAACCGTGCGCACGCCGGAGCGTTTATGAAGACAGCCTGTGTTCTCTGAGGCTGCGGAGGTTGTGCCGAATTCTGGTTTCCACCAAATAATCCGGAACACTGTGAATATCAACGAAATCTTTACCCGGGAGCGGGCGGCGCTCGCTCCCCTTGCCGGAATAACCGACTCGGTGTACCGCCGCATCTGCGCCGAATATGGCGCGCGGCCGGTCATGACCGAGATGGTGTCCTCGGACGGCTACATTCGGGGGCACGGCTCGGACAAAACATTACGGCTCCTGCGGTTCCGGGCGTCCGAGCGGCCGCTCGGATTCCAGTTCTTCGGGTCCGACCCGGCGATCCTGGCCGAAGCGGCCCGCCGTTCGCTGGAATTCGACCCGGATTTCATCGACCTGAACGCCGGATGCCCCATGAAAAAGGTGGTGGGACGGGGCGCGGGCTCGGCGCTTCTGCTCGATCATGCCAATCTTGCCCGAATCGTGGAGGGCGTGGTCCGGTCCGCCGGTTCCGTCCCGGTGAGCGTAAAGATCCGCTCCGGCTGGGACCACGAGAGCATCAACGCAGTGGAAACCGCCCGGGTGTGCGAACAGAGCGGGGCCAGTGCGGTCATCGTACATCCCCGGACACGAAGCCAACTGTTCAGCGGGCATTCCGATTGGAGTGTCATCCATGCGGTGAAGGAAGCCGTCTCTGTCCCGGTGATCGGCAGCGGGGACATTCGAGCGGCGGAAGATGCCTCCCGCATGCTCGCGGAGACCGGGGCGGACTCGGTCATGATCGGGCGCGGCGCCATGGGACGGCCCTGGATTTTCCGGCAGGTGGCCGAGCATCTGGCCGGACGGCCGGTTCCGCCCGCTCCGGGGCTGGACGAGCGCTTCGACCTGGCTGTCCGCCACATGGAGACGCTCGCCGCGGAAGTCAGCGAGAAGTTCAGCGTGCTCAACATGCGCAAATTCTTCGGCTGGTACTCCAAGGGCATGGTGGGCGGTGCGGAGTTCCGCCAGCGGGTGTTCACCGCACTCACCATGGACGAGGTCCGGCGCGTGGTGGACGAGTTCCGGGGCGCGGAGCTGGAGGGCGGGGATCACGATGCTTCTCTTCCGGATACTGAGGAAGAGATGGATTAAACACATTCTGCCGGATCAAGATGTAACGGATATCGGCTGAAATTCCGGCCAGCAGGTGCGTTACGGATGCGTTCGCGCCGCTTCCGGGCGGTTCCGAGCCTTCTGCCGGTCAGCACGGCGATACCTGAGTTATTCTCTTTCTTTTGCGCTTTCTTTACGTCTTTGCGAACTTTGCGTGAGGCGTTTCATTTCTTCTTCGCGTCTCCGCGAGAACACTCTTTCCCCGGCGGTACTATGAACGGACACCAGATACCCGAAATCAGGACCATACTCGAACAACTGCGCGCGGGCGAACTGGGCGTGGAGGACGCCGAGCGCATGGTGGAGGCCCACTATTTCTGCGACCTCGAATTCGCCAAGGTGGACCACCACCGCGCCAACCGTCAGGGCTTCCCCGAGGTCATCTTTGGCCAGAACAAGACCACGCCCCAGATCATCCGCATCGCCGAGGAAATCCGTGGCCGGAAGCACACCATGCTGGCCACCCGTCTCGCGCCGGACGCCCTCGACGCGCTTGCGGAGCGGTTCCCGGACGGTGAGCGCAACGACCGCGCCCGCACCTTCGTGGCGGGAATGTCCCAGCCGGACGCCGAACGCACCCACGGCCTCATTCTGGTCGTGTCCGCGGGAACATCCGACATGCCGGTGGCCGAGGAGGCAGTAGTGACCGCCCGGGCCATGGGCAACCGGGTGGAGTCGCTGTATGACGTCGGCGTGGCCGGAATCCACCGTCTGCTCGCCCGTCGGGGCAAGCTCGCCGAGGCCTCCTGCATCGTGGTGGTGGCGGGAATGGAGGGCGCGCTGGCCAGCGTGGTCGGCGGGCTGGTGGACGTCCCGGTGATCGCCTGCCCGACGAGCGTGGGGTATGGCGCTTCCTTCAACGGGCTCTCCGCGCTCCTGACCATGCTCAACTCCTGCGCCTCGGGGATCACCGTGGTGAACATCGACAACGGCTTCGGGGCGGGATATGCCGCGAGCCTGGTCAACCGGGTCGGCAAGCGGTAAAAAGATTTCGCGCAGAGACGCAGTGAGAAAAGAGAGAAAAGATTTGTCTCACGCAAAGGCGCAAAGGCGCGAAGAAAAGATAAGAAAAAAGGAAAGACGCGGGAAAACCACGGATGAACACCGGCAGGCGGGGATGAAAAGATTCTTTCCACGGAGAAACGATGAAAATCGCATACTTTGACTGTATTTCCGGGGCTTCCGGGGATATGACTCTCGGCGCGCTTGTCCATTGCGGCATGCCGCTGGACCATCTCCGGGCGGAACTGGGGAAGCTCCACCTCCACGGGTACACGCTCCGGGAGGAGCGGGTGGTGCGTGGCGGCATTTCGGCGGTGCACATCGATGTGGATCTCGACCATCACGGCCACAGCGGCCATGACCATTCCGGCGGGCATAGCCACGGCCACTCCCACCACCACGAACATCACGACCATGAACACCAGCATGACCATGACCATGATCACGACCACGATCATGCACCTGACGGACACGGTCATCACGGTCATGACCACGATCACGCGGCGGAGCGGCCTCACGAACACCGCGGGCTTTCCGAGATCCTCCGCATCATCGGGGAAAGTTCCCTCTCTGACCGGGTGAAAATACGGGCCTCCGCCATTTTTCGGCGGCTGGCGGAGGCAGAGGCTTCGGTGCACGGAACCACGCCCGAGGAGGTGCACTTCCACGAGGTGGGGGCGGTGGACGCCATTGTGGATATCGTCGGGGCCTGCATCGGGCTGGAGTACTTCGGAGTGGACACCGTGGTGTCAACCCCGATCCGGCTGGGGACGGGGACGGTGAAATGCGCGCACGGGCTCATGCCGGTGCCGGTTCCCGCGGTGGTGGAGCTGACCAAAGGTGTTCCCACGGTGCGGACCATGATCCAGGGAGAGATGACCACGCCCACCGGCGCGGCCATCCTGACCACCCTGGCCTCTTCCTGGGGACCGCTGGAGGAATTTGTCATGGAGACTGCGGGGTACGGCGCGGGAACGAAGGTCCGGGAAGAGCTTCCCAATGTCCTGCGCATCACCATCGGGCGGGTGGACGGCACGTATGAGACCGACCACTCGGTGCTTCTGGAAACCAACATCGACAACATGAATCCCGAGGTCTTCGGCTACCTCTCCGAGCGTCTCTTCGAGGCGGGAGCCAAGGACGCCTATCTGACTCCCATCTACATGAAGAAAGGCCGTCCCGGAACCCTGCTCTGCGTCATCACCGACGAGGCGGTCATCGACTCCATGCTCGACATCATTTTCCGGGAGACCACCACCCTGGGGGTGCGCATCTCCCGGGTTTCGCGCCGCAAGGTTCAGCGGGAGTCGGGCACGGTGCGGACCGAGTTCGGTCCGGTGCGGGTCAAGGTGGCGCTCATCGACGGGTTCCGACGGTTCGCCCCCGAGTACGAGGATTGCGCCCGCATCGCGCGTGAGCGAGGGATTCCTCTCCTTTCCGTGTACGATATCGTCCGGAAGGGAACGCTCGAGTAATCCGGGGGTTTAATGATACATACCCACGTCGCATGAAGTACCCGGCGGAAGGGCGACTCCCCGTCTGGAGCATCCCTTCCCACGTTCCGGCCGATTCCGGCCCGAGGAATACCTGATGAAAAAACGCTGCACCGCTGTCATTTTCCTGCTCGCCGCCGCCACGTTTGCCACGGCGCAGACTCCGGCCGCTCCACAGGAACAGCCCGCGTCTTCCGCACCAGCCACGGCGGTTTCCAAACCGGACACCGCCTCGGTCCCGCTGCCGCCCATGCCGCCCATGCGGAATATCATCACTCCGGAAAAGTCCATTCCCGGCATTCCCGAGGGAGTAGCGCCGCAGACCCCGAAAGCCGCCGAATTACCCCTTCAGCCAGCGCCGGAATCCGCTTCCCGAACGGGAGCGCCTCCGGCCGCTTCGGGTACGGGAGCAGCGGCCGGAACCGCCGCAACGGCCGCTGCACCGGCAGCCCCGTCCGGCTCCGACACCTCGCAGGTAGCGGTGCTGCCACCCCGGAACCAGCCTCAGGGCCAGGCACCCGCTCCCGGCACACCCCGGGCGCCTCGTCAAAAAACCTCCGAAACGTATCACGAGGAACTGTCCCTCTACAACTCCCCGACCGCGAACCTGCGGACCGCCAAGGTGGTCATCGACAGTGATTACAACCTGGTCGGGATGGTGTATGGCGAACAACTCGGGTTTATCCGCATCCTGCAGGCGGATGACAACGGCGATTTCACCGAGGTATGGAAGAGTCCGCCGCTCAACTCCGAGGTCCGGGGGGTGTTCGTGGAGAATATTGACCGCACGGGCGAGGCCGAAATCGTGGCGTACACGCTGGACGGGAACATCTTCATCTACGGTTACGATACCCACGAGCTGAAGTACAAAACTCCGGAAGGCACCTATCAGGGTATCAACTGCATGCTGCTCGCCAATCTGGACAACTCTCCCGAGCTGGAACTGCTCTTCATTACCAAGGCCGGAAAGCTGGTCCAGTTCGACCCGGTCACCAAATTCGAGGAATGGACCTCCACCGATACCTATGAAGCCACCGATATGGTCATCGGCAATGTGGATAACGACCGGAACGCCGAGATCATCCTCAATACCGGCGAAATCCTCAATTTCCAGTTCAAGTCGGTGAAGTGGAAGATGGACTCCGCGCACATCCGCCCGAACAGCCGTCTCTACCTCATTGATGTGGACAGCGACGGTATCCTTGAACTCGTGGTGGAGTACGAACAGCAGTACGTCCGGATTTTCGATATCGACCAGCGGCGCGAGAAGTGGTGATTCCCCGTTCCATTGCCAGCCCACCCCCGGCGGCCATACGGCCGTCGGGGGTTTTTCGTAGTGTGCGGATTCCGACCTCCCAACGTTGACTCAAGCAGAACAGGAAAATGCGGCCTCACCGTGCTTTTGGTGATATCCGCCCGACCTGTTTTGTTTGGGTTGTGTTAAAATTCCGTTTCATTTTTGTGCATCAACCCGGTATTTTATTCAGCTTCACAGGAAATAACGGGTATCGGGGTGGGGCGGCGGGACAGGAATGCAGCGGCGCAGGTGAGTGAAACCGCGTGTTTCCGGAACCCCTGTCATCTCCGGAGGCATCTCCCGCGTCGGGGGAGATACATGCGGGAAAGCAGCTTCGGCGCAGAACCGGGTGCAGATAATACCCCATACCCATGTTGGACAGCATCTTATCACGGAACTGAACTATCACCTCATTTCGGGCAACATACGGCGGATTTCATGATTCACGGCGAAAAGCGGCGTCACTTTCGATTGTATCCCGAGGAAGTTCTCGGCTTGCTCTTCTTCAGTCTGCTCCTGCTCCTTTCCTGGAAGTTCGGCACGACCATCAAGGGGCCGAGTGTCATGGTGCGGGCGGTCATCAACGCCTTCCTGATCGTTTTCGTGCTGGCGGCGCTCTCCAGCCGCAAGGGATTCACCATTCTCAAGGTGGCCCGAAACTGGCTCCCGGTGGTCATCGTGCTCATGGCGTATGAGAACCTGGGCAACCTGGTCCGGTTCATTAATCCCCATGACGCGGACCCTATACTCCGGCGTCTGGACGAACTGCTCTTTCTCGGAGTCAACCCGACCCTCTGGCTGGAGCAGTGGATACGGCCATGGTTCAGCGAAGTCATGCACTCCTGCTACACGTCCTACTACCCCTTCCTGCCCATAATCGGGGTCGTGCTCTACCTTGGCCGGGATTATCACCGCTTCCGCGATGTCATGGTGAGCGTCACCCTCGGCTTTTATCTCGGATACATCGGCTATCTCCTCGTTCCGGCGGTCGGTCCGCGGTTTTACATGGCGGACCTGTTCACCCTGGATGTCAAGGGGACCACCATGCTTTCCGAAAAGGTGGTGCAGATGATCAATATGCTGGAGTCCACCCGAAGGGATTGCTTTCCTTCGCTGCACACCGCCATTACGGTGATTGTCACCACCTACGCATGGAAGTATCGCCGCTGGCTCTTCTGGGGCTTTCTGCCGGTCAATATCGGCATCATCATGGCCACGGTGTACCTGCGCTATCACTATGTTGTGGACGTTCTCGCCGGGTTGCTGCATGCCGCGTTCTGCGTCTGGGCCGGACCCCGTCTGAACGCCTGGTGGTATCGTCACGTCACCGGCGACCATGTTCTCGACGATTATCCGGAAAGTTTGGACCTTGCCGCCCAGGGCCGACGGCTGCTGGACAGGGGACGGCGCATTCTCGGCGGCGCTCCCGCCGAACCGGAAGAGTCGTTTGACCGTAAGGCGGGGTGA
The DNA here is from genome assembly GCA_041690195.1 of Candidatus Latescibacterota bacterium. GTDB lineage: Bacteria > Latescibacterota > Latescibacteria > Latescibacterales > Latescibacteraceae > JAWLHT01. The sequence continues at coordinate 6,934 of JAWLHT010000222.1, forward strand.
TGCTCCGGCGTCATTCGCCTGTCATGTCGCTATTATTTTCCGGCGCGGTTCGGGGCTGATTCCCCGCTCCGCGCCGTTCCATATTCTTCCGCAGTTCTCATCCCCGCTTTGTGTTCCGGGCATATCTAATTATATTGATAATGGCACAACAACGTTGTTTCCGGACCGTTCCTCCTCCGCCTTTCCCTGAAATCCGTTTTCCTCCGGCCTTTTCCTTCCCGAAGACGGAACGGCAGGAAACCACGCCGGGGTTGAATCCCGGAGCGAGGGAAGGAACAGACGTCGCGGCGCCCAGTCACGGAGCATCCCATGCCCATGCCCCCGGTTTCGCAAAATAAGCGGCCCGTCGCCGTTCAATATCACCGCACCCGTTTCAGGCTGGTCCGGTGGTCCATCTACAGCATACTCGCGTTCACCTACATGGCGGTATTCTTCCACCGCATGGCTCCCGGAGTGCTCGCGGGCGAACTCATGAACGCGTTCACCATTTCCGGAGCCGCGCTCGGTTCTCTGGCTGCGGTGTACTTCCTCATCTACTCGATCATGCAAATTCCAACAGGGGTGCTTTCGGATACGCTGGGCCCGAGAATAACGGTCACGGGGGGGAATCTCATCGCCGGAGCGGGCTCCGTCATGTTCGGCCTCGCCGGCTCTTTTTCCGTAGCGTTTGCCGGAAGACTGCTGGTGGGGCTCGGCGTCTCGGTGGTATTTATCAGTATTCTCAAGAACAACGCCGAGTGGTTCAGTGAGCGGCGGTTCGCGTTCATGAGCGGAGTGACCATCTTCATCGGGAACATGGGCGCGGTTTTCTCGGCGGGTCCCCTGGCGGAGGCCATGCGGTTTTTTTCCTGGCGCTCCATTTTCGTCGGAATCGGGGCCTTTTCCATTCTTCTCTCTGCGGCAAGCCTCCTCGTCATCCGTAACCGTCCCCAGGACGCGGGGTTTCCTCCCATGCACGAAATCGAGGGAAGGACGGCTGTTCCGGGACGGGGCGAACGGCACTGGGTCCACGATCTCTGGTGCGTCATGCGTATTCGCGAACTCTGGCCGGTATTCCTGCTCAACTTCGGGGTAAACGGCGGCGCCTACACCATCGCCGGACTCTGGGGGGTTCCGTACCTCCGTGATGTCTTCGGGCTGGCCCGCGGCACCGCCGCCTCGTACACCACGGTGATGTTGATCGCCTTCGCGGTCGGGGGTTTCTTCTTTGGCTGGCTTTCGGACCACATCGGGCGGCGCAGGCCCATTCTCATGGCCGGAACAGTCACCTATCTCATCACTTGGGGCTTTTTTCTCGCCTTCCCGTGGGGACCGGGCTTCACCGGGTACCTGCTCTTCTTTCTTCTGGGATTCACCAGCACGGGGAGTGTTGTTACTTTCTCCATAGCCAAGGAACTGACAAATCCGGCGCTTTCCGGAATGGCCACCAGCATAGTGAACACCGGATCTTTTCTGGCCACGGTCATCCTGCAACCACTGATCGGCTGGGTGCTCGACCGTTTCTGGGACGGCGCCATGTCCGGCGGAATACGGGTATACTCCGAGGCGGACTATACCGGCGCTTTTCTGCTCGCGGTGGGGTTCGGAGCCATCGGATTCATCGGCGCACTCCTCACCCCGGAAACCCTGGGCCGAAGCATCGTCCGGAAGTGTGTCTGAATGTATGATAATCAAACCGGTGAGTAACGGTGCGCAAGAGAGCGCCGGGGGAGCCGTATGGTCTGCCTTTGGAAAACCCGTGCGGTACCATAAGCAGTATTGAAAACGTAACTCGCTCCTCGTCCCCATAGTCGTAAAGATAAGAGAAAGCCTCAGGCACGTATGAGTACTAAATATAATCAGTGGAGGTTTTGGCCGGTAACTCACGCCCTGGCCCCCTCTCTCCTGAGAGAGGGGGAATTGAGCCATCGGGAATACCGAGACAGCCGATAACGGGTCATCCCCTCTCTCACCGAGAGAGGGGAATGAGGGGTGAGTTAGATTTTCCAAACCCGAACCTCAAAACACCCGTTCGCTACTAATCGCTTCTGTTTACGACAATGCCCCCCGTTCCCCGGTGAACTGCCGCTTTGGAAACTTTTTAACCGTTTATCCCCATTCCCCGCTTTTTCTCCCCCACAGGATCATTCTCGGAGTTGACTCGGAGTACTCCTCTCCCGAGGGCGACCCAGCCACGCCATCGACTGTAAGCCCGGCCGCATCGAGCATCCCGCGCATTTCGTCGAGCGAATAGAGCCGCACCGACTCATGGAAACACTCTTCCCGGCCCTGGCAGCAGAGGGTGATGGTCTTTTCCACCCGGCGGGTTTTGGAGTTCACCGCGCGACGCTCCAGGATGCGGACACCGTTGCGCTCCCGTTCCGATTCGGGAATCAGCCCGGCAATTACCC
>JAWLHT010000223.1:0-9308 GCA_041690195.1 Candidatus Latescibacterota bacterium
CCTTCCCCCTTGCAGGGGGCAGGAAAGACATCACTCATGCGCGTGAGTCTTGCTTGTGCTGCTTCGGTTCGTTGCTGACTTAACCCGATAACCGTATACCAAAATGGGAGCAAAACGGGAAAGAGGTTCAGCAAGAAATTGTCTGAATGGGGATGCGCGGAACCACCCCAGCCGAATCGTACCGATTCGCCCGGGGACCCCGGGATGCATGGGATAAAAGATGATGAAAGATAAAACCGGCGGGAGCGCGATTCTTTTTATCCGTTTTTTCATCCTGTCTTTATCCCCCGCATCCCCATTCAGACAGTATGCGGCACGATGTATCCCTGTCTGCGCGGGAACACCGGACGAATCCCGGAACGGGCTGGGCAAAACCGAACGGCAATGAAACGGAAACGGCGGGCAAACACCCGCCGTTTCCGTTTTTGGTTCGTTCCGCCGATTATTTGTCCGCGAAATACCGCACCCAGACCGAGCCCGCGGTATCGCCGCCGCCCTCGGCGGTGAGGATGACCTTGAGGGTGTACGGCTTGCCGGATTCGACCTTCGCCACGTCCATGTAGTAGTTCTGGAACTCGTTACGCCTGGCCGAGGTGCGCGCCGGATGGTTGTCGCTCCACACCGCGCGGCCGTCACGGAGGAGTGCCGCCGACTCGACCGAGACGCCGTCCTTGCCTTCGTCGTGACGAATGGTGAAACGGTAGTGCCCCGGCTTGGTGATGAACCCGCTCAAATCCCATTCCAACGTCTTTTTGTCGCCGGAAACCTGGGCCGGAGTCCATTTCCCCGCGAAGAACGCCGGGGTGAAGTAGTCCACCCCGAGCCGGTCCAGGCGGGTGAGCTGGGTCTCCATGCGGCGGGAGAAATCATCCCAGTTCCGCAGGTCGCCGGGAGTCCACACCGTCTCGCTGAAGGCGCAGAGACGGGGGAAAATCTTGTAGTCCAGCTCGAAGTCACGGGCGTACTCGCTCCAGATGGCGCATTCCGCTCCCATGATGAAGGAGGCCTGCTCCGGGGTGAGTTTCTTCGGGGTCGCCTCGAAGGAGTACGCTTTCTCCAGGGAGGTCGTCCTCATCCACCATATGTGTGAGCGCTCGTCGAGCATGGGATAATCGAAATAATTCGTCTGCTCCGGGGCGGCGATGATGCGGTGTCCCTCGGCCGCGCCTTCCACTGCGCCCTCCATGCCGCGCCAGGATTCCACCACCGCGGTCTGCGAGGGCTTGCCTTCCAGAATTTCATCCCAGCCGATCAAGGTTTTGCCGAGAGAGCGGACAAACGTGTCCATCCGTCGGGAGAAATACCCCTGGAGCGCTTCCTCGTCCTTCAACCCCTCATCCCTGATGCGCTTCTGGCAGTGGGGGCAGACCTTCCACTTGTCCTTGGCGGCCTCGTCACCGCCGATATGGATGTACCGGGAGGGGAAGAGCTCCGCGACCTCCCGCAGCACGTCCTCCAGGAACGCGAAAGTCTCTTCCTTCCCGGCGCAGAAAAGGTTGGGGAATACGCCCCATTCCGGCTTGATGGTGAGCTGCTGGCCATCGCAGGAGAGTTCAGGATATGCGGCAATCGCGGCGGTGGCGTGCCCCGGCATCTCGATTTCCGGGACGACCTCGATATACCGGCTCCTGGCGTAGGCCACGACCTCGCGGACGTCATCCCGGGTGTAAAACCCGCCGTGCCTGCGTCCGAACTCGTCCCGCCACGCGCCCACGGAGGTGAGCTTCGGGTACTTTTGAATCTCGATGCGCCAGCCCTGGTCGTCCGTGAGGTGCCAGTGAAAGACGTTCATTTTGTGATAGGCCAAGAGGTCGATGTAGCGTTTCACCGCTTCCTTGCTGTGGAAATGACGGGCGCAGTCGAAGGAAATCCCCCGCCAGCCATAGCGCGGAAAGTCCGAGATGTAGACGCCCGGGACCTTCGCGGCCCCCGTGCCTCCGGCATCGAGCATCTGCCGCAGGGTCTGGATGCCGTAGAACACCCCCGCCGGTTTCGGAGCGGCGATGACAATGCGTTCCGGCCCGGCGTTCAGGCAGTAGCCCTCGTCGGTCTTGTCCACCTCGCCGCATCCGTTGAGCTTGAGCACGATGACATTTCCGCCGTCCGCGCCCTCCCGGATGGAGAGCCTTTTGCCGGTGGATTCGGCCAGACGGTCGGCGAGGTACTCCGCCATCTCCTTCATCTCCGCCGAACCGGCGGAATAGAGGATGGCGGTTTTGCCGGTGATGGTGAACGTTCCTTCCTGCGCCCGGACGAGCACGGGCCGGGGAACGATGTTCAGCGCGGGAGATGTCTGGGCCATGACCGCGCCTCCGGGGGAAAGGAAAAGTGCCAAAAGGAGTATGGGCAGGAACCTGGGCATGGAATTTAACCTCCGGTGTGAGAGGGAGTTGATGATATCCGTATATACGCGGTACGTGTATATATGGTAACACGGGGGAGAGGGGAGGAGCAAGGGGAAAAAGAGAAAACATATATTGACATCTTGCAATTGAGGTAATATTATAGTCAAATCAACAAGAAAAGGAGGTGAAATGGACATTATCATTGAAAATGTTCGATGCTTCTATGGGAAGCACCGGATTCCGTTGTTTCCACTAACACTTCTCGTTGGAGAGAATAGCACAGGAAAATCTACATTTCTTTCAATTTTATCAGTTATGTCTGACCAAGACAGATTTCCATTGAAACCTGGCTTCAACATACCCCCTTTTGATATGGGTGGATTTGAAAGTATTGTTGCTCATGATATAACAAAAAGGGATTCAGGATCATTTAAAATTGGATTCAACAAAAGGAGCATCTACAATCCGGAAGACGTTACGACCGTTGCAACCTACAAAAGCTTTTTAGGGCAAGTTGTCCCAAAAGAATTCAACATTATTAACAACAAAACATCTCTTAGGATTGGCTTTGGGGAAAAAAAGACAGGAATTAGTTTTACTTCGATTTCAAATGGTATTCAAAAAAAGCAGCAATTTTATATTAACAAAAAGGACAGGTATGCGAGTTTTATTGAAAGCCAAGGATTGATGGCCCTAATCGCACTATGCACTACAAAGGCAATTATTAAAAAGAAAAGCGTTAATACTTTAGATTCTGACAAAGTCCCCTTCTTGGGCGACCTCTATATGTTAATTGAAGAAAGAACAATTTCTGAAGCGAAAGTAATTTCTTTTGCTCCAATAAGAACAAAGCCACGCCGAACATATGAAACTTACAATGATGAATTTAAGCCAGAAGGTGATCACATTCCTCTCCGTCTTGCTCGACATGTATATTCGTGCACAAATGAGGAGAACGCAAAAGCTTTTGAGAATATCATAAGAGATTTTGGGGCTGACTCTGGATTATTTTCATACATTCAAACAAAAAGATTGGGCGATTCACATAGTGCGCCTATTCAACTAATTGTTGAGATTGGGGGGAAACATATAAATTTAGCAGATGTTGGCTACGGTGTTAGTCAAAGTCTGCCAATTGTAGTAGAAAGCATTCTCGATGCTCCTCGCTCAATGTACTTGCTTCAGCAGCCTGAAGTTCACCTTCACCCCAAGGCACAGGCTGCTCTTGGCTCTTTCTTTTCAAAGGTGACCCAGCAGATGCAATCTTCGTTCATTATTGAAACACATAGTGATTATTTAATAGACAGAGTTAGGCAAGAAATTGCAAAAGGAACTATTGATAAAGACAAGGTAGGTATACTGTATTTTAGTAAAACCGATGAAAAGTCAAACGTGTACCCTATGCGAGTTGATAATAATGGGAACATTATAAATCCTCCACGTGGATATAGAGATTTTTTCCTAAAAGAACAGCTTAGCTTGCTTTCGAGGGTATGATATGTGCTTAATAATTGATAACAATATTGTGGTAGACGCATTGGTTTATAATGATGATAGATATTGTCCTGTTGTTAATGCCCTATTATGCGGTCAGAACGTTCTTGTCTACGGAGGAAAGTTAAAGGACGAATATTTCGTTTCTAGTGAGGTAAAGCAGCGGATTTTAGAATTCGATAGAGCAGGAATTGCAAGAATCGTTTCGTCCGAAAAGATCGATACTGAAGAAAGATTTATAAGAGCCACCTTGACGTATAAGTCAGATGATCCGCATGTGCTAGCTTTAGCTAGAGTTAGTGGCGCAAGGTTGATTTGCACTAATGACACAAAGTTAAAAAAAGATTTTACAAACAAGGATATTGTTTCACGCCCTAGGGGAAAGGTATATTCGGATAGGGCAAATAACAATTCATTACAGGAGAACTGTAGGACATGCAGAATTCACAATAAAAGATAGACAGTAGATTTGTGGGACAAGTGTTTGCCTTCACAGCTTAATTGCGTAAATGCAATAGCTGAAAGTATAACATGTGTAGCATTGATACCTTTTTTGCACACGGTCATTTAAGTGGCGATAAGCTGTCAAAGGTTTTGCCGGATTACGTATAGTAAGGGACTTTCATGTATCCACGCTGTTTCTTCCCTATTGCCCTACTATTTCTTCTTGCAAATCTTCCCTCCCTCTCCGCCCAGCCCCTCTCCGCCTCGATCACCCCGGTTGCTCCGGGAGTCTGGCGCATCCGGGCGGGGACGCCGGAGCGGTTCACCCCCACGGCGTTCCGGGAGTTTCCGCCGTACGAGGCCGGATTGAAGGCGCTCCCGAAGGTCTCCCACCCGCCGTTCGCCAGGGAGGCGGTGAAGGTCACGCTCGCGCCCCGCGGGTGCGTGGTGGAGATTCCCCTCGGCGCGCGGGAGCAGATCTACGGGTTCGGGATGCAGCCCAATTCCTTCCGTCAGCGGGGAATGCGGCTGGAGCCCATCGTGAACAGCTGGCCGGCGGGGAACGTGGGATACACCCACGCTCCGGCGCCGTTCTATGTCTCCACGGCGGGGTACGGTGTATTCGTGGACACGGCGCGCTATCCGGCTTTCTATGTCGGTTCGCATGTTCGGCGGGATTCCCTGGCGCGAACCGCCGCGAAAAAGGGAGCGGGGGCGCCCGCCGACTCCCTCGGATCGGATTGCGTGGTGGTGGACATCCCCTCGGCCCGGGGCGTGGACATCTATCTCTTCGGCGGCCCGGACCTGAAGGGCGCGGTGCAGCGATACAACCTCTTCTCCGGGGGCGGCTGCATTCCGCCGCTCTGGGGGCTCGGCGTGAAGTACCGGGTGAAGAACACCTCCACCGCGGCGGACGCCCTCCGGTTTGCGCGGTACTTCCGTGATAACCGCATTCCCGTGGACATGCTCGGCCTGGAGCCCGGCTGGCACACCCACGCCTACTCCTGCACCTATGTTTGGAACCGGGAGAACTTCCCGGATCCGGACGGGTTCATCGAGGCGGTCAACGGCCTGGGATATCGCCTCAACCTCTGGGAGCACGCCTACACCCACTCCACTTCGCCGCTCTTCGGCCCCCTGACCCCGTATTCGGGAGACTTCACCGTCTGGGGCGGGCTGGTTCCGGACTTCGCCGACCCGAAAGCCCGGAGCATCTTTGCCGACTATCACGAGAAAAACATGGTTCGCGCCGGGGTGAGTGCCTTCAAGCTGGACGAGTGCGACAATGCCAACTATCTGGAAGCCGACCGGGCTTGGGGCTTTCCGGAGGCGAGTCTTTTCCCCTCTGGTCTCGACGGCGAACAGATGCACCAGCTCTATGGCATTCTCTACCAGCAGACCATGTACAGCATCTTCCGGAAGCTCAATCAGCGGACCTATTTCGACGTCCGGGCGTCGTACGCGCTCGCCGCGCCCTATCCATCCGCGCTCTACAGCGATACGTACGGCCACCGGGAGTACGTGCGTCAGCTCGTGAACACCGGGTTCACCGGCCACCTGTGGTCCCCCGAGGTGCGGGACTGCGCCTCCGTGGAGGACCTGGTCCGTCGCCTGCAGTCCGCCGTGCTCGCACCCCAGACCTGCTTCAACTCCTGGTACCTGAGCAATCCCCCCTGGCTCCAGACCGACACGGAAAAGAACAACCGGAACGAGTTCCTTCCCAACGCGAAGGAGGTGGAGGACATCTGCCGGCGGATTCTCGAATTCCGCATGCAGTTGGTCCCGTACCTGTATTCGGCGTTCATGCGCTACCGCTTCGAGGGAATTCCGCCGGTCCGTGCGCTGGTGATGGACTATCCCGGCGACCCGGAAACGTGGGCCGTGGACGACGAGTACCTCATGGGCGACAATCTGCTCTGCGCGCCCTTGTTCGCCGGGCAGAAATCCCGGGAGGTTTATCTTCCCGCCGGGACGTGGTACGACTTCGCCACCGGACGGAAATACGCGGGAGGGAAACGGTATGATTACGAGGCCGCGCTGGAGACCATTCCCCTCTTTGTCCGGGAGGGGAGCATTCTCCCGCTGGCGAAGCCGGTACAGCACGTCGCTCCGAACACCATGTTCGAGATCACCTGCCGGGCCTACGGAGCGGACTGCCGTCCGATGATCCTGTTTGAGGACGACGGCGTGAGCTTCGATTTTGAAAAGGGGACGTATTCCACGGTGGAAATTTCCCGGAGCGGCGGAAAGGGGATGGTAAAGCGGAAGGGGAATTACCGCCCGAAGCGGTACGAAATCGCCGGATGGGAAGATGGGACGAAACCGGGCCGCTGAACAGCTTCGATGATCCGGAAATTCGCACGCCGGATGTTTCCCGGACCGTTCTTCAGGAGCGGTCCGGGTTTTTCTGCCCCCGCCTATTGCGCGACGTTTGAGGATTTCCCATACCAATTCCGGACCAGAAGGCATAACACTCAAGGTGAATCAAACCGGGAAGAAAGCCGGTGATGCCCGTCTGAATGGGGATGCGCGTGATTACCCCATCCGAATCGTACCGATTCGCCCGGGGACCCCGAGATAAAGACAGGATGAAAGAATCGAGCACCCGTCGGTTTCGTCTTTTATCATCTTTTATCCCACCCATCACACGCATCCCCATTCCGACAGGTTTTGCCCGATTCCATGATAACTGCAGTGATAAATCAATATGTGCAAATCCGGCTGCCGCTGTTTTTAACCAATGCGCTTTAGGAGATTGAGGGCCGGGGCGGGACGGGATAGGTGTATTTTTGGCCGTTTTGCCACGAAACTTGCCTGAAACCGGCTTCATCCTCCGCGCCTGTCAAACCGCACGTTGCCCCGCATTATTTTTCCCCCGAGAATCATGTCCACGGCCTGCATGCCGCCCAGAAGCGCGGGCAGGATGCCGTGGGAGAATTTGGGCTGGTAGAGACCACGGACCGGAGTCCGCATCCGCAGCCTGGAGTGGCCGAAGTTCCCGGGATAGGGCGCCATGTCGTAAATGGCGCCGGTGGGGGAACCGAGATAGCGGGCGAAGGTGGCCGGGGTGGCCACATCCCGGACCAGGATGTGTTCCCGGAGTCCCGGTATGAGATAGCGCTCCACGATACCGACGCAGAAATCTCCCCAGTGTTCTTTTTTACGGAGATAGGCCTCCGGATCGGCGACACGGAGGGACAGCCAGTCGGCCATGGGCATGGGGACCGCCCGGATGGTGAGCACGGGTTTGCCGCCGGTGATCAGGGATGGACAGACCACCGCAAGGTGGAAGCAGCTCTCGCTTTGGCCGATTTCGTCGCGGTCCGCCGCCTGGAAGAGACGCTCGAAGGCATCCCTGCCCGAGGCCAGCACCGTATACCCGCCCTGCAGCCCGTACCGGGTGAGGTCGATGCGGTCATCCAGGCCCAGGGAAACGTGCAGGGACGATGTTGACATCCGGAGCGAGGCAACCTTCTCGGCATACCGCCGGTCCAGGTCTCGAAGGACATCCATGCCGACCAGGTCGCGCATCGCCACGGTGGGGTCGATAGTGGTGATCACATGGTCCGCCGCGATGGTCGAACCATCGGCGAGCGCCACGCCCCATACCCGTCCCTCATCAACCAGTATCCGGGTCACCGCGGCCCGGGTACGCACTTCGCCTCCCAGGTTCACCACACGCCGACGCATCTGATGGGGAAGATCCACGAATCCGCGCTTTGTCCGGTATACGCCTTCCATGGTGGAACACAACGCGCCCGCGGTCATGAGGGCCGCCGCACGCCCCGCGGGAAGTGCGCCGAATACCTCGAAACGTTCAAGGATATCCCGGAGTTCCGGGTCGCGGAACCCGAAACGGTTGATGTATTCCCGAAAAGTGCGGTTCCGGTTTGCGACAACCCGCGGGCAGCGGAGCGGGGTGGACAGAAGCTGAAGCGGCCCCGGCTCGACCTTCAGGCGCGGAAGTTCGTTGAACATGGCCCGGGTGTAGGATATGAAACGATCAACGCGGGATGATTCCGGGGGAAAGCGTTCCCGGAGCATGCGGCGGAACGCATCCCAGCCGGAGGGAATGCCGGTCGCCCGGGCTGTTCCCCGTGCCGGATCGGCCACAACGATCCGCAGAAGATCCCCGTCGATTTGCCGGAGTTCGATGTCCACTCCGAGATAGGGCAGAATATCGGATATATCCGGGGCCATCTGCACGGTATCGAAAAGATAGCCTTTTCTCCGGAATGAGGTCACGCAGCCGCCGACCATTGGTTCTTTCTCCAGGACGACCACGGGATTCGCGCGCGCGTCTACGGTACAGGCCCAGGAAATGGCGGCGCTCAGCCCGGTGATGCCGCCCCCGATGACGACCAGCCCCTTTCGCTCCACCGTTCGCTCGCGGAGATTTTCTTTGGCCAGCGCGAGGGAAAGCGTGCTCACGATCTCCTCCTTTTCCGGGCGTCCGGTTCGGCCGGGAGTGCAGCATGCTCCCCCGGCATGGATTCGTTTCGATCCCGGAAGTCCCCGTTACCGCGCTCGGGGCGAAGACAATGCTCCGCCCCGTGGTCCTGTGATGCGGAGTGGCTTTTCGGGAGTATCGGACGCCGTCTTATAACAATGGAATCAATATATTCCATTATATGCACATACACAAGATAAAAGGGACTGTTCGGGGGAGTGTAACCGTGGAAACGAGGTGCACGCGGAAATCGGCGGCATCGTCTGCTACGGTGTTTCCGTTGGCTCGATGTCCCCCCTCTTTCTCGCGAGCTTGTCATTACCCAAGTTTTGGGGCAGGAGGGTGAGTTACCGACCTGAGCCACCGCGCTTCCCCAAAATATAACTCACCCCTCGGTCCCATTGTCGTAAAGATAAGCAGATAGTAGTGTACTGATGTTTTGTAATTCGGGCCTAAAAATATAACTCACCCCTCGTTCCCCTTGTATGTTACAAATGAGGCAGGAATGGAGTCCGGTCAAGGGTCATCCGGCAGTATCGGATGATTCACTTGCCCTTGACCGGGCGAATTCCGAG